>NZ_JBMKIG010000005.1:0-413925 GCF_049238005.1 Enterobacter cloacae complex sp. IR5459
GCGGTGCTGGCGATGTGGTACACCGGCACGCATAACCAGGAGGCTATCGAACTGGCCGAGGCCTGGGGTTTTACCGTTCGCACGATGAAGGGCTTCACCTGGGTGAAACTGAATCAGAACGCCGAGTTGCGCATCAACAAGGCGCTGGCCGAGGGTGAAATCACTGACTTTTACGACTTCCTAGATTTGCTGAATGCCGAGACGCGGATGAACGGCGGCAACCACACCCGGGCCAATACCGAAGATCTGCTAATTGCCACCCGCGGCGCCGGGCTGGAGCGAAAGCATGCCGGGATTAAGCAGGTGGTATACAGCCCGCTCGGCGCGCACAGCGAAAAGCCGTGGGAAGTTCGCCACCGGCTGGAGCTCCTTTACGGGGATGTGCCGCGGATTGAACTGTTTAGTCGCAGCGCGGCGCCAGGCTGGCATCACTGGGGAAATCAGTGCGCCACCGCCGCGGTGGAACTGCTGCCCGGCTGCGCCATCAATGTTGTTAAGACGGAGGCTGCATGACGCCAGCAAATGAAAACGCCATCCGAGCAGCCTGCCGCCGCTGCACAGAAGAAATCCAGCAGGCCATGCGCAAGAAGCCAAAGCCAAACTGGAACGAAACGGTGCCTCCCATCATCAACAAGCATCACAAGAAAATTGAAGCTCTGGGAGTTAGCCTCCTGGAGTTCGTCGTCAAAACTGGCCGCCTTAACGGGCGGTTTGGAGCTGAACAATGAATATGAACACTGAAAAAATCGTGATGATGGACAGCGATGAAGCGGCCAGCATCCAGACCGTAACTGGTTGGGTAGACCGTCAAGGTCGTTTCTGGGGCGGTGACGAGCACCAGGCGCGTTGGTGCGGTGCCACTCATCGTAAGTGCAAGAACAAACCTGACGAACATCCTATTCATAGCACTCATGGCTATTGCGAAGAATGCCACCGCGAAAGCCGCCAGGCGAAGTTCGCCACCTTTGAGCGCGCGGTATGGACCGGAGAGCCGCTCGTTATCTTTGATGATGACCAGTACTTTTTCGACGCTGAGTCGCTGGCCGACTATTGCTATGAGCACTCCCTGCTGCCGAGCGAGTTGCAGTTAATGATCTGCGAACCTAACTACCCGACGGAGTTCGATCTGGAGCAGCACTGCGAAGAGATAATGCCTGATGGTGATGACTATTACTGCTTGCCGCAAGCTGTGCGTGATGCTGCTGAGGCGCTGAATAAGGCGCTGAAAGAAAGTGCGCCAGTATCGTGGAGCGCCAGCAATCGCGTGGCGATCGTCTCTGACGACATGCTCAACGATGAGCAGAAGGCCGAAATAATGGCGGAGCGCGCTGCATGAACAGAGCCTCGCCCGTTGATTTGAGGAAAAGCCTCGAAATTGCCAACCACCTGGCGCACATCGGGATTCGCTTTGTGCCGATCCCGGTGGCGACCGAGGAAGAATTCCAGACGCTGGCCGCCGAGTTATCGCGACGGCTTGAGCAGATGGCGGTCGAAGCCGAGAAGAATGAAGGCGGTGCAGCATGAAGGCACTAATAACCAGGTCGCTAATGCGGCCTTTTTTATTGCTGGCGTTCACCTTCAACCGAATTAACCGACAGTTCCGGGAGCATTGACCATGGACATCATCGACACCGCAGCAGAGATTGAAGAGCTTCAGCGTAACGCTGCCCTTTCCGCTCACCGCATCGATCGTAACGCCGTATCAGCTGAGCGTTGTGAAGAATGCGACGAACCAATTCCCGAGCCGCGGCGAGCTGCCGTTCCCGGATGCCAGACGTGTTCCAGTTGCCAGGAAGAGATCGAACTGAAGAATAAGCAGAGTGGACTGTCATGAATAACCGACAAGCGCGTAGGCTGCTTGGTGCTCACATCAATAACACATATCGAATCAGCAATAGACGCTGGTTGGTATGGGGTAGCAATTGGCCTTTTGTTTGGGAGCACGCAAAGCCATCACCAAGGCAGAAAAGGAAAGCTAAAGAGGTTGCTGCATACCGCGAGGAATTAAAACGCAGTCAGGAGCTTACCAATGTTTCAGCTAATTCAACGGGGTCAGATTTACGCTGACCAGCACGGTTGGCCCGTCATCATCCACAGCTGCACTTCACAGATAGTCCGCTACTGGCGACAGGGCCGGATCAACACCGCTTCAATCGACCGATTCAACAATGATTTTGAGCATCTCGATCACCGTGAGTCGGCACAGATACGCACCGAGCTGGAGACGAGCGAGCACATTAAATCGCTCCGCGCCCAGCGCGCGGCATGAGGAGGGATTATGGGAAAGATGACGTTCGTCTTTGAGTATGAGGACGGTAAAGAACCGTCGGTTAACGCAGGAATGGAATTTATGGGCGGGAAAATTGTAGCGGTTGCGTTTCGCGATGCTCTCGAAGAGCCAGAAGTATGTGATGAGATCGTGCCTGACCCTGATTATCTGAAGAATACCCGTAGTCAACTATGACGCAGCTGATAGCCAGTTATGAGCTGGCTATTGGGTGCGAAAGCACTGCCACGTTATCCCTTTTGCCCGGCCCCGAGCCGGGTTCTTTTTGCCTGGAGACACTCATGAGCGATACGATCCAACTGGTGCCCAACAAATGGGTATCAGAAGAACTACTGATTGCATTAACCGGGCTGACAAAGCATGCAATCAAGTCGGCCCGTGAAAAAAGCTGGCTTGAGGGGCGCGAGTATAAGCACTATTCCGGAGACCTTCAGCCTAAAGACAACTCACCTATCCTCTACAACCGTTTCGAAGTCGATAACTGGGTTGAAAAGCAACGCCCGGCGATCCCGCGCCAGAAATCTGCTTAAATAGCCCTGCGTTTAACAACGAGGAAAAGGCATGTCTAAATATCCAACCGGGGTTGAGAATCACGGGGGCTCATTGCGCCTGTGGTTCATGTACCAGGGTGAGCGGGTGCGCGAAAGTCTTGGCGTTCCCGACACCCCCAAAAACAGAAAGATAGCTGGAGAGTTGAGGACTTCTATTTGCTACGCCATCAGGACCGGCACCTTCGACTATACCGCCCAGTTTCCTAACTCACCGCGAGCTAAGGTTAATGACGATCGTAAACTTAAGACGTCCGTTTCGGAACTGGCTTACAAATGGCTGGCCCTGAAGCAAACGGTTTTGGCGCGGAACACCCATATGCGGTATACGTCATACGTAAAAATGTGCCTTCGAATTTTGGATGATGAGAAGCCAGTATGTGCGCTTTCCCATGAGGATCTTATGTCACTCAGGCATGAGCTCCTAACTGGCTATCAGCTCATAGGGAAAACGCTTGAGCGCTCACACAAAAAAGGCAGAACTGTACGTACGGTAAACGGCTATATGGCAGTGATGCTCGAAATGCTTAAATTCGCGGAGCGTAACGGATACACAAATGGATCGGTCATATCTGATATTCGCCCACTCAGGAAATCAAAGTCAGAGCCAGACCCGCTCACCAAAGAAGAGTTTATACGTTTGCTTAATGCCGCTAATCACCAGCAGATCAGAAATCTTTGGATTCTGGCGGTGAGTACCGGCATGCGGCATGGTGAAATTTGTGCCTTAGCCTGGGAGGATGTAGACACCGTCAACTGGACGATAAACGTAAACAGAAACCTGGCGATCTCTGATCACTTTACTCCACCAAAAACGGAAAGCGGCATTAGGACAATTAACCTCACCCAGCCAGCTATAGAGGCACTGAAAAGTCAGATGCAGTTTACCCGCATGAAAGAGCAGCACGAAATTGTTGTTCATCTGAGGGAGTACGGTAAACAAAGAACTGACATATGTACCTTTGTTTTCAATCCAAACGTATCTGGTCGTTACCCATCAAAAAGCATTTGCTATATACCAGGATCGATAGCCTCGGCATGGAATCACCTGTTGAAAAGAGCAGGTATCAGGCACAGGAAAGCGTATGAATCTCGCCATACGTTTGCCTGCTGGGCATTGAGTGCGGGCGCGAACCCGAGCTTCATTGCTAACCAGATGGGGCATACAAATGCCCAGATGGTTTTCAACGTCTATGGTAAATGGATGGCGGAACAAAACGGCGACCAGGTAGCTCTGCTGAACTCAGATTTTGACTTTAATGCCCCACAGATGCCCCACAATAAAGTGGCCGGAATATAATCTATTTATATTACAGCCACTTAGTCACACATCAGTGTTTTAACATGACATGTCGGACTACCGTGTAATCCTCAAGTCCGTAGACCGACATATCTTTTCCGTAACCGGATAACTTCATCCCGCCGTGCGGCATTTCGCTCACCAGCATAAAATGGGTATTGACCCAGGTGCAGCCATACTGCAACCGTGCGCTGAGGCGATGGGCGCGTCCGACGTCTTTTGTCCAGACGGACGAGGCCAGGCCGTATTGCGAATCGTTAGCCCAGTTCAGCACCTGCGCTTCATCCTCAAATTCTGTCACGCTGACCACCGGGCCAAACACTTCTCGCTGGACGATCGCATCTTCCTGCTTCGCCCCGGCCAGCAGCGTTGGCTGGAAGTAATATCCTGCCCCCTCTTTTTTACTGCCACCGGTGACGACGCGGATATGTCCAAGGGTTTTGGCTTCGTCCACGGCAGCACAAACGCGGGAAAGATGCGCTGCGGAGCTGAGCGGGCCCAGCTCGGTTGAAGCATCGTCCGGCGCGCCCATTTTCAGGTTGGCAACGGCTGCGCCCAGCTTTTCGACCAGCGCGGGGTAAATCCCCTTCTGGGCATAGATACGACAGGCTGCGGTACAATCCTGACCAGCATTGTAGAAACCAAACGTACGCACGCCTTCAACCACGGCATCCAAATCTGCATCGTCAAAGACAATGACCGGCGCTTTTCCGCCCAATTCCATATGGGTACGTTTAACTGAAGATGCGGTATGCCCGATAATATGTTCTCCGGTAGCAATAGAGCCGGTGAGAGAAACCATACGGACTTTTTCGTGACCGGTCAGCGGATCTCCTACGGTTTTGCCGCGACCAAACAGCACGTTCAACACGCCTGGCGGGAAGATATCTTTCGCCAGTTCCGCCAGCTTCAGCGCCGTCAACGGGGTGATTTCAGACGGCTTGATGACGACACAGTTTCCCGCCGCCAGCGCGGGCGCCAGCTTCCATGCGGCCATCATCAGAGGATAGTTCCAGGGCGCAATAGAGGCGACAACGCCAACCGGGTCGCGGCGGATCATCGAAGTATGTCCTTCGAGGTATTCTCCGGCAGCCAGCCCGTTCAGGCAGCGGGCGGCCCCGGCAAAGAAGCGAAACACATCGACCACGGCCGGGATCTCGTCCCCCCGGACACAGTGCAGCGGTTTCCCGCAGTTAAGGGATTCCAGATTTGCGAACGCGTCAGCGTTGGCTTCTATCACATCAGCCAGTTTCAACAGACATTCGGCGCGCGTTTTCGGCGTCGTTTGTCCCCACTCTGTGAACGCGCGATCGGCAGCCTGGACGGCAGCGTCCACCTGTGCTTCCGACGCTTCAGCAATCTCCAGCAGCCCTTCACCCGTGGCAGGATCATAAACCGCCTGCTTCTCACCTTCGCCGGCCACCAGTTCACCATTAATCAGCAATTGATTTTGCATAGCATCGTCCTGTTGAAATCGACATTGTTTTCGCTGTCAGCACACGTTCTGGCGGACATGTACGTGACAACGTCACGTCACCAATCCGCACTCCCTTACTAAAGGTAGACCGCGCGTCATGTCGCTTCAGGAATTTTCATCAAGGTGTGACTGGGTGCAGCATCATTTCGCGGATTACCCCCGCCAGCTGGACGACCGCCTGCTCTTCCCGCTCGCCCCATCCCCATGAGGTATTGAAACGGAAAAACGGTGTCCAGATATTGGAGGTGGAAAACATCTTGCCGGGCGCAATGCTGATTTGATGGGTTAACGCCTTCTCACTCAACCGCCCCGCATCCAGCTGTTCAGGCAGTTCCAGCCATAAAAAGTAGCCGCTGTCGTTATGATGGATTTTGACGCCGGCAGGCATATGGCGCAAAAGCGATTGCCAGGCCTGCTGTTTGCGTTCAGCAAGCGTGCGTCGCAGGCGGCGAAGGTGGGCGTCGTAACGTTTTGTCGCCAGGTAATCCACCAGCGCCAGCTGCATGGGAGAACTGGTGGATAACGTACTCATCAGCTGCAACTGCTGAATACGGCGCGCATGTTTTCCCGCCGCCACCCAGCCAATACGAAAACCAGCCACCAGACACTTGGAGAATGAGGAGCAGTGCAACGTCATATCCTGCTTATCCCAGGCCTTTGCCGGAAGCGGCTTTTCGCGGCCAAAGTAGAGTTCGCTGTAAACATCGTCTTCAATCAGCGTGACGTTATGCCGGGTGAGTAAGGCCACCAGCTGAGCTTTCTTCTCTGCACTCAGCGTGAAGCCGAGCGGGTTCTGACTGTTGGTCATCAGCCAGCAGGCTTTCACCGGATAATCATTTAATGCCTGCTCAAGGGCACTGAGATCGATGCCCTCACGCACGTCAGTGGCAACCGACAGCGCTTTCAGTTTCAGACGTTCAAGCGCCTGGAGTGCGCCATAAAAACAGGGATTTTCAACGATAACCCAGTCCCCTGGTTCAGTCACAGCCTGCAAACTGAGGTTGAGCGCCTCAAGCGCACCCGCGGTGATCACAATTTCATCCGGGGAGATATTCATTCCCTGCTGAGCGTAGCGACGGGCAATGGCATGACGTAAGTCGACGTTACCCGGCGGCAGGTTTTCAATCACGCTCATGGCGGTAGCCGTTTTGCTGACGTTAGCCAGCGATCGGTTGAGTTGCTGAAGCGGGAAAAGGCGCGGATCGGGAAACGCCGAGGCAAAAGGGACAACGGAGGGGTCGCGGCTGGCCTGTAGCACGTCGAAGATATAGGTGTTGATGTCGACCACTTCATCGCGCATCACCTGCGCGGGCGGTGCAGGCTGGTGTGTGGTCGGGCGCGCGGCAACGTAATAGCCTGACTGCGGTCTGGCAACAATGCGCCCCTGACTTTCCAGCATCTGATACGCGTGGCCCACGGTCATAAAACTCATGCCGCTGCTTGCCACCTGCTCTCGCAGAGAAGGTAACTTATCGCCCGGCAACCATACGCCAAGCTCAATCTGCGAGATAATTTGTTGCGCCAGACGCTGGTATTTTTTCATCAGATTCTCCTTATTGCTGACAGTGTATATCAGCAGGAGAAAAAGAGAAGATTTTGCTAACTGTTATGGGAAACGCGGCAGATTACTTGCGGTACTCAGTAATGTGATTCTGAGCCGAACGCGCTGCGGCCAGGTGGTCGAGCGTGATCATTGGCGATTTGCAGAAAATGCATTTCGCGCCGAACGGATTTTTGTCAGACACATCAAAAGCTGAGGTGCGGTACTGCGAGCCATGACAGCATGGGCAGCGGAAATGGATATAAGAAGTCATAGGATTCTCCTGTAAACGTAAAAACGTAAATTACTCATGAGCCGATCAGGCAAAAAATGGTTCAATACAAAACTAATCGGAATGTAGATAAAGACCCAAGAGAGGCTGCGGAGAGGCACAACGTGATGAGAACTGCTTTATAAAACTACGTCAGATATTTATTTGGATTCAAAACCAGAAATCCATTAACGCATGTTGCTGGCGACAAAGCAAGCTGTTTAATGCGTAATAATCATAAAAAGAAATTTTTTATTCTTACTTGTTAGCTATATCAGCCAGGTAAAGTTCACCTTTTCACACAACTGTTATAGATAAATTATCAATTTCTGCTTCTGATATCTCATTCCCCCCCTCTTTATCATAACAGTACACCGTTTAACATTGAGGCAATGCATGTTTGGTCCAGATGCGTTTCATCTTGCGCGAATACAGTTCGCCTTTACCGTATCCTTTCATATTATTTTTCCGGCGATAACCATTGGCCTGGCGAGCTATCTCGCCGTGCTGGAAGGGCTGTGGCTGAGAACAAAAAATCCCGTCTGGCGATCGCTGTACCATTTCTGGTCAAAGATCTTCGCCGTCAACTTTGGGATGGGCGTGGTCTCCGGCCTGGTGATGGCTTATCAGTTTGGCACCAACTGGAGCGGGTTTTCGCAGTTCGCGGGCAGTATTACCGGCCCCCTGCTGACCTATGAAGTGCTTACCGCGTTCTTCCTTGAGGCGGGGTTCCTCGGGGTGATGTTGTTTGGCTGGAATAAGGTCGGGCCGGGGCTGCACTTCTTTTCGACCTGCATGGTCGCACTGGGGACCCTCATGTCTACGTTCTGGATCCTCTCGTCAAACAGCTGGATGCAGACACCGCAAGGGTATGAAATCATCAACGGTCAGGTCGTTCCGGTGGACTGGTTTGCCGTGGTGTTTAACCCCTCCTTCCCTTACCGCCTGCTGCACATGTCGATAGCGGCATTTCTCAGCAGCGCACTGTTTGTTGGTGCCTCCGCGGCCTGGCATTTGCTGCGCGGAAACAATACCCCCGCTATTCGCACTATGTTCTCCATGGCGTTGTGGATGACGTTAATCGTGGCCCCAGTCCAGGCGCTGGTGGGGGATATGCACGGGCTTAATACCTTAAAACACCAGCCAGCGAAAATAGCCGCCATCGAAGGTCACTGGGAGAATCCGCCGGGTAAGCCTACTCCACTGCTGCTGTTTGGCTGGCCGGATATGGAGCAGGAACGGACCCGTTTTGGCCTGGAAATTCCCGCTCTCGGCAGCCTGATCCTGACCCACAGTCTCGATAAACAGGTTCCGGCATTGAAGGAGTTCCCAAAAGAAGATCGCCCGAACGCCACCATTGTCTTCTGGTCTTTCCGCATCATGGCCGGCCTGGGGATGTTGATGCTGCTCCTGGGCGTGACGGCAATCTGGCTGCGTTACAAACAGCGCCTTTATACATCACGTTCCTTCCTGTGGTTTGCCCTGCTGATGGGACCGTCCGGGCTGATCGCGATCCTCGCCGGATGGGTAACAACGGAGGTCGGCCGCCAGCCGTGGGTCGTCTATGGACTACAGCGTACGAAGGATGCGGTTTCCGCGCATGGCGATCTGCACATGAGCGTCAGTTTGCTGGCCTTCTTCGTGGTTTATACCGCGGTATTCGGCGTGGGTTACAGCTATATGGTGCGTCTGATTAAAAAAGGGCCGCAGCCCCATGAATCCTTCGCGACTGAATCCGATGGCCGCCCTGCTCGTCCGCTTTCTGCCGTCACCACTGAATTTAAGGAGTAACCGTAATGGGTATCGATCTTTCCATTATCTGGTTCGTGATTATCGTTTTCGCCACGTTGATGTATATCGTGATGGACGGTTTTGATCTGGGGATAGGCATCCTGTTTCCGGCAACGCCGAATGCGGACGACCGCGACGTGATGGTCAACAGTGTGGCTCCCGTCTGGGATGGCAACGAAACCTGGCTGGTGCTTGGCGGTGCGGCCCTGTTTGGCGCCTTTCCTCTCGCCTATGCGGTTATCATCGACGCGCTAACCATTCCACTGACAATAATGCTGATCGGGCTTATATTTCGTGGGGTCGCCTTCGAATTTCGCTTCAAGGCCACTCCGGCGCACCGCCCGTTCTGGGATAAGGCCTTTATTGGCGGGTCAATTGTGGCGACCTTCAGCCAGGGCATCACCGTCGGTGCGGTCATCCAGGGGTTCAGCGTCACCGGTCGAGCTTACAGCGGTGGTCCGTTTGACTGGTTTACCGCGTTCAATTTTTTCTGCGGTGCGGGTCTTGTAGTGGCTTACGCGCTGCTAGGTTCAACGTGGCTGGTAATGAAAAGCGAAAATGCCCTGCAAAAGCGGATGCGTCAGGTATCGAAAGTGCTTCTGCTCCTGCTTCTGGTATTCATTGCAGTAATCAGTATCTGGACCCCTCTCGCCCAACCAGCTATTGCTGCGCGCTGGTTTACTCTGCCGAATCTGTTTTATCTGCTGCCCGTTCCTGCGCTGGTTGCGATCCTGAGTCTGTGCCAGTGGCGCTGCCTGCAAGATCCTGCGAGCCATACCCTGCCGTTTATCATGACGTTAGGGCTGGTTTTTCTTGGCTTTAGCGGGCTTGGGATCAGCATCTGGCCGCATATCATCCCGCCGGACATTACCCTCTGGCAGGCCGCTGCGCCAGCCCAAAGCCAGGGCTTTATGTTAGTGGGTGCACTGTTGATCATTCCCGTGATTCTGGTCTACACCTTCTGGAGTTATTACGTTTTTCGCGGAAAAGTACAGCATGGGGAGGGTTATCACTGATGCAACAACCTGTATGGAAACGTTTGATGTGGCTTGCCATCATCTGGGGCGGCAGCGTCCTGGCGCTGGCCTGCGTAAGTATGCTCTTTAAAATGCTGATGGCCGCAGCTGGATTTAAATCGCACTAACTCGCTGACCGGGCGCGCCGCCGCCCGGTCCCTTCCCGCACTTTCAGATAAACCCCATTAACACCCAGGAGGGTATGGTTACACTGAAAAAATATTTACAGCATTGATAGTTTGAGAAGAAAAATGAAAAAGCTCGCGGCAGTAAGTTTAATCAGCCTTGTACTGGCTGGATGCGTTAATCCTGGTAAAGCCTCCGTTCAGACCGATCAGTTAGAGAATCACCGTTTCGTTCTTGAAAATGTGGATGGCAAAGCAGTCAAAGGCGGGAAAACGCAGCCTGAAATTCGCTTCAGTGCGCAACCCAATATCAGCCTGATTAACAACATTGTCGTCTCCGGCACAATGTGCAACGGCTTCAACGGCCAGGGTAAACTGTCCGAAGGAGAGTTGACGGTCAAAACGCTGGCAATGACGCGGAAACTCTGCACCGAGCCGCAGCTAAATGAACTGGATCAGACCATCGCCGATATGCTACGCACAGGCGCACAGGTAGACCTGACCGAAGACCAGTTAACGCTGGCGACAGCCAATAAGACATTGATGTTTAAGCGAGTTGAATAACTCAGTAGCTTCCGCACGAACCAACGGCAAGCGACTGCTCACTACAGCGTTTGCCATTTGGCAACGCGCACATGCCGATGGCTGAGCCGTCGAGCTGACGGGCAACGGAGAGTGAACCGCCGATCATTGCGCAGTTGGCCTGACCTGAACTGGACATAGCCGCTCGCATACCCGGCGTAACGTGTGCCGCTGTCGCCTGCTGTACTGGTTCATTGCTGCATGCCGACAACAGTAACGCGGCACATCCGACCCAAAATGCTGAACGCATACCTTCCTCCCCATAATTAACGCGAAACCTATGCATAATAGGCATCACGCGCCGCATCGTCGAGAGCGGATGTGCGTATTTATGCGCCCTGGTAACAATTTCTCGCAATTTTTTAACGCGAATAGCCTTCGAGTCATTGATACAGCGCATACCAAGGACACAAAAGCGAAAATCGTAAAACCTGAGCTTTGCTAAAATACACAGATAATATTCAGGGTCTGTCGTCGTTTTACAGACCCCTCTTTTTGCGCAATGTAAGGGTGTTGTCCTATGCAAACTATTGACGGCAATGGTGCAGTCGCGTCTGTTGCGTTTCGTACCAGCGAAGTGATCGCCATCTACCCCATCACTCCCAGCTCCACGATGGCTGAACAGGCTGACGCCTGGGCTGGTAATGGGATAAAAAACGTCTGGGGCGATGTCCCGCGGGTTGTTGAGATGCAGTCCGAAGCCGGGGCCATTGCCACCGTGCATGGTGCGTTGCAGACCGGTGCCCTGTCGACCTCGTTTACGTCGTCTCAGGGGCTGCTGTTGATGATCCCCACGCTTTACAAGCTGGCAGGGCAATTAACGCCGTTTGTGTTGCACGTTGCCGCACGCACCGTAGCCACTCACGCTCTCTCTATTTTTGGCGACCACTCAGACGTGATGGCCGTGCGTCAGACCGGCTGCGCTATGCTCTGCGCCAGCAGCGTACAGGAAGCACAGGACTTCGCGCTGATATCGCATATCGCTACGCTGAAAAGCCGAGTGCCATTTATTCATTTCTTCGATGGTTTTCGCACGTCCCACGAGATCAACAAAATCGTTCCACTGCCGGACGACACCATTCTGAATCTGCTGCCGCAGGCTGACATCGATACGCATCGCGCTCGCGCCCTCAATCCGGAACATCCGGTGATCCGGGGTACCTCTGCGAACCCGGATACCTATTTCCAGTCCCGCGAGGCGACAAACCCGTGGTACAACGCGGTGTATGAGCACGTTGAACAGGCGATGGACGATTTTGCCGCTGCGACGGGCCGCGAATATAAGCCGTTTGAATATTACGGTCATCCGCAGGCCGAGCGCGTGATCGTCCTGATGGGCTCTGCCATCGGCACCTGCGAAGAGGTGGTCGATGAGCTGCTGACGCGTGGTGAAAAAGTTGGCGTGCTCAAAGTTCGCCTCTACCGTCCCTTCTCAGCGAAACACCTGCTCGCAGCCCTGCCGGACAGCGCGCGTGCCGTGGCAGTACTGGACCGCACCAAAGAACCTGGCGCACAGGCTGAGCCACTTTATCTGGATGTGATGACCGCACTGGCTGAGGCGTTTAACCGCGGTGAGCGCGAAACGCTGCCACGCGTCATTGGCGGGCGTTATGGATTGTCTTCAAAAGAGTTCGGGCCGGAGTGCGTCCTTGCGGTATTTGCTGAACTGCGCGAGGCAAAACCGAAGCCGCGCTTTACGGTCGGCATTTATGATGACGTGACTAACCTTTCTCTCCCTTTGCCGGAAAACACCCTGCCCTCGAATGCGAAACTGGAAGCGCTGTTCTACGGTCTGGGCAGCGACGGCAGCGTCTCGGCGACCAAGAACAACATCAAAATTATCGGCAACTCTACGCCGTGGTATGCGCAAGGATATTTCGTCTACGACTCCAAAAAAGCGGGCGGACTGACCGTCTCCCACCTGCGCGTCAGCGAACACCCGATCCGCTCGGCATACCTGATTTCTCAGGCGGATTTTGTTGGCTGTCACCAGCTCCAGTTCATTGATAAATATCAGATGGCCGAGCGCCTGAAGCCCGGTGGTATTTTCCTGATCAACACCCCTTACAGCGCCGACGAGGTCTGGACACGCCTGCCCCAGGAAGTGCAGGCAGTGCTTAACCAGAAACAGGCGCGCCTGTATGTCATTAACGCCGCGAAGATCGCCCGCGAATGCGGCCTGGCGGCGCGCATCAATACGGTTATGCAGATGGCGTTCTTCCACCTGACCAATATTCTGCCGGGCGACAGCGCGCTGATGGAACTCCAGGGGGCGATCGCCAAAAGCTACAGCAGCAAAGGTCAGGAACTGGTTGAGCGCAACTGGCAGGCGCTGGCGCTGGCCCGCGAATCGCTGTTCGCGGTGCCGTTGCAGCCGGTCAATGCCAGCAGTCCGAACCGGCCGCCAGTGGTGTCTGACGCCGCCCCGGATTTCGTCAAAACCGTCACGGCGGCGATGCTTGCCGGACTGGGAGATACCCTTCCCGTCTCTGCGCTTCCGCCTGACGGCACCTGGCCGATGGGCACGACCCGCTGGGAAAAACGCAACATTGCCGAAGCGATCCCTATCTGGAAAGAAGAGCTGTGCACCCAGTGCAACCACTGCGTGGCGGCCTGCCCGCACTCGGCTATTCGCGCCAAAGTGGTGTCACCAGAAGCGTTAGATGGCGCACCGGAAAGTTTGCACTCGCTGGATGTAAAATCCCGCGATATGCGTGGTCAGAAATATGTTCTTCAGGTGGCGCCGGAAGACTGTACCGGCTGTAACCTGTGCGTCGAGGTGTGCCCGGCGAAAGATCGTCAGGACCCGTCAATCAAAGCCATCAATATGATGTCGCGTCTTGAACATGTTGAAGAAGAGAAAGTGAATTATGATTTCTTCCTCGACCTGCCCGAAATCGATCGCAACAAGCTGGAACGCATTGACATTCGTACCTCGCAGCTCATCACCCCGCTCTTCGAGTACTCCGGGGCGTGCTCCGGCTGCGGCGAAACACCGTATATCAAACTGCTTACCCAGCTTTACGGCGACCGGATGCTGATTGCCAACGCGACGGGCTGCTCGTCGATCTACGGAGGTAACCTGCCGTCCACGCCGTACACTACCGACGCAAACGGTCGCGGCCCGGCGTGGGCAAACTCGCTTTTCGAGGACAACGCAGAATTTGGTCTGGGATTCCGTCTGACGGTCGATCAGCACCGCGCCCGCGTAATGCGTCTGCTGGCACAGTTTGCCGATAAGATCCCGGCAGAACTGAATGATGCCCTGCATGCGGAGGCCACACCTGACGTTCGTCGCGCGCAGGTTGCTGAACTGCGCCACGCGCTTCAGGGTGTTGAAGGGGCTGAACAACTCCTGACTGATGCTGACGCGTTGGTTGAAAAATCTATCTGGCTGATCGGCGGCGACGGGTGGGCCTACGATATTGGTTTCGGTGGTCTTGATCATGTCCTGAGCCTGACCGAAAACGTCAATATTCTGGTGCTCGATACTCAGTGTTATTCCAACACCGGCGGACAGGCCTCGAAAGCAACGCCATTGGGGGCGGTCACGAAATTTGGTGAGCACGGCAAGCGCAAGGCGCGTAAAGATTTGGGCGTCAGCATGATGATGTATGGGCACGTCTACGTCGCGCAAATTTCGCTTGGGGCGCAGCTCAACCAGACGGTGAAAGCCATTCAGGAGGCGGAAGCGTATCCAGGCCCGTCGCTGATCATCGCCTACAGTCCGTGTGAGGAGCATGGCTACGATCTGGCACTCAGCCACGACCAGATGCGTCAGCTCACCGCAACCGGCTTCTGGCCACTGTACCGCTTTGATCCGCGCCGTGCCGATGAAGGGAAATTGCCGCTGGCGCTGGATTCGCGTCCGCCGTCAGACGCCCTTGCCGAAACCTTACTTCAGGAGCAGCGTTTCCGCAGGCTGAACGCCCAGCAGCCTGAAGTAGCAGAGCAGCTATGGAAGGATGCGGCAGCGGATCTTCAGAAGCGTTATGACTTTCTGGCGCAACTGGCAGGAAAAGCCGAAAAATCGACCAGTGAATAACCTGTATGCCCGGCTTGTCCGGGCATTTTTTTGCTATAAAAAAGCCCGATGCACGTGCACCGGGCGAATCCAGAAGATCGGTGAAAATTGCCTCAATGTTCTGAACAATATTCACGTGAATTATGGATGAAATAATCTTAAAGGCATATAACGGCGTGGAGATTACCTTTTTTTCCGCGTAATTAATAATTTTTATTTTGTATTGATTATAATAATTCATTCATGACGTTTATCATTATTTCAACCGCATCATTTAGTTTAGATTTTACTTAACCCGTAACAATTATATTTTATTCATCCGCCGCCAGAGTGATTTAGCATGGGACACCTTTCCAGCCCGGAAAGTTCACTAAGCAATAAAAAAATAACTGCAAAGGAATAATCAAAATGCAAAGAAAAGTACTGGCACTGATGATCCCCGCTTTGTTAATGGCTGGAGCCGCTCACGCAGCTGAAATTTATAATAAAGACGGCAATAAACTGGATCTGTATGGCAAAGTAGATGGTCTGCATTATTTCTCTGACGACGCGTCTAAAGATGGCGATCAAACCTATATGCGTCTGGGTTTTAAAGGTGAAACCCAAATCAACGACATGATGACCGGCTTCGCCCAATGGGAATATAACATTCAGGCAAACAACACCGAAGGTTCTGACAATCAGTCCTGGACGCGTCTGGCCTTCGCGGGCGTGAAAGTGGGCGATTACGGCTCCTTCGATTACGGCCGCAACTATGGCGTCCTGTACGACGTTGAAGGCTGGACCGATATGCTGCCAGAATTTGGTGGCGACTCTTATACTTATGCCGATAACTTTATAACCGGTCGTGCAAACGGCGTGGCGACCTACCGTAACACCGACTTCTTTGGTCTGGTGCAGGGTCTGAACTTCGCGGTGCAGTATCAGGGTAATAATGAAGGTAATAACTGCGACGAGAATTTCTGCTCTACCAATGAAGGGACCAACAACGGTCGTGATACACGTCATGAAAATGGTGACGGTTACGGTATATCCGCAACCTACGATTTCGGCATGGGCTTCAGCGCAGGTGCAGCATATACTTCATCTGACCGTACCAACGATCAGGTAAATTACACTACTGCGGGCGGCGATACTGCGGATGCATGGACCGCAGGTCTGAAATACGATGCCAACAACATTTATCTGGCGGCAATGTATTCCGAAACCCGCAATATGACGCCGTACGGCGACAATGCAGATGCGGTGGCAAACAAAACCCAGAACTTCGAAGTCACCGCACAATATCAGTTCGATTTCGGTCTGCGTCCGGCCATTTCCTATTTACAGTCTAAAGGTAAAGACCTGGGCAATGGCCAGGACGATAAAGACCTGGTAAAATATGCTGACGTCGGTGCTACCTATTATTTCAACAAAAACATGTCCACCTATGTTGATTACAAAATCAACCTGCTGGATGAAGATGATTCATTCTACAAAAACAATGGCATCGGTACGGATGACATTGTAGCGTTAGGTCTGGTTTACCAGTTCTAATCCCGTTAGCCCGCAGCGATCTGCGGGCTAGTTTTCATCGCTGTTTCGTCTGTTCTTTACGGAAAGAGAGATAGCCAAATACCCCGCTGTCGCCATCCATAGGGTGATTTACTCCATCCATTACCGCCACTTCCGGGAAGTCGAATGGCGTGACATTTTCCAGACAGGCGACATTCACACCATATTCATTGGGATTGGAACGTCGTTGGTGGAACGTGTAAATACCGCAAATCGAACAGAAGAAATGGCGCGCCGTGCCGGTGTTGAAACGGTACTCTGTGAGCGTGTCCGCGCCCTGCGTCACCTTAATGCCCGTCAAAGGCGCTGAAACCACGACCGCCCCACGCATCCTGCAAAACGAGCAGCTACATCGACGTGCGGTATTCAGGCCGTCCGTCAGCTCAACCGTAAATTTCACCGCCCCACAATGACACTGTGCATGACGAATGTCAGCCATCGCTTATACCCCTTTTCTCACTAACTCAGCCGCTTTTAAAAAGACCTCATCTTCGACACCATCCCCCTTCTGCCTGCCGAGCCTTACCAGTTCATCGACAATGCTTTCACGGTTGATGATCTTCTGGGATGAAACCAGCCCGATAACGGCGGCACCAATCGCCAGCCCAACTAATCCTGTCTGCTCGTCTTTATTTTTCATAGAAGCGCTCCCTTGTCCCCCTCAAAAGCGTAGCAGGAGAACTGTAAAACGCGCTGGTACGCGGGAATGAAATCCGTGCTTTATCTCACCCGTTCATCCGGCAAAAAAGGGATGGATTCTGAGCGGTTATCAGACGACGTTGATGAGGATAACGTGAATAGCGGTGCGCGTAGAGAGGCCGTAATGGGTGTTAAAACCGCCTTCGTAAAGGCGGTTGGTCATTACTCTGGATCTTTATCGCCTGATTCAGGCGCTGAGCCAGGATCATCTTTCGGTTTTCTTCCATCCTTTTCCGGGTTATCCGGGCTGGGATTATAATCAGGATGGTCACCTTGAACGGGACGGTCAGTCATTTTCACCTCCGTTTTTACTGCGTAAGCTGTAAGTGTAGACAACCCTTCAGTCTTAACCAAACTTCTCCTGTGGGGCTCATTTGTAAATCGTGCTGGCATTCGGCGCTGCAATCCGTACCATACACGACACACTTTCGCATGCTGGTTTTTACCGGTAGCCGCAAATCCGTCTTTTATCGCTAACCAGATGGGGCACGTAAATGCGCAGATGGTGTATGAAATCTATGCTACATGGATCGAAGAGATGAAGACGAAGCTGACGCTTTGAAATCGTTTTCCTCACCCTGTGCCCCATTTGAGATCTGAGTAACGAATAGATGCAAGAAAATCAAGAGATTAACAAGAAAGAACAGTACAACCTGAATAAACTGCAAAAGCGACTGCGCCGTAACGTGGGCGAAGCCATTGCAGACTTCAACATGATTGAAGAAGGCGATCGCATCATGGTCTGCCTGTCGGGCGGTAAAGACAGCTACACCATGCTGGAGATCCTGCGTAATCTACAGCAAAGCGCACCGGTGAACTTTTCCCTGGTCGCGGTTAACCTCGATCAGAAACAACCTGGCTTCCCGGAGCATATCCTGCCGGAGTACCTTGATAACCTGGGCGTTGAGTACAAAATCGTAGAAGAGAATACCTACGGCATTGTTAAAGAGAAGATCCCAGAGGGCAAAACGACCTGCTCGCTCTGCTCACGTTTGCGTCGCGGCATTCTGTACCGCACCGCAACCGAACTGGGTGCCACCAAGATTGCGCTTGGCCATCACCGGGACGACATTCTGCAAACGCTGTTTCTGAATATGTTCTACGGCGGCAAAATGAAGGGAATGCCACCGAAGCTGATGAGCGACGACGGCAAACACATCGTGATCCGCCCACTTGCCTACTGCCGCGAGAAAGACATTGAGCGTTTCTCTCAGGCCAAAGCCTTCCCTATCATTCCGTGCAATCTGTGCGGCTCACAGCCGAACCTGCAACGTCAGGTCATTGGCGACATGCTGCGTGACTGGGATAAACGCTATCCGGGCCGCATCGAAACCATGTTCAGCGCCATGCAGAACGTGGTGCCTTCGCACCTCGCCGACGTTGAACTGTTCGATTTCAAAGGGATTAACCACGGTTCAGAGGTGGTGAATGGCGGGGATCTGGCGTTTGATCGCGAAGAGATCCCGATGCAGCCTGCTGGCTGGCAGCCAGAGGAAGAGGATGCGCAATTCGATGAACTGCGCCTGAACGTGGTAGAAGTCAAGTAACCTGGCAGCGTCTCAGATATCGTTTCTGAGACGCGTTTTAAGCTTACTTCAGCAGTCGAACGCGGCAGGTTTTCCCTTTAATCTTCCCGCCCTGCAACTGTTTCCAGGCCTTATGCGCAACCGACTGGCGAACCGCTACGTAGACATGCGCAGGGTGGACCGTGATCTTGCCAATATCTGCCCCGTCGAGACCGATATCCCCTGTTAACGCCCCCAGAACGTCACCGGGACGCATTTTGGCCTTTTTACCGCCGTCGATGCACAGGGTGGCCATTTCCGCCGCCAGCGGAGCGATGCTGATATTACCTGGGGTATTCACCCAGTTGAGTTTCAGTTGCAGCATTTCCGAAAGAATATTAGCGCGCTGCGCCTCTTCAGGTGCGCAGAAGCTGATGGCGAGACCACTGTTACCCGCACGCGCAGTACGCCCGATGCGGTGGACATGCACTTCCGGATCCCATGCCAGTTCGAAATTCACCACCAGCTCAAGCGATTTAATATCCAGGCCACGGGCCGCCACATCCGTTGCAACCAGCACGCGAGCGCTGCCGTTAGCGAAACGCACCAGCGTCTGATCGCGATCGCGCTGTTCCAGATCGCCATGCAGCGATAATGCGCTCTGTCCGGCATCATTCAGGGCATCGCACACCGCCTGACAGTCTTTTTTGGTATTACAGAACACCACGCAGGACGCTGGCTGGTGTTGGCTCAGCAATTTTTGTAGCAGTGGAATTTTGCCCTGCTGCGATGTCTCGAAGAACTGCTGCTCAATCGCCGGCAACGCATCGACAGTATTGATTTCAATGGTCAGCGGGTTCTTCTGCACGCGCCCGCTGATCGCCGCAATCGCCTCAGGCCAGGTGGCAGAAAAGAGCAGCGTCTGACGCGTGGCTGGCGCAAAGCGGATCACTTCGTCAATCGCATCGCTGAAGCCCATATCCAGCATGCGGTCAGCTTCATCCATCACCAGCGTTTGCAGTGCATCGAGTGAAACGGTGCCTTTTTGCAGGTGATCGAGCAGACGGCCCGGCGTTGCTACAATGATATGCGGCGCGTGCTGAAGGGAATCGCGCTGCGCACCAAACGGTTGCCCGCCGCAGAGCGTTAAAATTTTAGTGTTAGGCAAAAAACGCGCCAGACGACGCAGCTCACCCGCGACCTAGTCGGCCAGCTCGCGCGTCGGGCAGAGTATCAGGGACTGAGTCTGAAACAGGGTTGCATCAATGTGTTGTAACAGGCCTAGCCCGAATGCAGCCGTTTTTCCACTGCCGGTTTTCGCCTGCACGCGCACGTCACGGCCTTCAAGGATAGCCGGCAGCGCGGCGGCCTGGACAGGGGTCAGAGTGAGGTAGCCCAACTCATTCAGGTTACTCAGTTGGGCTTCAGGCAGAACGTTCAGCGTGGAAAAAGCGGTCACAATATACTCTCGTGGTAATGATTGCAGTCAGATGGCGCGTATCCTCGCAGATCTGCGCTAACGATGCGACAATTTAATCGGTTCTTCATCCGGCGGTGGATCAGGCATCGGCTGCGGACGTGGGACAGGGTCAGGTATCGGCGTCGGATCGGTGGGCACCGGATCGGACTGCCAGGTGTTCAGGCGTTGCAGGGCAAGTAGCATACTCATCTTTTCCTCCAGATTAGGGTGCTGACCCCTAAAGGGTAGACGCAGATAAACAGGAGGCAAAAAAAAGCCGACTATGAAGTCGGCGTCGTACGAATCAATTGTGCTATGCAGTAATTCAAAAAAAGGAAGTAAGACAATATGGAGCGCAACGCCCATCGCTTGACGTTGCATTCACCTGCGGGAGTAATATTGCACCTAACATGGTCGGAGTTTATTGACTTCGCTCAATTAAAATGTCGTTTTGAAGCCGACTCTGCCACAGAAAAGCGTAAATTTACAGCCATTTACTACGATGCAACCACCACGCAACACCGCCAATCAAAACCACTAACATGACGCAAAATGTCGTGAAGCCATAGTGATATTCACCGCCGGGGATCCCTCCGAGGTTTACGCCAAACAACCCCGTCAGGAAGGTACTCGGTAAAAAGACCATCGCCATCAGCGACATGGTGTACGTTCTCCTGGCTAACGACTCCTGCATTACCTGGGCTATCTCATCCGCCATGACTGCCGTTCTGGCAATACATGAGTCAATCTCGTCCAGACCACGTCCGAGCCGGTCAGCGATATCCTGCATTCTGCGGCGCTGATCGTCGTTCATCCAGCTCATGCGTTCGCTGGCCAGTCGCGCATAAACGTCGCGCTGGGGGGTCATATAGCGGCGCATCACGATAAGCTGTTTACGCAGCAACGCCAGAAAACCACGTGGGGGGATTTGCTGATCGAGCAGGTTATCTTCCAGATCGATGATTTTATCGTGAAGTTCTTCTATAAACTCGCTGGCATGATCGGTCAACGCATCACACACATCCACCAGCCAGCTGCCGCAATCCGTTGGTCCCGTGCCCTCTTTCAGATCGTTAATGACGTCATCCAGCGCCAGCACTTTTCGCTGGCGGGTGGAAACAATCAGCCGTTCATCCATATAAACACGCATGGCCACCAGCTGATCCGGACGCTCATCCGTACTGCCGTTTATACAACGCAGCGTAATTAACGTCCCCTCACCCATCCGGCTGACGCGGGGTCTGAGACTTTCTCCCGCCAGCGCATCCCGAACGTTGTTGGGCAATAGCGGCGTGGACGCGAGCCACTCGGCGCTGTCCGGGTGCGTGTAGTTGAGGTGCAGCCAGCATGGATGTTCGTTGTCGATATGATCCTGATCTTCAAGCGGCCTTGCGCCGCCACGTCCATCAAACACCCATGCAAAAACTGCGTCAGGTACGTTAACCTCAGACCCTTTGATGCTCTCCACAGCGCCTCCACCGTTTTATCTCTTTCGGTGTCAGTCTAGCTTTCGCCGAGGGTTAAGCAATAATTATGTGAGGCATCGTCCTGAATACGCTCAGGAATTCACCGCCCATTCGCGGCTTCTTAACGCATTGTCAGCCTGGAGCTCATTTTCCAGACGGAAATTACGTGTTCGTGTCTGGAGCTCAATCACCTGATTGCGCAGCACATCTGACGATCCATTGAGTTCTTCAACCATCGACACGTTGCTCTGCGTTACGCGTTCAAGCTCAGACAATGCCTGCGTAATTTGTGAAATACCTTTTTCCTGTTCTGATGTTGAGGCGGATATTTCATCCATCAGTCTGCTCACATTGCCCGAACCGGTAACAATATCATGCATATTTTTTTCGGCTTCAGAGACCACGTTAACGCCCTGTGTCACGTTATGGCTGGTAACTTCAATCAATGACTTAATATTTTTTGCCGCTTCGGCGCTACGATGCGCAAGGCTTCTCACTTCGCCCGCGACCACAGAAAACCCTTTACCATGGTCGCCCGCTCTTGCCGCTTCAACGGCGGCGTTAAGCGCCAGAATATTGGTCTGAAAAGCGATACCGTCAATCAGCGAGATAATCTCTGTCATTTGCTGGGCGCAGTCGGTAATCGACTGCATATTGTTCGCGACCTGCCCCATTAACTCTCCGCCTTTACGCGCCTGCAACGTCGCGAGATTCGCCTGTTCGCTGGCTAAACGGGTATTGTCGGCATTATTTTTTGTACTTGCAGCCATCTCTTCCATGCTGGCTGCCGTTTGCACCAGCGAAGCTGACTGCTGTTCTGTTTTGACGGAAAGCTGCGCGCTGCGTGAAGAGAGTTGATCTGACAGGGTCATCGCGGTTTGCGAGGAGGCGCGGATCTCACGGACCAGCGTTGCAATGTTGCTGGAGAGACTATTAATCCCCGGGATCAGACGTCCCGCACAGTTGTTGCCAAATTCAGGTATCGACACGCCAAGTTTGCCTGACGTCACTTCTTCAATACTTTTTTTCACAGTATTGATCGGCGTCACAAGATATTTTGTCATGTACGCCCAGAGTAAAAATAATGCGATGAATTGTACAATTATGACTGCAATAAAAAGCGAAGAATTCCGTGAAAATAGCGCTATAACTCCATCACTTACCAAAAATACACATAAAAGGAAATAGACAATGAACGTTCTGACACTAATATTTCTTAGCATACGTTTTCCTGGGGCATTATATTTTGGTTGGCATTAAGGGTTATAGCATTGTCATACGAATTTGTCCTCACGTTCGTCGCTGGTTTGTTGTTTTGCAGTTTGATTTGTGCAGTTTTACTTAAGGCGGATAAAAAGCATGTGTTACGGTAAATATCTGGCTTGTCGTTTGGTTACTGATACTCCTTCAATAACGGTAATTATATATTTAAGGAGAGATACTGTAGAGTGCCGATGTTTAGTGGTGCTTAATAAGTTAACGTAGTTAATATATATTAACTACGTTATTGCACGCCCCTTCCGTTAGGGTGGCTGACGTTCAGGCCAGACAGTCGATAGACTGGAAAAAACAGTCCTCAGTCATGAGAATATTCTCTTTTGCACTTTGATGCCCGCGACGAATATACCAGCCTGTTTCAGGCGCCATGCTTAAATGGAATATCCTCGCCCCCGACAGACTATCGGGGACATTAATACTCATCGTCACACACCCCTTCTCCGGCCCCCTGATCACCTGTTCTGGCATAATGGTGACGCTGCGATCTCCATTTTGCAAAATGATCGTCGTAATGGCATAACGACATATACCGCTACTGAGGCTGTAGCCAACCGTACTTAAATCGGTGATATGTTTTTTAGATAAAAATATTTCAATACCAGAACCTTCAAACCATGTAATGATTTGCTGTGCAAGATCCTCCATCCGCTCACAAAACGCCCTGACTTCGGCCTCAGCCGTATTAACATAGATCGGTTTGTCCCCGATGCTCTGCTGCACTTTCTTAAAAAAACGCTCTCTTGCTGACATGTCAACTCCGTGTTTTTCGCCAGTCTCATTATTCTTTTTGGTGCTTCAGCAGGGCATAGCTGGCAATCAACTGCTGAAGATGCTGTTCGGTCTGGTTTAGCTGCGCTGCTGACAGGGGTTGCCCGGCAGGTAAAATGGAAAGCAGACGAAGCTGCTCCTCAAGCGGAACGGTATGGCTGAAGGACTGCGACATGGCAAACACGGCTGATTTCAGTTCGCTGACCGTCATGTACTTCCCCTTCTGTTCATCCAGCGCGTTTAGCCTGTTCGTCAACTGCTGTAACTGCGTCATCCCCTGATGCCAGCCATTCAGATCTGACTCTGCAAGTCCGGCAACGCTAATCTGCTTGTGCCACCGCTGCGCCAGGGGTTTGGCCTCTTCAGGCCACAGCGTCAGCGCCTGCTGCACCAGACGGTCGCCGTAGCTTACTGCCCAGTCTGGTTTCAGGTGTAAAAGCTGCGCTAACAACTGCTGTGTCTTGCTGATCCCCGGTTCAGGTGGCGGTGACGTTTGTTGCAGCGCCTGCAACTGTGCTGTAGAGAGTCCTTCAGGTAAAGGAGTCAGGGATGCGGCCAGCTGGGTTTGTACTGAATCTGGCGCATGCATCGTCTGCCATCCCACTGCGACAATGCTGGCTGCCACCAGCATGAACAATATACCCGCAGCAAATGGCTTCCACTGCTTCACGGGTACAGGAGGCTCTTTATTCGGCAACGGCTCGGGCTGAACCACATAAACCCATTTACAACGCTCTGTCGGTTCTGTGAGGTGGAGTTCCGCGGCCCCTACCGCGTTACCCGGCAGACTTACGCCCGTATTTTCGCTGTTTTCCAGACGCACTGCTGCGTTCTGCATCATCGTGCGCAGAGCATCAAGCTGAGCAGCATGCTTAAGTTCGAGGCGCTGCAACATGTCACTCAGCGCGTTCAGATTCTCCTCAGCCTGATAAAGTTGTCCTAAATCGGCATACGTCAACGTCAGCGTTCGCACCACCTGTTGCAGGCGTTTGCTCAGTGCGCTGAGGATTTCAACTCGCGCATGAACAGGCTGTGGCCAGAGGCTACCCCACTGGCGGACGACCAGGGCAGCCAGTAGCGCCAGCCCTTCATTCATGCCGTAGAGTCCGGCGAGATGCGTGCGGGCGAGCGTATACCAGGCAGCCGTTTGTAGCTCCACACCGTTATGCTCGAACAGTGACAGACAGAGCGTTTCCGCATGTTGCCAGTTAACATCCGGGCGTGCCGGATGGGTGAGCTTGTTCATTTCGTCGCGCAAGGCAGCGTAATCCGCAAGCGTGCGCGGATCCCCGCCGGTTTTAAGTTGGCGTTCAGAATTTATTGTCATAACTGTTTTAACCTGAGTAATAACTAGATGGCGGCTCGTGCATCGAGGTATTGCTGTTGTTTCAGATGACGGATTAATACCGTGCCCTCGGGCATAAATTCCGTGCCGTAGCGCACCAGCCCGACCCCCTTCAGCTCCGCATCAATGGCGTAGCGGAGTTCACCGGGCTGAATCTGTTCCTGCATCACCACGTTAATCCGGCTCAGGCGCGGCTCGTATTTCAGCAACACGGCCGACAGTATGGTAATCAACTGGTGGGCGGTCCCGGGCATTCCCTGGAGGATTTTTGTCATATCCGGCAGGCCGTAGTCCGGCAAGTGAGCCAGCGTACCGGCGCGGCAGTTGAGGATGCGCTGCATGTTATCGAGTACTGATAAAATCACCTGATTCTGTTCGCTGACCTGGCTGAGGCTCAGGCCTCCTGAGAAATTACCGCTCAGCATTTCATAAAGCGATGGCGTGTTGTGTCCCTTTGGCATCAGTCATCCTTCAATGGCTGTAACGTCAGGTGGTTATTCCCGGCCTCCAGAATGCGCGGCTTATCCGGATCGAGATCTTCACGTTTTAGAACCTGCTTCCAGGTATTGTTGACCAGGTCTGGGTGACGAAACAGGCCGACTACCGCGACAAACTGCGTTTCTTCTTCCATTGGCATATCAAGATTTGTATCACCGCCCGGTTTTACGACCACATCGCGGGTCGCCATCAGGTCGGTTTTCAGAATAG
Organism: Enterobacter cloacae complex sp. IR5459; assembly: GCF_049238005.1. Classification (NCBI taxonomy): domain Bacteria; kingdom Pseudomonadati; phylum Pseudomonadota; class Gammaproteobacteria; order Enterobacterales; family Enterobacteriaceae; genus Enterobacter; species Enterobacter cloacae complex sp. IR5459. Next base: position 25,744 of record NZ_JBMKIG010000005.1, read on the forward strand.
TTTCGCCATCGTTCAGTAGTTGCTGGTAAACCGTTTTATCGAAGATTTTACGGTCTTTCAGCTGATAGACACGGACTACCACCGGCTCGGAGAGTGAGTTACTTTCGCGGGAATCGGTGTTTAGCGCTTCACGCGCCGTGAAATCCAGGTGCAGCATCTTAATTTTTTTGTAGAACACGGCGTTAAATGCCGATTTGGTGCCATCGGTGATACCCTGCGTCATCCCGCACCCCGTCAGGCTGAACGCCAGCAGTGCAGGCAACCAGCCTGCGGATTTAATCAAACTTGTACGTAACACGTCGGTTTCCTTGTTGTGGTATTGCCGGCTTCAGACCAGTGTAATAGCCCAGTTCCGTCGTAAAGGTCGGTGGGATATCGTCTTTAAGTTCCCCCTCATCAGCACCCAGCACGCCGTTCATCCCGAGCCAGAAAGGGCCTTCGCCAAGCGGCGGAACGGCCAGCAGTCGGGTCCGTGTGGTCAGGGTGATCTTTGCTTTAAAACGCCAGCCGAGCCAGACACGAAGCATCACCAGAAAGTCCTGATACAGCAGACCGTCCGGCTTCCAGCCCTGTGCCTCCTGTTTATTATCCGTTGTAAGCGCAACCAGCAGTTGGCTACCCGCATCCATCGCTTCGTCACCCAGTGGCGTGTTGCCGTCCAGCAGAAAATCGTCATCACCGTAAAAGCCCAGCGGCTGACCCATTTCCACCGGCCGCAGGCAGTATGGACTGACCTTCACGGTGGTATCCGGGGCCAGCAACGTCACCAGCGCCTGCATTCCCTCCTGAGTTTTGCCCGGTTGCTGTAGAACACCCAGCAGAGCCAGAAAACGGGATACCGGTGTGGCGATGTGGTCTGCTGTGCCGGGAATACCCAATCCCACCAGGCCCAGCAGTGACTGCGAGATGCTGTCCGTACCACCGGGTTCAAAGGTGGCCGGATAAGAGTATTTACGCCAGATACGGTAAAACTGCGTCAGAATGCGATGGCTGAAAATATCCAGAAAACCCTGTAGTGCGTCATGCCCTTCCCGACGCTGAGCGATGTCATCGAGATACGCCATCGGCAGGGGTGAGTCGACACCGTACATTCCCATAAAGGTCGTGCGGATAAGTGGTGACCGGCTGTCATCATCCTCATCATACTCCACGGCCTTCAGCTCACTGGCCGGAAATCCCATCCCCGGATGCGGGGCAAAGCGTACCGGGTCATCGCCCGGGTGACTGGTCGAGCCCATCAGCGGCCTGCCCGGGTTACGCTTCTCCAGCAACTGGCATAAACGGTAAAAGTTAATACGATGCAGGTCGGCTTCCAGCCGTGGGCTCAGCCGGGAATGCGGCGGTTGTGCTTCTCTTCCCATTCCAGGCGTTCTCCGGTCGGTTGCAGAATGATAATCAGGCGGTTAAACAAATAGATGTCAGTGTATAGCGCAAAGAATCGGCTCATCATCTCGCCAAATAAGCAGATGTCGCCGCGTCCGGCAAAGCCATTGCTGTCCAGCGTGACTTCAATCTGCACGCCACGGACCAGGTAGCCCTGTTCAAAGCGCTCCGTTTCACTGTGCTTCACCTCGAGGATGGCTTCCAGACGGCGACGGTTCATCTCGCTGTCGGTCCATTCATACAGCGCCAGGGTACCGCGCAGCACGTCGGCATTATCCATCATCGACAGAAATCCGCTGCCAAGGTGACTCAGTACGCGCCAGTGAAAACGGTCCTGCGCAGGTGGGTAACAAGGCAGCGTCGGCGCACACAGGTTGCGCACGGCAATGCTGACCGAAGTGGTTTTCATCACCGTATCAAGCACGGTGCTTTGCAGCGCACGTCGTGGCAGTTGACCATTGGTGCCGGTGAGCGTCAGCGACAGGCTTTCGTCTTCCGGGACGGTATGATTATCAAATGCTTCGCCGCCAAGGATGAGCCAGGTGTTATGCAGGCCGGACGGACCGCGGCGCACGCGGGTGTGGTAGTAATATTCCGGTGCTTCATGACGCATCATTCCTCCCTTATGACGGAAGCTCGAAAACGGCACGTAGGTATGCTGGCTCGATGACATCACCGAATCCACGGTATATATCTCGGTATGGCCATCCTGCACGCGCATCGGGCGCAGCATGTATTCGGTTTGCAGAGAATTGAGCGTCAGCGGATCGGATTCCAGCGGGAACAGATTAATGACCGGCACACAATTCAGGCGCAGGTGCTTTTCGGTAAAGCTGAAGTCATGCTCCCAGCGTTCCGCCAGCACCACGTCGATTTCAAACCACGGGATCTCAGCCGGAAAGACCACGCTGTCAAGCCCGCGCAGCCCCGTAAACATGAATTTTTCGCGAAAGGTGAAGTACTCCAGCAGCAACTGGTAACCGCTGAAACTACTGTCCCCCTTCGGCCACAGTCTGTCATCATCACCAAATCCCAGTGCGGTGAAATACCCGTCCATCGGCCTTCTGTCCGCGTCACCCGGCATGCGTAGCCACAGGCGCGCAGTATTCATGGTAAAGGCTTCATGCATGGCGCAGGCCAGCGGCGCGTCAGCGTTGAAATAGAACGGGATCTGGCTGAGATCGACACGGCTCCAGTCAGCAAGATGGCTACAACTGAAGCGCAGGCTGATGACAGAGCGCCCGTCAGGATCAGTCGACAGGCGGGCATGATCCAACGCCAGTGGCTGAAGGGTTATCTCTTTAGTTGTAGTGTAGCGACAACGCGTGCCTTTTTCACCGATCGGCCGCGAATTGACCTCGAAACCTCTGGCAATACGCATCGGTTCTTTCATCTCACGCCAGACAGGAGTGAACTCCACCACCGACATCGAGGGAATGGTGCGCAGGTAATGCGGCCACAGCAGACTGACCAGCCCTTCGGTCAGTTCAGGCAGGTCGTCGTCAAGCTTCTCGCGAAGACGCCCCATGAGGAAGGCAAAGCCCTCGAACAGGCGTTCCACGTACGGGTCGCGCGCGCCCGCTTTATCGAGATTGAGCATAGCCGCCTGCTCGGGGTGAGCACGGGCAAATTCTTCGCCGGCTTCCAGCAGATAGCGCATTTCAGCGTCGTAGTAACGTAGGGTTAAATCATCCATAGATAACCAATATGATTGAGTGTTTGATTGTATTCAGGGATAAAGCGAAGCCATGACAATCTGCAACTTATTGAGAGGGCACCAACTAATTTTTCCTGCTTAATCGCTTAAAAACCAGAAGAAAGACGGTATAGATAACAACAAAAGTAATATTCAATGCACCATAGAATAACCAGGCCATGGAGTAGGTTTCGTCAACCAGATAATCCAGCTGCGTTCCGACTAACGCGGGTTCATACGTATATTTGATATCCATAAATGAAAGAGAGAGAATTGTTGTACTGACCAGTAAAAATAAAGCTACAGGTGCACAAACAAGCAACAGACGCTTAATCATTCTCAACTCCCCGGGGTTGTTTTTCAGGATTATCAGTGATTTAGTACTTTATTTCGTGATTTCAAACGCAATCTCATACAACCTGTTTCTCCTTTGCATCTTTGCCAATTAATGATTTATTTTTCTGGCGATGTATTTATTTTATTAAAACATAGAATGTTCTTCAGTGGTTTAATCGTTTCCCTCTCTTGTCCAATATACACATTGTATGAACAATAACCAACATTTTTGGTAATATCAAAAATCGCCCCGCCGCTCAAATTAGTTAATGAATCCGTCTGGCTATTGGTCTTCCACCCAAGGTATAACCGACCATTGTTTAAATTAACATCCTGCCATGAAAGGATGATTTTCTCAATTTCATCGTTGTTTATCACAATAGGCCTCATGGAACTCTCAGCCTGTTCAATATCAGGTTCAATATTTTTCACTCCTGTGCTTTTATATAAATAAATAACACCGCCTGATTTATTATATATACTTACGGAAGGTTTTAGATGATAAGTGAACATCCAAAATAAACTCAACACAAAAAGAATAATAACAGTATTTTTTATAATTGAAACTCCGCAGGCATATTTATGTGCTTGGGATTCTTTTCATTCCAGCACCAATGGTCGGTTCTGGATTCGGAAAAACCTTTCGTTGATGTATTTACGAGCGCATCAAGAATATGCTGAGAAGTAAGCTTTTCGGCATACTTACCAAAACGATGGTATAACTTAAAACCAATCTTCATACTTGTAATATCATCTAGGGTATCATCACCCATTGCGCCCGGGGTCATATTTTACTTCCATATAGAGCCTTTCAATTATAGCTCCTCAGAAAACCCAACAATTAGCCCAATATATCCATAATGGATATTTGACCAGACATCAAGGTAAAAATCATACTCTTTATATTTATAATAAAAACTTTCTGACATTTGCATTATTTAAATCAAGATCATGCCATGAAAGGATGATTTGCTCATGCTCATCGTTACTTATCACAACAGGTCTCATTGAAATCTCAGCCTGCTCAGGTTGAGCGAGGGCAAAAATCTTCGCCAGCTTCCAGCAGGTAGCGCATTTCAGTATGCGTAATAACGCAGAGTTAGATTATCTATATATTTATACAGATTTTTTATTATTTATTAAACCCTGGACATTTTGACTTTCCATATTCATTTCCAATGAAAAATAGGTTGTGGGTCAATATTTGTACTTGAATGCTTTTATTTTTTTAAAACACAAATTTCCAGGATCATCCTCTAGAATCTCATTATTGAATCCATCGTTTATTTTAATCGACACAGAACACGCACCTGCTGTTGAGGAAAGAATGAAATTCTGACTTCCACCACCAACTGAATTATATTCGTATTGGCCACCGATCCTCCAACCAATATCGATTGCTGCATCTCTTCTAATCAGAGATATAAATGAAGCAGTAAATTCGCTTTTCTCTCCTGGAGCTATGACGTCAGGTTTTGACCTTACAATTCGCTCAACTTCTTCAGGCTCGGGGTCGACGCCGTAGATGCTCTCACCAGCATATATGAAAAGAGGTTTGTTAGTATTATTTGTAATAGTAACGAAAGGTCGCACCGGGAATATGTGAACAATTAGCACCAACAGTCCCGAAAAGAATACAATGTAACCCAGAATTATTTTCTTTTTCATAATCATTTCTCAATCTTATCTGGATTATCTGTATTCCAGCACCAGTGTTTTTCTTTTGAGTGCGGTAGTAGCACATTAGGTGTTTGCTCAAGCGCGTCAAGTATATTAATCACAGTCAAACTGTCTGCATATTTCCCGTGTTGATGGAATAGAGCAAAACCGATCTTCATGCTCGTAACGTCGTCCACCGTATCGTCACCAATCGCTCCAGGTGTCATGTTTTGTTCCCAGGTAGAACCCTTTAAGAGCAATGATTCTGAAAAACCGACACTAAGGCCAACGTAGCCATAATGTATGTTTGACCAAACATCATAAAAGTAATCATGCTGTTTGAACTTGTGGTAATAAGACCTTGACGGTTTCCCTTTTCTGGGTAATGGTCGCGCAACTGCAACCGACGAAAATCTATCGCGAATCTTCGGTTTGTGATCCCAGGTAGAACCCGTTTTCACGGTCTGATACCAGACAGCCATTGCAGCAGGCAAATCCGGTTTTGGAAATGTGCGCAACTTTGCATAAAAAGGGAGTTTATTCCACTCGGCACGCCTTTGTTTTAAAGTATCCTCGTCGATTAAATATCTGATTGTTTCTGCAGTCTGGCTTCTGACATTTGTCTTAATTTCTTTGAGTATGTAGTCTGCAACCTTTATCGCGCCATCAGTATGCTGACAATGCGGTTGATTCTTAAGATTCGACGACTGCCCGGCAGTCGTTACTGGTGGAGTAGTTGCCGGTGAAGTAGCTGTAGATGTAGATGTGGCTGTAGGTGTGGCTGTAGGTGTGGCTGCCGTTGCCCCCCCTGCAGAATTAGCACTCCCTCCACTCTTCTCGTACGTATCCTCCAGCATCGACGGAATAAACTTTGCCCTGCAGGGACATGAGCTGAAGCTGTCGAGAGTCCCGGCCATTCGCCTGCCATGAATGATATCGTTGTCGATGCCTCCGGCTACCTTGTAAATCCCCGGAAATTTACCGCAGGTCACGCCGTCCTGTTCCCGGGCAACAGGTTTACCAAACAGAGTGTGATCTTCTGCACCCGTGATAATTCTCCCGCCACAGGTCGTTTTGTCGCCCTGCACCAGATAAAAGCCTTTTGCTGGCATGCGTTTTTCCTTTTCGCTGAATTCAGTCCTGGTTACCCGCAAAGCACCGCATTGCCTGCCGGGTCAAGCGCAATCAGGCCCGCCAGAAGCTGGTTCATCTCTGGCTGTCACCGCGGTTTATCGGTTTCACTACGAGCGGCTTTCATGCGCAGCATCCTGAGGCAGCGCGATTTCACTTCAAACAACAATGCTGGCGTCCACTATGAACAATAGTTTATTAATATTATCTGTGATGCCTGACCAGTAAAAATGAAGCTACAGGCGCAAAAAAAAGCAACAGATACTTAATTATTCTCAACGTCCTGTGACTGGCTGAATGTAGTGGGAGCATAACTGCTCGATCCTTTTCCGGCGAGCCTACTTCCTCCACATACTGATGGTGGGAGTACGTATTCGGTGGCCATTTCCGGCATCCATCCATCAGGGCGGCCGACGCACTTCACATAGCCTTTACTCTCAAGAATCGAAGTATACGCAAAGGAAAAGATGACAGAACTTATGATAAAAACACCAACCAGACCTATAAATACTCTGTTTGTTTTTTTGCATTTGATAATTGCCTGCTCTTCTCCGTGCCTCATTGCCAAATACCAGTATATGCATGGGAAGAGAAGAATTATCGGAATCATTAGCAGAGCGGAAACAATCGGTGAAAACACTATATCATTTCCAAATTCAAATAGCTCACTAAATGCATCATTTGCAAACCACAGAGAACCTAATGATGAAACACACCAAATAATAATATTTACAAAAAACCTGCGTTTCGCACTCATAAGTCAATTACCTGCGGAGCCAGAACGCCAATAAATTTTTTAATATATTGCTTTATTTCGGATTCTATTACTTGCCGCCCTTTTCTGAGCTTTCCATCTATATACATGGCTCCCAAATCAAGTAAATCATTTGAGATTTCCCTGGATCTTTCAACAAACTCTTGCTGTGCGGATTCGATGTAAGGTGCCATGAACTCAACCAGACTATCCGTAATATGATATTTCCTGTCCAGAGTGTTTAACACCCAAGCTAAACCAGCTCCAAAAACAAGAACAACAGCGATATTCAGGACTATATACGCAGACATTGTATATAATCCAACAGCATAAAGCGCTGCTGAAGTAATTCCTACTTTGACGATATCGGTAGCAAGCGAGCCCAGGAACTTTGCGAGTGTTGTTTCATCATTCAATATAAAATCAATTGTATCTATAACCGACACATATATAAAACCGAGAATCGCACCTTGAATGATGGATTTCTTTAATCCAAACTTCCCTATTCCAGCCTCGATGATTTTGGGGTTCATCTCTGCGAAGACAGGGGCATTGAGCGTTTTCCTGATTGCGGCATAACCACTAATTTTTATCAGGCGTGTTCCTTTGTGGTTAATAAACACCGTTGCGGTTATACCGATGCTTCCCAGTTTGTAAATCATCGCTGAAGCACTGGCTGCATCATCGATATTCGTTGCATATGTTTTGACAGTATTACCAACGGGATTTGTCACGGCATCTTTCCATGTTTTTTTTACAAAATCCCAGCCGTCAATAATCCGTTGACATTCCTCCAGCGTCAGTAAGAGGAAATCATGTCTGTTAGCTCTGAGCATCCCTCGAACGTTGTCATCCGGTACGGTATGAGTGTTGATTAACACAGGATATCCCGGCGCTAACATTGTATCAGTCTGTGAGCCAGCCAGAAACGCCTGAGAAACCGCATTCGCCAGGGATGTCTTTCCAGATTCTTCTGCTGCTGAAATTGCTCCGGCTGAACTCTTTTCGTACGTATCATCCCACATCGAGGGAATAAACTTTGCCTTACAGGGACATGAACTGTAGCTGTCGAGAGTGCCGGCCATTCGCCTGCCGTGAATGATATCGTTGTCGATGCCTCCGGCTACCTTGTAAATCCCCGGAAATTTACCGCAGGTCACGCCGTCCTGTTCCCGGGCAACCGGTTTACCAAACAGAGTGTGATCTTCTGCGCCAGTGATAATTCTTCCGCCGCAGGTCGTTTTGTCGCCCTGCAACAGATAAAAGCCTTTTGCTGGCATACATTTTTCCTTTTCGCTGAATTCAGTCCTGGTTATCCGCAAAGCACCGCACTGCCCGCCGGGTCAAGCGCAATCAGACCAGCCAGAAGCTGGTCCATCTCTGGCTGAAGCCGTGACTTATCGGTTTCACTGCGGGCAGCTTTCATGCGCAGCAGCCTGAGGCGCCGCGATTTCACTTCAAACAACAGCGCTGGCGTCCACTGAGTGAGGGTGATGGCCTGTGCCGCACCGTCAAGCTCACCCAGCAGATGCAGCGCCAGTTCATTCCTGCCTTTCTGCTCCGCCACACGGGCCATCAGCAGGCGCAGCAGCCATTTGTCTTTCGTTGAGTCCGTACCCGGGCGCGTCTGCAGCCAGTGGAGTGTGGCATCCAGACCATCCGTGTCCGCTTTCTCCAGCGCTTCCGGCTCGAGGGCCAGAATATCGTTGTCCGTCTCACTGACAGCAGTGACCGGCTCATCCCGCCAGCCGGACATCTCGTCCAGCACGTTCTGGTGTATCCAGTTCAGCGTGACCTCATCAGCAAAGGGTGTGCCGTCATTGAAGGCCAGCGTTTCAAGTCCGGGAAGGCGCCGCAGCAGCCCTTTCAGGTCAGCGGTAATGATATCGGCCAGCACATCCTGGCCTGATTTAATCAGGGCCTGATGGATGTACCACTGCAAATCCAGCCAGAGATGATTGGCGCCACGCGAGAAAGTGCTGTCCGCTTGCTCCAGTATCTCCAGCCAGCTCTGTTGCAAATACAGCCGTTTGAGCATTGCCCGCTGGTCAGCCCGCGGCGGTTCGATGCGCGTTTTCCCTTCGGCATCCGGTGCCGGGATCGCTATCAGCGTGTCGTGACGCAGACTTTTCATCAGCCGGTGTGCGGCAAGCCAGCCATCAGGTTGCTCACGCAAATATCCCGTCAGGGTTCGGGCCTGAGCCAGCAAATCCTGACCGGACGTGATGCGGCTCAGCACTGGCGCGTCCTGTTCTGCCGTTTGAGATGCTGTATGCGCGCGTGTCTGACTGCTGGCGTTCTGGGGTATTACCGCATCCACGCCACCGGCTTTCATCAGGCGGGATCCCAGCGCGCTGTACAGAGCATTCAGATCTGGACGTGACGCTTCCGGCTCAGTTTCAAGACTGTCACGGATGAGCAGCAACGCACCGGTCGTACGCTGGGCATCGTCGCGTACCACTTCTGGCCAGAGCAACAGGCTGTCAAGTAGACGAGAGCCTGCGAGCCACTCCAGCGCCGGTTTACGGCTTCGCTCGCGCTGAGGGTGGAGCTGTGTTCCATACTGGGTTAGTAATCCCGCCAGTAACTCAAGCCCTTCAGCAAACCCGGTTTCACCGTCCTGGTGCAAGCGCGCCCAACAATAGTAAGTAGCAACCCGGACATCTTTGGCCACAGTGATCAGCACCTTTTCAGCCAGCTGGCAAATCAGCCCGGTATCAATGCCGGAAAGTTTATTGACCTCCTCCCGGATACGCTGGAAATCATCGTCATAACCCGGGTCTTCTCCTGTAGGATTGATCTCACTGATAGGAGTAAGCCAGCTCTGCCAGCTTTCCATACGTGACTGCGCCTGCTGTCGCAGCAAGGTTTCATCCGCCTGGCAGGCAACAACCAGATTCTGCAAAGCGTCCATTATTCGACTCCGTCCATGTCACTGTTATCTGTGTTGGTCATCAGCGCCTGCGCCATAGCCGCGCTGTCGACGCTGAATATTTGATCTGGCAGCGTAAAACCCCGGAGTGCCAGTAACGCCAGCGGCCCACTGCCCAGTTGTGAACGCAGTACCCACTGTAGGGTACGACCATCCGGGGCGGTAAAACTCATCATCCACTGACTGCGGTCAAGCTGCTCTCTCTTACTTTCATCCAGCCAGCGAATAAAGCCCCAGGTTCCGCTGTAATCACCAAACAGACGTGCACCCGCATTGACGGTAGTCCATGTCAGCATGGTTCCGGGCTTGTAGGTGTCACCAGGCCAGCGGAAGCTCTGCCAGTCTGCCATCTGGTTGAAGTAGTGCAGCTTTTGTCCATCAATAGTCAGTTGCGTTTCTACCACCTGCGGTACCGGACGCGCCTGTAGCTCAAAGCTGATGCCCTGACTGCCGTCGGTAAATAAGATATCCGATAGCTGGCTGAGCTGATTAATCGCCCGCAGGAAGGCTGGATTAAAGCTCAGCCCCTGGCTATTAACCTTATCCGGCACCCACTGGCTGCCCTCCTTATGCAGCACACCGCCGAGTTCCGTGGTCAGGAAGCGCTCAATGCGTCCGCTGTCCTTACGCACAAACTCAGCCAGCATTGGCAGAGAGGAATCACTCTTGCTGATAGCGAATGGGAAACGTCCGTCAAATGCCGTATGCCAGTTCGCCACCACGGAGCGACTCCATTTGTCATTCAGGCTCGCTGCCAATGGCTGAAGCACAGTTTCCCAGGCCTGGGTCAGTGGTTGAACAAACATGGTGCTGCCAAAACCACTCCACTCTTCGCCCAGGCTTGCAGCAATCAGGCTGCCGTACTGCTGGGTGTCGGTCAGGTCCACGCTTTTACCCTGGAATACGGTCTGCGCCAGGCTCTGCATCATTTCCTGAGGGTCAGAGGCGCTGGCGACCTGTTGCAGACGCAGACGCACACGGGTGATACGGGTAAGATACGTTTGCAGACTCAGTGAATTGTCAGCCGACATAACGTTGCTGCCTTTGTTTTTACCCATAAGTGTCAGCAACGGTCCAAAGGTTTCATCCAGTGGGCCCTGCGGGCCTGAGGCTGACTGGTCAATTACCGGTTTGTCTTTCCCGCCTACCAGGTCTTTAGCCGATTTGATGATGGAGTCCGACAGGCCTTCACTCTTCTGGCCGGTCTGCCCCTGCCAGGCGAGGGTGTTCATCAGGGCAATCAGCGGTGACTGGCGAACATCACTCATCAGCGTCAGCTGGTCGGTGACGTCTGCAATATTGTTTGCCGGATTAAGTTGCAGGCTGTTGAGGAAGCTCAGCCAGCTACCGGCAAAGTCGGTGAAGTAGCGTTCCGTCAGACGTGCTTTCAGTGCTTCCGGCGACAGGTCTGAGGAGACGGCTTTCCGGCTGTCGCTCAGCACCCAGTCAATTTCATCGCGGCGGGAGTTTGCCGCTTTCTCAATGGCCTGCTGAATACCACCCTCCCAGGCCTGACGGGTGAACATGCCCGGCACCACCTCATCGGTGGTAAACAGGCGACGGGCATCGGTACCGCCGGTCATGTCCTCCAGAGACACATCGGCGAAGTTACGACGCACGGATTTGAGCATGTTCTCGTAAAGCGTACTTTCCGCGTTGCGCCGTCCAATTTGCTGCAACAGCACCTGGCGGCTCTGGCTGGCCAGTTGCGCATCCGGTGTGGTTTTCCACTGTGGCTGCGCTGGCAGTTCGGTGATGTAGAAAGCCCATAAATCCGGTGACAGGCTTTGCCACAGGCCAGCTGAGATGCCTAAACGCGTCGGCTGCACGGTTTTCATGGTTTGCGCGTAGAATGCACCATCAGCTTTATCCGGACGGGACATCATCAGCCAGGCTTTCAGCTGATCATAACCCGGTTTCGCCATCTGTGTCCGCTGGTCGCTGTTGGGTGCCGAATTGACCAGCGCAATGAGCTTCTGCTTAAGCGCTTCATTTGCCGGGTCACGTATCAGACGGTTGTTCGCCACCCCGTACCAGGGCAGCATTGCGTCAAGCACCTGCTGATCATGGTCCAGACCAAAGCGCTGATACCATGGCGCGCCGTCCTGAATATGGTGCAGCAGGCGACCGGCATCATTACGCAGAGCATGCAGGGCCGTCAGTTGGTAATCCGATACAGAAGGGTGCTCCACCAGAGCATGAGCCTGCTGTGCAACAGAAACTATTTGTGACCGGTTGACCGCAAACGACAGCAGCGTCCCTGCCCCCCAGACACTGATGATGGCCATCAGTGCCCAAGCCAGCGCTCGTTCCCACGGCATACCGACACGACGGCCACGTACGCGGGTGCAGTCGTCGACAATACCCTGCCAGGTTGCTGGCAGAGTCAGGGCATGACGCTGTGATCCATAATTCTCAGCGTCGGCTGTTCCCGCTGACATTTCGGCAGGTTTCTTCTCCGACAGGCTGAACATCAGACCACGCAGCGGGACGCGCTGCTGAGAAACAAAGAGCCATGGCTGCAACTGCTGAGCCCAGCGGGCAATAGCACCGTCGTTCAGGTGCTGGCTCAGGCGCAGCAGGAAGTCGTGGCTGCTGTTTTCCGCGACCTGACTCATCCCCTGCGCCCGCAGGGCTGGCAGCATCAGTTCCAGCTGGCGGATTACATCGTCTTCTTTTGCGCGTGGTGGAAAGCTTGCACCTACCACCTGCTCAGGACGCGTACCCTGCGACCAGTGACTGCTGCACAGTTGCCACAGCCAGACCGGAGCGGAATAACGCAGCAGTTCGCTGATTTTTTCCAGGCCGCGTAAATCGCTGTCGCTGATATGTGGGGTAAGATTAAGCGACTCAGGCAGTACACGGATAATCCCGTCCAGCGGGCGCCCGCGGCGTAGTTTACGCAGCGCTATGTATTTTTCGCGGTCAGGCTCCGATGCCAGGCTGCCGCCATAAATCAGCACGGTGCGGTTGCCTTCGAGCCACTGCTGCTGTTGCAGGCCGGGTACCAGTTGCTCGATCGCGGCTTCATCGCCGGTGATTAACAGCAGACGTGTTTTGCTACGCCAGTAAAAACTAATACGGGAGCGGAGATGCGCCCGAATCCTGTCACACATGACCACCGCAGGGTGAACAGGGGCGTTATCATTTTCCCGCTTCCTTTTTTCATCATCACCACTGGTATCGTCGACAAGCGCATTAAACTCCTGCTTACCGGCATTACGAACTGCCGCCAGGAGCAACATGGATAGGATAAGGGTGCAGCCTGAAATACATCCGCCAGCGATAAGCCAGTAAATTTGCTGCTGACTACCGTCTTGAATCCCGGCAATATCCGGATGCTTCCAGATCATGAACGTCATAACGGCTAACAACAAAAAGAAAAGCAATGCGACAGCAAGATAGCGGCCTTCCGTAGTCTTTGGTGCAATAGCAAAAGGTAGCTTCACGGATCCATCTCCTGTCGGGAAGCAATCGGGGTAATGAGCGTGCTCCACAGCACATTCTTTGTGGTATCGCCACAGATAATCATCTGTGGTGACTGTGTTTGTTGGGCGATTTCAGTGGCGGCAGCGATGGCAAGCCAGGGGGCTGCGGCACCGGCACGTCCCATAGACCTGTCGAGTGAAATGACGGAGTCGTCCGCTACAGACTGCGCAGGATGTACATTCTGACACGTGATCACTTCTGCGTGCTGCTCACCCGTCAGTCCGGCAAGCCATAAATTTTTAACGATATGTCCTTTGAGCGGGACGTTCCAGGCGGCCATGTTCATCCCCTCGCTCAATTCACCAGGAGAGGAAGCATCTGGCCGGTGCAGCAGCGCGAGAGGTTCGAGTGCCTCCTGTGTCAGGCGATTGCCGAGAAGCAGTGCAACAGCGGCTTCTGCGGTATTGTTTGAGTCAACCGGGTCAATCTGGAGGCCAACGATCAATAACATCGTTTCATCTTTAATGCGGTAATCCAGCCAGTGGCTAACTACTCCCGGCCCATTGCTGTCCACATACTCAACCGCGCAGGTTATTCCACTTTCCTTCCAGGCTTCCTGCCAAATTTCCTGAACCGCAGGGAATGACAAAGTTGACGAGATATCAAGGATGACAGCCAGTGAGGCATTTTCCGGGAACTGGCCAACTGGCAGATCCGCAATGAGTTCAGAAAACAGACGTGAGACAACCAGCTCAGGAGTCTCTCCCGGCTCTGTCGTAATACGGCTCAGCCTCTTGCCTTTTTCGCCTTTCCAGTCCGACTGAGAAATAATAATGCTGTGATTCTTGAGCATCTCAACAGCGACAGAACCCTGTTTGTCTTCCTTATGGGCAGTTATAAATGTCATATTCAGTATCTGAAGCGCGCGGCGTGCTTTACGGGTCTCACTTAAGATCCAGCGTTCCCGATGCCGGTCAAAACTATTCGCTTTACTGTCCTGTAATGACCAGTGCCACATACGAAAACCGAAACTTATAATCCAAACAACAACGGGCGTACCAATAGCGACCAACCAGAAGTGGTTGTTATCGATGTATCGCCCGAATATCCGCATGAGGATCACACTGATGACCAGCATTGCCGCCAGGACAGCAAACCAGCGGGATGTTTTTGGCGGAACTGGTCGTGGATAACATTCAGGAAGATGTTTAAGGGAATACCGCATTCACACACTCATGATTCAAAATTTCTAAGCATTAGCTAAAAGGGAAAAATGTTTGGCTCTCTCGGGATATCTGTCAAAGATCATTTCATATTTTTTATGGCCTCTGTTTTTAATTTCAATTAGCGTTACCTCCCCGTTTGAATCATATGAAATGCGCTTACCCTCCTCAATATAATTACCTTGTATGTCAATGTAATTTGTTTATATTCTGAGGCGGCCAATTTCAGGGCCTGATGTATAATACCCACGGCAATGCATTGTTTTTTTGAGTACATACTTCGGAATTCACATAAAGCGGCCCATGTTTTTCGAAGATATAAAATATAGTCATTTCATTATGAAAAAAGAAAAACCTGTTCTCTCTGTTGGGTATGTAGTTGTAAGCAAGATACGCTTTATTATCTTTATCTGCATTCAATTTACCTGGTCTTTTTCCGTAAGCATAATCGGAAGCATATACATTACCGATTTTTTATGTCTCTAGCTACTACCTTTGTAGTTGAATGAAACATTATTGATATATTGGATATTATTATCATCCCCACGATAAGAAATGCAAGAACATGAGTGGGATTTTGTCATTAATTTTTTACCTTTCCCATTCAAAAATAATTCTGGTACACTGAATTTATTTAATGTCTAATCAAAATATGTTTACTCCAGAACAACTGTTGATGCTTTACACCAATTGTTGAGCATGTATTTATGCAAAAGAATATTATTTTTTAAATTAGTATCTGGTAATGGTCTAATATTATTATCAATTACCCCATCAGGCGTAATCATCCGTTCTTCTCCTCGAAGAGAATGCTTAATACCATTTTCATAAGCAAAATATTTTACAGCAACTGGATCAAGGCCGCCTACACAACCTATGGTATAAGCAAACAATACTGTATCTAATGAGTCATTAATTTTCTTAACCTCGAATGAGCCCTTAATCAAGACCATATTTATATCAAGCGGACATTTATTTACAAAATCGACAAGACTCCATATTTTTTTGTTTTTCACATACTCCGAAGCGGTTATTGTTGAATTTTTAATATCCCCAAGATTTTCTTCTTGAATATCAATCCTCACCTTATGGACACCATCAATCCTAACAAACTCCTTAGTAAAAGAAGATGCAAAACTACTCATAACAGGCAAAGTCACCAGAAATAATGCTAGTTTTATCTTGTTTGTTAGAATCATCTTGTGCTCTCGTGTCCAGTTGTTTTAGAATGAATACCAATCATTTCATTCAGTTCATTTACATCAAAGATGTCTAATTCTTTTTGTGCATTTGACTCATAGTATCCTTTATATGCCACTGGTAAAAAAAATCTAAAATCTTTAAAAAGTGAAAATTTTATTGTGTCACCCTGATTACCGCCCAAACAAATTAATTCTCCAGACTTCGATTGACCATATACAAAGGTTGCATGCTTTCCTGATGATGCGGCACATCCATAGATAGGTTTTTTGATTTCAAAAAAGTTATTGCTATCTTTAAAAAACCAAATAGCACAATATGGATCTGGCACTGTTTTATGATATCCACTTTCTTGAAAACAATAATTTACAAAAGACGAACACCAAGCATTTGATGTCCCAACTAGATTTTTTATCCATTTATGACCTATTAATGCATGATAATTGCTGGTAATAGAGTCTTCTTTAGTTCCATGCCATTTGTTTGCCTCACTCAGTGCAATATTCATCCACGGAGCTTCTCTCTGGTCGTGAAGGAGTATAGCTATTGGTTTTCCAGAATTTTTTCCCCCAATCGATTCCAGCGTTTTTTTATTCACTGATTTTGATGCTGGAGGGCTAACTGCTGGTTTTTCTGTTTCGCCAACAGCATTACTACCACTTTTGCTTATGGAAAATGATTGCCCTGGGTAAATTTTATTAGGATCGGATATGTTGTTCTGTCGTGCGATTTCGTCTAAACTAACATCGTATTTATCCGCGATCTCCGCAAGAGTATCACCCGGTGAAACGATATACATTGAAGGGTCACTAGTATTGACACCATAAATCGTCAAGTGCTGACCGGGGAAGATCTTACTTACATCTTTTATATTATTATTTTTAGCAATTTCATCAGTACTTGTCTTATAACGTTCGGCAATTTTCGAGAGGGAGTCTCCTGACATGACTATGTACTCTATCGTTTTTCGCTGTCGACCAAGAGGTCGAGATTCAGCTGGCTCTTGCTTTTTTGGTACTAATTACTCTCTCCCCACCGGAAACATGCAAGGAATATTGCCCATACTTATTAAAACCAATTCTGCCAGAAGATTGAGTGCAATATTTATTCAGTAATTTAATGTATTCCTCTTTTGCCTGAAAACCCGTATCTTCGCTTAAATTTTGCGTAGCAAATTGATTCCACGCCTCATAGTCACTAATAAAATCAATGACTGTTTGTTGAGGAGTAAGTTTTGCATTTGATCTCATTGCAAAAGCTGAGAAGATCATTAACACAAATAATATAATTAACAACTTAAGAAATTTCATTTTCATTACGTAATAGCATAATAATCGGATTCTTGTTCTGTAGAATCGTTAGGCACATACCAGGAATACTTAAACGGAGGCCATCTGACATCCTCAAATGTCATTCTTCCAATTAATCCATTTATCCCTTGACGATTTTGTTTGCTGATAGTTCCAGACAAATTCATTGTTGCACTAGCCCTCCAGAATGCTGATTTTCTAAGCCATCATCTTCACTAGTTTTTACAATCAAAGGTGATTTTTCACAACTATTACCAATTTTCACTTCCTTATATTGATACTTATTTCACTTAAGAGCGTCAATTGGCATAGCGCATGATTTCGGAGTGTTACCATCATAAAACGTGTTAATTAAATTGTCACCATCAATCCGAATATTAACAAAGTCATCGCCGCATCCAGGCTTTATCTCTTTGAATTTTCTCTCAGGTGGAGAAAAGATAAATAATCTATAAATTTTATACGTACCCATTCCTTCATCTAAATGCCATACACTGAAGTCTTTATAACCATCACGATTATAATCTTCGAGTGTAACATGATTTTTTTCTCAGATGAAACATCTATTTCTTCTGTGCTAATAATCTTACCATGATTTAAAATCGACATTAACAACGAATCATTATTTTTCAGCAAAACCTTCGCAGAAATACCTTCTGCAAAGTTAACATCTAAAAGTTTATTATCACAACCTAATGCAGTATTTGTAAAAATGTAAAAAAGAAAAATAATATACCTCATTATAACACCTTAGGATTTTGTTAAGTCCACAACAATGCGAGATTTTCCAGTAAGGCTTACAGTAACAGTTGCTTAACGCCGGGTAAAACTATTCGCTTTACTGTCCTGTAATGGCCAGGGCCATATGCGAAAACCGAAACTTACAATCCACACAACGACAGGTGTGCCAATAGCAAGCAACCAGAAGTGTCTGGTATCGATGTAGCGTCAGAATATACGCATAAGGGTCACGCTAATAACCAACATTGCCGCCAGAACGACAAACCAGCGGGATGTTTTTGGTGAAACTGGTCGTGGATAACATTCAGGAGGATGTTTCAGTGAGTACGACATTCATACTTCATACTTCATAATTTATAATTTATAATTTATAATTTATAATTTATAAATATTAACTAAGGTTAGTTATCATCAAATGAAATACTCTCAAGCAGTTTCAACGCATCTTTAGAGAGCTCTTCATTTTTATCATCAGGGGAATTAATGCCAGAGCCACATAGAGCATTATTTTTATGTATCAAACAGAAATAAATGCTCTCACCTAGAGTTCCATCTATGAGTTTCGCCATACTGTTAACAGCCATAAAACCAGATGCATTTTTACTTTTTACCTGCACTAGGGATAGATGATTTATCTTTCCATTTTTTACATAAGCTGTATCTGGTATTAGTTTCCATATCTTATTCTTATAATCATAAACAATTTTATTATCAGTACTACTAACACTAATTCCTTTAGTGTTTACTTGCTGTGTATCATATCCCGCTTCAAATGCCTCACCAGAATATAAACAACTCCACTCTGATATTGGCGATTTTTTTTTAAAGTACTCATCCTCTGACAATGTAGGGAATTTGTAATCCCTGAAATGCACATTACATGCATCAAAACTGGATGACGAAGAGATTTCTGCGTTAGAATCTGAAGTCAATGCTCTGGTTACTGAAGTATTTTCAACTTTAGCTTCAGGAGCAGAGGCCATAGCGAAGGAACTAATACTGAGAAAAACCACTATATATAACAATTTCATATAATTTACGTCCTATGATTATATCCTTCTGGAAAGTCCAAAACAAAACTTCCAGAAGCATTCGGGAATTTATTTTCAGTTAAAATAGCAATGGCAACTCCGTAGGCACAGCATCTTGAATCGAATCCATTTAGTGAGCGATGGTAAAGTGAACCGATCCTTCCAGGTAAATTAACTGCGGCACTTGCTTTCCAAAAACTAGGACTTCGGTAGTAATACTTAATTCCTAAGTTTGAATTAACAGAAACCCTCTCTAAAACATGCTCCTCATCGGCATATTTAGCCATCTTATTTTTTACCCAATAAAACCCAGCGCTATCTGCAGCTAATGTACCTTGTGAATCACTAATCTCGCTCCTTAGTCCTATAAACTCTGTTGGAAGCGTAGGGAAGTGGCGATCTTGCAATGTCGCATTAGATCTATTCGCAGGTGGTTGTGCTGCAATTAATGCATATGAGTTAACCAAACTACGTTTTAATTGATCCTGAACTACCTTGCCAATATATTTAAAATAATTTAGATAGTTTTCTGGATTAGTTAATTGCAAAAAACCGCGTCCGTACCACGGGGCGTACCAGAGGTTACTGCCATTTCCTTCATGAAGGGTACTTAACCAGCCTGTTTCTTGTATTGCATTACCTAAAAAGCAAGAAATCCTAAAGGGCGTATTAATACAATACTTTCTCATCGAGGAATTTAAATTTGAAATCTGGTTACTTAAAATTGAGCCCGGCGTTCTTAAATTCGTATTAATTGCCTCCCAAACAAACCGGTCTCTGCCAGATTGCCGCAGTGCATGGCTAGGTACTATTTGTTTCATTTCACAGAAACTTAACCATCCACAGTTTCTCAAATGTTTAATGAATGTTTTTGGCTCAAAATGCCACAGCCTTCCATTACTCAATGCTCCGGAATCAAAGCACAACGCTTCTGCATGAGCCTTAAATTTTGCATAATCTCCTTCCGTCATCGGAGCACGCTTGTCATTCCCCGTTTTCAGCCATGAAAAACGGGTATCGAACGTACTTTTTTCCCATTCGAACGGGAAATGACAGATTAACTTTCCACACTGATTATTGTACTCACCGTCCTCCTGCAGTTTCCTGATTATGGCTGAGCTACACTGACTATTACTGTCAGTATCGTCATCAACCAGCTGCCAGCCCGTCCAGTGAGGAAAATCAGCGTCACTGAATTTTTTAATATTCGGATCAGCGAGATTGACCACCCCTTTGCCACCCGGATAACTGACCGTCATCCATAATGGCGCATCTGCCGGTACCAGCGTTTCATGCTCCGTATTGATCACCCGGCCAAAACGAAGCAGCTCAAACCCGGCGCTGGGGCTTTCCTTATAATTCCGCATCGCGGTGTTATAGAGATTATATTCGTAGTCCTCTCCGTCAGCATTCACCAGAGGGTCGCCCAGCAGGTCATACTTCCCGTCAGTCTGCGTATTTTTCTGCCGGGTCACCATCGTGCAGCTGCCCTGTGCCAGCGTCATACTGGCATACAGAGGCGCACTGCTGGTATACAGCTCAGAAAGCCCGGTTATGGAAGTACTGTTATTTGCGGGTGCCTTATCATAAAACTTCGTTCCGGCCGGAAGATAAAAGTGAATATCTCCGTAAACGGCATCAGTCCGGCCATCTTTCGACACGTCCAGTTCACGGGTCGTTCTGCCCGTCAGCTTGCTGATATTGTTGTCATCACAGAAAATCTGGAAATGGAATTCATTCCGTCCACTGCACGTGCCTGAAGAGCCCAGGGGGGCTTTACGGTATATTTTTGCATCCTGCTTTATTTCTGCCTCCAGAAATTTCATATGCATGCACAGTGAATAGAATACGACCTTCCCGTCATCTCCGCTTCCTGTCTCCGTTTCATGCTTCAGCAACACATAGCCGTCATCTGTCGGTCCGAGATAATTGAGTGGTTCTGCATCTTTAGACGGCGATGGCTGGCGGAACGAAACAACCACGCCATCAGCAATTGCCCGTATTTTTTCATTAGGCATTCCTTCGTCTGTATGTGTGATGTGAACACCTCCATGCCAGGATTCTGCTCCGTTCAACGGGAATCCCTGGTCTGGATTAACCGGCATCATTGCGCCAGTCCAGTCGGCATCAGACTGGGATGCAGTTCTGTTTCTCAGAAACGGTGGGCTGATAATCATGTTATGACTCCGTGTCAGTAAAAAAGGAAATAACTGGCTGGCTCTGCTGCTTCCGGAGCAGCAGGACCAGTACCCGGGACATCTTCGTCTTTGTCTGGTTTTTCTTGCTGGTTGTTACCGGAGCTGGCAGGTTCTGCTGCTATCGGGGCAATACTCGGGAAATCTTCTGGTTTATTTGCCTTCTGCTGCCGGTCATAAAATCCCGCCCGTGTCCGGTAATCCCCGAGCGTCGCCGCCTCAATCGCATTCGCATCCAGTGTGATATAGCTCCCGCCACCATTCAGCGTGATCTTCTTCTTCGCAAGGATTTTGATTTCATCTTCCGTGCTGACGATGCTGATTTCCTTGCGGGCCAGTAATTCCATCAGGTCGTTCTGTGCCTGTACCTGCACCGGCCCCTGGTTCGCGATAAGCTTTATTCCCAGCTTGCGCACAAACACGCACAGGGCACTGCCCACCCCGATGAACAGATTTTTCACCACGCTGACGTCCGCATTTTTACCGGCTGTGGCAATCAGGTTCTGCCCGGCCGAGACCTGCAGGTGTTGTCCGCTGGTCAGCGCCATACCGTCCGGTGCACTCATCAGCAGTACCGATTTTTTAAGGTCCGTCAGATGCTGCTCCAGCAGGGCGATTTGCGCCTGAAGGTCTGCCGGGTTCGCGGTCGCCTGCTGCGCATCACCGGAGATGGATGTCATCTGCTCCCGGGCATCGCCGAGATTGCTGACCGCCGGCGCCATCTCCAGCACCTGGCCCTGCGCCTTCGCCTGGCCGTCAGCACTGATAAAAATCCCTTTCTGCGCCCGGATGGCGCCCCAGCTGTCCGTCCTGAGCTCAAACCCCTCACCGCGCTGCTGTTTCTCGCTGTCGACCAGGTGGCCGAGATTGAGCTGGCTCTTGCCGCCGTACTCCGTACTGACCTTGATATGCTCTTTCCCGCGCTCGTCGTCGAGGCGGATTTTGTTGTTCGCCGGCGTGCGCAGGACGTTACGTTTGTAGTTGCGGATGGTGACGTGGTCACCGTGCGCCGAGTCGTGCAGCACGCCGGCAATGTACGGCCGGTCCGGGTTGCCGTCCTCAAAACCAATCGCCACCTCGGTACCCGCCAGCAGCGGCAGGTGCAGGCCGTACGTGTCCCCTGCGTACGGCCGGGACTGACGGACCCACAGGCTCTCGAACCCGGTCTCCCAGTTCTCACGGTCAAACAGCATGTTGACGCGGTAGCGGCCGTCTTTATCGATATGCCCGTAGATGTCATTTTCAGTGGTACTGGTGACGCGGGCCGGTAAGGTACCGGCCATCACCGGACGTGAACCAGGCTCAGGGCGGAAACTGAAATCCGGGCTGTCCGGAATACCGTCAAACCTGACGCAAAAGTCCGCATCACGCTGCGCATGGCTGTGCATCGCCGTGACAACCACGCCCTGCGCAAACACTTCTGCCACTTCGTACCCGCCTTTGACTTTCAGCAGCATACCCGGAGAGAGCTCCGGGCAGCTGGTGAAGGCAACGGTTTGCGTCTGGCCATTCAGGTAGCGTTCGTGACGAATGCGGGCATAAAACGCCCCGGACTCCGCTGCCGGGTTGCGGTCATATGCGCTGCCCGGCGTCAGGTAGTTATCCGCCCAGTGATAGGCCTCACCGTAGGTGGTGGTATCCCCGCGGGTTGCGTCAACCCGGGTGTTCATATCCCCCGAGGCCTGACGGTAGTTGTAGTCGCGGGTGCTGACCTCCTTCTGTACCACGTTATGGTGGCACTCCATATCCCACACCGAGTCCACCCCCTGCGAGTGCTGCCCTGACGGCGGCACCGACGGCAGCGTCAGGCCTTTCTCATATCCCTGCCGGCTGTCGTAAAACTCCACCACGTCAATGTTGAGGCGCGTGTCGGTGGTGAAGCGGAACCAGATACCGACCTCACCCAGCAGGCGGGTGATAAAGTGCAGGTCGTCCTCAGCGTACTGCATCACCTGCTCACGGCGCGGATACTCTTTACTCAGTGAGAACAGGAAGTCCTGGCCGCGCATGCCGTGGCGCTCGCGCAGGATTTTCTCCACAATCTGCGGGACGGACATGTCCTGGTAGACGGCGTTCTGGTGCGAACGGCTGAGCAGGGCCAGACGCGGCTCAAGCGTCACTGCGTAACGGGTTTCATCCTTTGAGGTACCCAGACGTTCAAAACCCGTGACCACGCCCTGAATCACCCGCACCGGCTGCTGTATTTTGATGCCGTAACCTTGGTCAACCGGGGCCTGAAGCGTCAGGGAAGCCGCTTTCATCAGCATCATCTCTTTGCTGATGGCATGGTCCGCGCTGGTGAATTCAGTACGGTAGCTGAACGGTGTGCTCAGGGCTTCATCACCCTCAAACGCCAGTACATCAAGCCCTGCATCGCAGCCCTTCACCGACAGCAGGTGATGGCTGTGGCTGAATCGTAAGGGAAGATTACTGCTCATGCATGCTCACCTTCTGTCCGGTCAAACTCGAGCACTATGCCCTCTTCCTCATCCCAGCCCAGCGTCAGGGTATGCGGCTTCTGCCCCGCTGCCATATGGCTCAGCAGCTGCTGGCTCAGCACAGGCAGAATCTGCTGGTTCAGCAGGCTGTCGATATTGCGCGCACCGGTATCCGGCAGCAGGCAGGCGGCAGTCAGTGCGTCGTACAGGCTTTCGCTGATATGGGTAGTCATACCGTAGTGACGGTTGAGGCGTCTGCTCACCTGATTCAGCTTCATCTCCACAATGGTACGCATCGCTGCCTTTGCCAACGGACGGTAAATCACCGTCTGGAAGCGCGCCAGCAGCGCGGGCTGGAAGTGGTCCCGCAGGACAGGACGCAGCAGTTCATGCAGGTCCGGCTCTGTCGCCTCCGGCTGTTCATCCAGCAGCTGCATGATGAGGTCGCTGCCGAGGTTGGAGGTCATCAGAATCACCGTGTTGCGGAAGTCAATTTCCCGCCCCTCGCCGTCGCGCATGAAGCCCCGGTCAAAGACCTGGTAGAACAGGTTCATCACATCCCGGTGCGCCTTTTCCACTTCATCCAGCAGCACCACGCTGTACGGGCGCTTACGGACGGCTTCGGTCAGAATGCCGCCCTGGCCGTAACCCACGTAGCCCGGAGGTGAGCCCTTGAGCTGCGAGACGGTGTGTGGCTCCTGGTATTCCGAAAGGTTGATGGTGATAAGGGACTTCTCGCCGCCGAACAGTTCATCGGCCAGCGCCAGGGCGGTTTCGGTCTTGCCGGTGCCGCTCGGCCCCACAAGCAGGAACACGCCCTGCGGGCCGTTCTCCGGCGCCAGACCGGTTTTGCTGGCGCGCAGGCGCTGCGCAATGGCATTCAGTGCACTGTCCTGACCGACAACGCGTTTCGCCAGACTGTGCTCAAGGCTCAGCAGTTCCGTCTGCTCGTCCTTCATCAGGGAAGAGAGCGGTACGCCCGTCCAGTCGGCGATAACGGTGGCGACGGTACGCGCGTCCACATCCAGCCCCAGCAGCGGGGTATTCTGCTGCACGGCAGTAAGCTGCATCTGAAGGTCCGCAATCTCCCCCTGACGGGAGATATCCGTGCGGCAGGCAAGCAGTTCTTCCGTGAGTTTCAGCTCCTGGCCGTACCGGGTTTCCCGTTCGTCGAGCTGCAAAATGATGGCGACTTCTTCCTCTCCGATGGCAGCCAGACGTTCGCCGTGGGCGGTATTGCCCACCGCGATATCCTCCAGCAGCGCCTGCTTTTCCATAGCCAGTGCCGTGAGCTGCGCCTTCATGCGGGTCAGCGGCTCCGGAATAGTGTCGAGGCTCATACGGACACGGGCAGAGGCGGTATCCAGCAAATCCACCGCCTTGTCCGGAAGCTGGCGTCCGGTCAGATAGCGTCTGGACAACGTGACGGCGGCTTTAACCGCTTCATCGGTAATATGCACGCCATGGTGCTCCGCGTAGCGTGACTTGAGTCCGCGCAGCATCAGGCAGGCGGTGTCGTCGTCCGGTTCATCAACTTTAACCATCTGGAAACGACGCTCCAGCGCGGCGTCGCGCTCAAAGTACTGTTTGTACTCGCTCCAGGTGGTGGCGGCGATGGTTCTGAGCTCACCCCGGGCGAGCGCCGGTTTCAGCAGGTTGGCCGCATCGGCGCCGCCCGCCTGGTTGCCCGCGCCGATAATGGTGTGCGCCTCGTCAATAAAGAGCAGAACCGGCAGGGGTGACTGCTGCACCGCGTCGATGATGTTTTTCAGGCGCTGCTCGAATTCCCCCTTCACACCCGCCCCGGACTGTAACAGGCCGAGGTCAAGGGTGCGCACCGAGACCGGCTTCAGCGCGTCCGGCACATTGCCCTCATGAATGCGCAGCGCCAGTCCCTCCACGAGCGCGGTCTTGCCGACTCCCGGTTCGCCGACCAGAATCGGGTTGTTCTTGCGGCGCCGGGAAAGAATGTCCACCATCTGGCGGATTTCATTGTCGCGGCCACAGACCGGGTCGATTCTGCCCTCACGGGCGCGGGCGGTGACGTCGAGGGTGAACCTGTCCAGCGCATTCTGCAACGCCGGGTTCAGCTCTCCTTTTATATCCGCATTCACCGGACGGCCGACAAACTCCACCTCATCACCCTGCGTAAGCTCCGCTTCCTGCTGCACCTCCGGGCGTTCATCCGACTGCGCATCCAGAAGTCCACGCAGGCGCTCAAGCTGGCTCTGCGCCAGCGTCAGCAGCGGCCACAGGCCGTCGCAGCGCAGCAGTTTCGGTTTTTCCACCAGCGCCATCAGGAGGTGAATGCTGCGGATATGCTCTTCCCCCGCCAGCGAGGCGTGCAGCCAGGCGTCCTGCATCAGTGACTGCACGCCCTCCGAAAGCTGCGGACGGCTGCGCACTGACCGTGGCAGGCTGTCCAGAAAACCCAGCATATCCTGCCATATCGTATCCATATCCCATTCGTAGCGCCGCGCCAGCACCGTCAGGTCGCCCTCACCCTGCTCCAGCAGTTTCAGCAGCCAGTGCTCAGGCAGTATTTCCGCATGGGCGCGGGTCTGGCACAGGGAAGCGGCCCCTTCCATCGCGCGGGCACAGTAAGGGTTAAGACGGCGTAACAGGATGGCTGGATTTTCCATGAGACTCTCTCTTTATCAGTTCCGGACACGCTACCGCCCGTCGCTGTTCCCTGTTATTCAGGAACCCAAAGCGCATCAGGTCGGGCAGGCAGATTGTGTTTTTCTTTGCTGACCACCCGTCAGTGCAGGCGCTCAGCAAAAAAAGCAGACGGCTGACCGTCTGCTCAGGGCTCTTACGCAGTGGCGCGTTCGTTCCAGGAATCGGAATGAATGATGTTGCCGTCCTTGTAGGTCCAGGTGATTTTTTCGTAGCGCAGTTCAATCTGCTCGAGGTGGTTGTGCTTCTCGAAAGCAGGATCCTTGATGTCATGCATCTTCGGATTCACTTTCACCAGCTTCACGTTCTCAAGCTTCGTGTTGAAGTACTCCACTTCCTGGCCTGCGTCATTGATTCTGTACCATTTGAACTCGGCCGATTTCAGGGTCTGGCCGGTCGTCACCGCCTTGTACAGGTACGGGCTGGAGGAGTCGATTTCCTTGGTGAACAGGAAAGGCGTGTGGATACGGGTGCCGGTCAGCTTGCCGGTATTGTTATCGGTCGGGATGTACAGGTTGTGCTCCTGGGCCACCACTTCGATACTGCCTTCACGATCCTGAACGTCCACGGACCCTTTGATGTCCGCGCCGCCGTCGTCCTTCAGCCACAGATAGACTGGAATTGCCATGTTAATTACTCCGTTACATTGTTATCAGCGCCATCATCCTGCGATGACGCATGGGTCTTGCCCGGCGCCTGACAGGCATTCGCCTGCGGTACCAGACTGATTTCGACACGGCGGTTCAGCGCCCGGCCTTCAGCCGTGTCGTTGGTGGCGACAGGACGGCTTTCACCATAGCCCTGCACCGCAAAACAGCTCTCCGGCACGTCGCCGGTATCCCGCATCCAGTCGCGCACCGACTCCGCGCGCTTAAGCGACAGCACCTGGTTGGACGGGTCATCCCCGGTGCTGTCGGTATGGCCCGCCACCACAATCAGCCAGCCGGGCTTCGCCTTGATCCCCACCAGTGAGTTCACCAGCAGCTTTGTTGAGGCGGGTTTAAGCGCCCACTTTCCGGTATCGAACAGCGACATGCTGTCGAGGCGGACAATTTTCGGTGCCGGTTTGAGTTCCGGTTCAGGCGGCGGAGGCGGAGGCACATAAGAGCGAATCGCATTCAGCACTGGCATACGCAGACGTCCGCCCTGATACAGACCCAAACTCAGCCGGGCCGGTACACCGTTACGTGCATGGTCGTCCAGCAATGCCGCATCCTCGCGCAGCACGGCAACGGCGTCAGCTTTCGGCCCGGAGTCATTCATCGGTATACGTTCATAGCGTGCAATATCGAAGCTCACGCGTTGCAACAGCTGGCGATTATTCCAGCCACTGCTGAGTAGCGCAGCAATGGTCGCCAGCGTGAAGATTCCGAGCGCACCGCGCCAGGTTCGACCATGCGGTGTCAGGCCTCGTCCTTCTGGCAGTAAAGGGAGGACAAAATTCGGGAACAGGGAAATAACCGTACTGTCCGTTCCCGCCGGCTGCCAGCCAGACACCTGCTGCATCGCAGTATGGCGGGACAACCACGCTGTCCAGACAGAGGTGGCCATGCTTCCGGTCAGGATCGGGCCCAATCCCCACAGAACCGCAACAGGTTCAATGACAGGAATATCGGGGTTTTCATCCATAAGGACAGCCTGGACGTGCTGTTGGAACCAGCTCATCAGACTGTTCATCAGCACCTGTTGCTGCATCGCAGGCGTTCCGCCAGTATTAACCCATTCAGCAACTGAGCCAGGCGCTGAAGTCCCACTCCAGACCTTTACCCCTTCCCCCAGGATCGCCGTCTGCCAGAGCATGTCATTCATCATCGCACTGCCGACCTGTCCATTCAGAACCAGTGGCACAGAATGGCCGGTTGCTTTACGCAACCGGCTAATCTGCCAGCGCAAGGCAAGCAAACGACTGGTAAGGCGCTCACTGTCAGGTTGCTGCTGCGGACAAACACTGACCATCACTGACAGCTGACGTCCCCAGTCGGGGCGCAACCACAGTACCTGACGGGCGGCCTGCTCCAGTTCCAGATGATCCTCCACACGGATCCAGCAGCCCTGCGTGACGGTAAGCACAGGTGACTGATGCGGCCAGGCAAGCGGCAGATCGCCACAGACCAGTACCACGGGCTGGCAATAATTGGCTTCAGGCAGGTCCTCCAGACACAGGGTGAAATCGTGCTGCACGCGACGGCAGGAGACAGCCCAGAACGCTATGATGAGTCCCAATACCGCCAGCAGGACGAGAATGGAAACCAGACGGGATGCTGGCAGAAACCACAGGCAGACCACTGCACTCAGCAGGGCAGCCCAGAGCGCAAGCCCGCGCTGTTGTGCAGGGCTCATTTCACAGCTCCCGGCAGCAGGGTAAGCAGTGTCTTATCCAGCCAGCAATCCAGTCCCCACCATAATGCGGTGACCACCACCACACTCAGGCCAATGCGCATAGGCCATGATGCCAGCCACCCCCCTATCCCCCGTCCGGCATGGCTTTCCGCCAGAATGGGATGGGGTTGTGAATAGCTAAACGGCGCAACATATTCATTCAGTGCATTCATGAGCTTCTGCCGCTCAGGATCGTTCAGGGAGCGGAAGTTGCCGAGGAATCCGAGCATCATGACTCGCTGGAAGCAGGTCACAACGGCGTGGTCAGGAGCCGGTTCACGCAGCACATCACGCATCCGATCGCATAACGTGTCACCGGCGTCCATGGTGCCAAGAAAGTATCCCTGTAAGGGAATGTCATACCACTGTACACAGGCGTCATCCTCTACACCGCGACCTTTGACCGCCTCATCAAGCAGCGCACACTGTGCCGTAAGAATATGCTGGCAGCTGGCTTCATCGAGTTCGCTCGCTTTCAGTTCTCGCTGCACACGCCCGACATCATCAATGCAGCGCTCCCAAAGCGTACGACCTTCCCCGTCCTGGAATGTCGGGCCGTGACGCAGACTGATCACCTGTAGCCAGGTGTCCTGTAACAGGGCATCAATATCAATGAACGCGGCGGTAGCGCGTTTACGATCATTCATGTTCTCAGTACCGCAAAGAGTTCAAGTTCAGGCTCGGCGAGCATTCCCGGAACGTAAAACATACAGGTGCCGCTCTGGAACATTTCGATGGCCAGAGGATGAGAGACATCAAGGCTGAAATACTGATTTTCCAGACGTAGTGGAATGGCTGCCGGCACATGGCGCAGCGGCATCAGAGGGACGCCCACCCGCGATGAATTGACGATACTCCTGACATGATCGGGACTGCCGACCTTGCACTGGCGCGGGAACTGCTCCTGCAATTGTGCCACCGGCATCGGTGAACGCACGGAGAGGTAATAATCAGCCCCTTCGCGCAGACGTGGATCATGCAGACGGGCCTGCCAGAAGTGAAGCCGGTCATCATGCTCAAGCTCAATTGCCACCACCCGCGACGGCAGGCTGGCTTCCAGAAGATCGCCAAGTAAATCAAACAGCGGCGGGAAGACGTTATTCAGCTGCTCATGCTGCCATGCCGGGATCGCACTGACCTGATGCTCCAGCGAGAATGTCAACAGGCTGCCTGCAAGCCTTGCCAGCTCCGGATAGAGACGCTCAGGCGGGCTTTGCGGGTGGCGCTGAAACTGACCCAGCACGGGCTCAGCACTGTTCAGGGCATTGAGCAGCCAGAACAATGAAACATCGGCTACGGCAAAATCCGCCATGCGCTCATTACTTTCCCGGCGCATGTCCATCAGGCGGCCCAGACGGGCGCGCAGTTGCGTCAACAGTTGCTCCAGCTGGGTCATCAGCCAGCGACTGCCCAGTAACGCCAACAGCGGCGGAAGGTATGTCTCATCAAGTGCCTAGTTCCCCTGCGAATCTTGTTGCAGGCGGGCAACCGGACAGGTCAGGTAATCGCTGTTGTTCTGATGGGCAAATCGCAACGTCAGCTCTGGCCGCATCACTGCAATCTGGCGGGTATCATCGCCAAAAAGGTTGCGGACATCCCGCCAGCGCTGGCGATAGCGAACAGGACGCGCGGCCACCTCATCGGGCTTAAGGCAGTTGCCACCATTCGCGCGCAGCAGCGGAAGAGCCAGAACCACCACCACGTCCTGTGTTTCACTCTCAAGCGCCAGCACCGGTGGCAGGTCGTCAGCATTATCCGTATCGATTAATGTCCCGTCAGGGAACCGGAGGTGCAGATGACGGGCCTGTAGACGGCCCAACTTCAGTACATCCGATTCGAAAGTGGCATTAATCACCCCCCAGGGATGGGAGAGACCCAGTCGGGCGATACATTCCGCAGACCAGGCCGCATAGGCGGCCTGTTGCTGGAAGTGCTGGGGAGAGACCATCTGGCCCCTGCCCCATAACGGTTGTTCCGTTTTCATGCTTCCTGCCTTACGTTACGCTTTCGCTTTCGGCATCTGGCTCACCAGAGACAGGTTCACATCCATGCCTTCCACCTGGAAGTGCGGCACCGCAAACAGCTTCACGCGGAAGAAACCCGGGTTGTCTTCGATATCTTCCACCACCACTTTCGCCTCACGCAGCGGATGAGAAGCCTGCAACTCATCGCCCGGATCGGTCATTTCCGTCACCAGACTACGCACCCAGGTGTTGAGCTCCAGCTCCAGCAGACGGCGGTCCTTGGTGGTGCCGATGTTCTCGCGCTGAATGAGCTTCAGGTAGTGCGCAATACGCGACAGCAGGAAGATGTACGGCAGACGGGCGTTAATGCGGCTGTTGGCCGTGGCATCTGCGGTGTCGTAAAGCGCCGGTTTCTGCGCGGAGTTCGCCGAGAAGAAGCAGGCATAGTCGCGGTTTTTGTAATACGAGAGCGGGATAAAGCCGAGGTTGGCAAACTCAAACTCGCGGGTCTCCGGGATCATCACCTCAGACGGGATTTTCACCTGGTTGCCGGTGCCCAGATCGTACAGATGAATAGGCAGGTCTTTCACCGCCCCGCCCGCCTGCGGGCCACGGATCTGCACGCACCAGCCGTTATTGATGAAGCTCTTCACCATGTTTGACGCGAAGGAGAACGACGCGCTGGTCCACAGGTATTTCTCGTGATCCGGGCCTTTCACCTGCTCAACGTAGTTAAAGCTGCGTACAGGTACGGTGTCCGGGCCATACGGCAGACGCCCCAGCACGCGCGGCATCACGAGGCCGATGTAGCGGGCGTCGTCGGTGTCGCGGAAGGATTTCCACTTGATGTACTCCGCGCGGTCGAAGTAGTTGCCGATATCCTTAATTGCAGCCACCTCTTCCATGGAGTCTTTCAGAAAGAATTTCGGACCGACAGAGCCAATAAACGGCATATGTGCGGCAGCTGACACTTTAGAGATGTTGCGCAGTAGCGCCACATCCTGCGGGCTGGCGTCAAATTCATAGGATGAAATCACGGAGCCAATCGGCTCGCCGCCCGGGGTGTCGTATTCGGCGGTATAGGTGTGCCAGTAGAGGCCGCTCTGGATAAGTTCCGGCGCGTCTTCAAAGTCCTGACGCAGATCTTCTTTCGACACATCCAGAATTTCGGTTTTCACGTTCTGGCGGTAGTCGGTGCTGTCCACCAGCTGCTTCAGGCCGCGCCACAGGGACTCCACCTTCTGGAACTCCTGGTGATGCATTACGGCATCCAGCTGACGGCTAATCTGGAAATCCAGTTCGGCGATATGGTGGTCAATCAGCGTTTTGTCGAGCTTCTCCACCGGCTGACCGGATTTGCGGATGCAGTCCATAAACACCTGCATCGCCGCCGTCAGGCGTTCACCCGCCGGAGCGTCAGAAAGCGCGGCGTCATCCAGAAACGCATTGATATCCCCCAGGCTGGAGGCCGGGGTCAGGTTGATTTTTTCAAACAGGGAGGCGTAAACGCCCTCTTTTTCCAGTACGGTGGTCTGCCCCTGCGCGGAGGCGGTTTCAGTATTTACAGACATCAGCATATTCCCGGTTAATCCATTAAATTACACATGCCGCTTATTTCGGGGCCAGTGCACTCATTTCGTCGCGTAATTCCTGAGACAGCGCCGGGTCTTTAAGAATTTTCTCGAGTTCTTTTCTGAAAGTGGCGTTATCAAGGAGATTGGATTTGAGGTCGCGTAATAAATTACGCATGGCCAGCATGGCGCGGAGCTGGGGGATCTGGCGGGCAACCTGTTCAGGTTCGAAATCCTTAATATCGGAGAAATTCAGTTTTATGCTTTCTTCCGAACCATCCCCGGCCATTGTGTTAGGAACCGTCAGATTCACTTCCGGGTTAAATTCCGAAAGTACGCTGTTGAAGTTATTTTTATTGACGTTAATTTTCTCCCTTTCCGATAATGGGCGATTCTCTTTTCCATTACTGAAATCACCGACGGTGAGGAGTTTAAGCGGCAGTTCGATTTTCTTCTGCGCGCCACCTGTATGCAGAGCCAGCTTTAAGTTTATGCGTGCCTTGGGCACCTCATTCTGGAATGAATCGGCCATAGCAGTCCCTTTCTTTAAAAGAAATAAATGTTAAGTGAGTGACGTTTCTTTACAAAACCATATTAGAGCAAAAGCCCATTTAAAATCAACTTCTCAGATCAAAGATCTACCATTGGACTTTTCTTAAGAATATTCCACTAAATTATTGTACTCATAAATGCCATAGATACATGACATACAGTAAAAATTAACTATTTATTCACATTAATTTGGCAGGAATGACTGCTTAGTTTGGAAATATTGAACTTATTATTCCATGAGGTTGAATAATTGATTTACATCAATGCATTTATTAACACAACTCGTAACAGCGCAGAGAAATAAGGTTTTAATTCAATAAATAGCCTGAATATGAAAAAATCCTGTATCGGACAAATTTAATCTTAAAAACAGTAATGACTATACTGCTACAGGAATGGCGAATAAATGACTACGCGTTTTTCGATAAACGGGAGAAAGAATCTCTCTGAAGATATTCATCATGACAATGAGTGATGGGCTGATATGAAGGGGATATTCGGTAATAACCAGGCTGTAAAATCATGCCCCCTGAGAGCGGGCGCTTATGCAGTTAATGGATGTTTACCATAATCACGTAGCGCCCTGACCTCTTTTTAATGCTTTTCAATATACATTGTACGGCTGTACGCAACATCCTCTGGGTTATTTATCGGATAACCTTTAACCCATGGCTTGATGAGACGTCCATTGGTGTACTGATAAATAGGGGCAATCGGTGCTTTCTCGGTAAGGATCTTCTCGGCCATGTTGTAGTCGGCATTACGCGCTTTTTCAGTGGTTTCGAGCGTCGCCTGATGAATAATCTTATCGTAAGCAGGATCGTTGAATCGTGAGATATTCCCGCTATGGGAGGAGGTCAGCAGCGACAGGAATGTCGACGGCTCGTTGTAGTCCCCTACCCACGATGCACGGATGACGTCAAAATTCCCGGTATTGCGGCTGTCGATGTAGGTTTTCCACTCCTGATTCTGCAACTTAACGTCAACACCCAGATTTTTCTTCCACATGGATGCGACGGCAATCGCGATTTTCTGGTGGTTTTCAGACGTGTTATACAGCAGCGTTAATTTTAGCGGACGCTGAGGGCCATAGCCTGCCGCCTGCAACAATGTTTTCGCCTGCGCATTCAGCTCTTGCTGCGACATCTGCTCAAATGGCGAGGTTTCCGGCGTAAAGCCCGCAGTGACATCGGGAGTAAAATGCCAGGCCGGTTTCTCACCGGTCCCCAGGACTTTTTCCGCCATAATACGTCTGTCTATAGTCATGCTGAGCGCGAGACGTACGCGGGCATCCGCGGTTGGGCCTTTTTGCGTGTTAAACGCGTAGTAATAGGTCCCAAGCTGTGGCGGTGTATAAACTTGTCCCGGAATATCTTTAAGCAGCTTCTGGTACATGTTTTTCGGAAACGATTCTGTGATATCGATATCGCCCGCCAGATAGCGTTTGGTCGCCGAGGACTCCTGGTTGATCGGCACAAAGGTGACTTTTTTAAGCACCGTCCTGGCGTTATCCCAGTAATATGAATTCGGCTCAACCACCAGTTTTTCATTCACCACGCGATCTTTCAGCACATAAGCACCGTTGCCAATGAGCGCGCCAGGGCGCGTCCATTCCTTACCGCTCTCCACATTGGCCTTTTGAACAGGATAAAACGCGAAGTTAGCCGTCAGATTACTGAACCAGGGTAGCGGTTTGTCCAGCTGCACGCGCAGCGTTTTAGCATCGACCGCCGTCACGCCGAGCGTATCCGGAGCAGCTTTGCCGTCGATGATGGACTGGGCATTGTTAATGCCCGCCAGCGCCGCAAACCAGGCGAAAGGTGACGTTGTTTTAGGATCAACCAGACGACGCCAGCTATAGACAAAATCTTGTGCCGTCACTGGGGTACCGTCAGACCACTTAGCGTTATCCCGCAGCGTGAACGTCCAGACGCGGTTGTCATTGCTCTGCCAGCGCGTCGCCACGCCGGGAACTAACTCCCCTTTTTCGTTCTGATTTACCAGCCCTTCATAGAGGTCGCGAATCACCTGTATCTCGGGCAATCCCACCGCTTTTGCCGGATCGAGCGAAGCGGGCTCATCTTTGATATGTCGAACCAGCTCCTGCTTTTGCGCCAGAACCGTTCCTTCGGGAACCTCCGCGGCATATGAAAGTGAAGAAAGCCCGCACAGCCACAGCGCAGTACAAAGAAGCGAAACAGGATGCTTCATACGATCCCCTTAATGATGTCAGGTAACAGGCAGATGCGTAATTATTTGTTTCGAAACGGAGAAATGCAAATGCTTCCTCTGGAAAGTTGATGTCAGGCAATTTTCCACACACACGGAAACTATTTGATTAAGCGCGGCTTTTGCACAACACTGCCAGAAGTGACTTTATCATCAGGGTTTACTATGGCAACTACCCGACCAAGAACGGAACGCGGTGCCTTCCCGCCAGGAACTGAACATTATGGACGCTCATTTTTAGGCGCGCCGCTGATCTGGTTTCCGGCCCCCAAGGCCGATCGCAATAGCGGCTTAATCATTGCAGGCACGCATGGCGATGAAAACTCGTCTGTCGTGACGCTCTCGTGCGCGCTACGTACGCTGGCCCCCGATTTACGACGTCATCATGTGATTTTGTCCGTCAACCCGGACGGTTGTCAGCTTGGATTACGGGCGAATGCACGCGGCGTTGACCTGAACAGGAACTTCCCGGCGGCAAACTGGCGCGCCGGTGAAACGGTGTATCGCTGGAACAGTTCGGCGCAGGAGCGAGATGTGGTCCTGCTCACAGGAGACAAACCCGGTTCCGAACCGGAGACTCAGGCGCTGTGCCAGCTTATTCATAAGATCCACCCGGCCTGGGTTGTCTCTTTCCACGATCCCCTCGCCTGTATTGAAGATCCTCGTCATACGGCGCTCGGGCAGTGGCTGGCGGATGCGTTTGCTCTACCTCTGGTGAGCAGCGTTGGCTATGAAACACCCGGGTCGTTTGGCAGCTGGTGCGCAGACCTCAGCCTTCACTGTATCACCGCAGAGTTTCCGCCCATCTCCTCGGATGAAGCGAGCGAAAAATACCTGCGGGCGATGACAGATCTCCTGCGCTGGCAGCCTCAAAGATGAAGTACGCCGGAGGTAAAATTCAGCGCGGGTGAGACGTCAACCGCCAGCCAGGTTGGGCCGTCCAGATCGGCAAAGCGCACGCTGTTCACCAGCGGGAGCGCAGCGCCGATCGCTCTGGACGTACACAACATACAGCCCAGCATCAGAGCAAAGCCTTGCGCCTGCGCATCTTGTGCCAGAGCCAGAGCCTCGGTTAATCCACCTGTTTTATCCAGCTTAATGTTCACCATTTCGTAACGTCCCTTGAGGGCTGACAGGCTCTCACGGGTATGACAGCTTTCGTCTGCACAGACGGGAAGCGGATGAATAAAATTCGCCAGCGCGGCATCGTCTTCTGCCGGGAGGGGTTGCTCCAGCATGGCAACGCCCAGATCGGCAAGCAGCTGACAACGGGCTGCCAGCCCTTCGCTGTGCCATGATTCGTTCGCATCGACGATAAGAGTGGCATCAGGCACCGCCGCACGAATGGCGACCATGCGTTCGCTAATCAGACGATCGTCGAGCTTCACCTTTAATAATGTTGCACCGGTGGCATACAACGCCTGAGCGCTGGCGGCCATTTGCTCTGGTTCACCGATGACCACCGTTTGCGCGGTGACGATCGATTGCGGCAGCGCAACGTCCAGCAGCGCAGGCAGCGGTTTTTGTTGTTTCGCCGCTTCCAGACTCCAGAGTGCGCAGTCAATCGCGTTGCGTGCCGCGCCGGCCGGCAACCGAAGCTGAAGAGCCTCACGCGTCAGGCCCGCCTGCAACTCGGGCACTACCGTCATAATTTGCGCCATGACTGACGCCAGGCTTTCTCCGTAGCGAGGATAAGGGGTACATTCCCCGACGCCTTTTACGCCGTCCTCTTCACATTCAACCACGACCACGCAGGCCTCATTACGGCTGCCGCGCGAGATCACAAACGGGGTGTGCAATGGCCAGGCTTCTTCATAGACCTTAACGCTTCTCATCACTGACTCCTTGCAGGCCGGAAAGGCAGAAAATTGGTTTGCCGTGCTAACTGCGGATGACATACACTAGCCACGACGTTAACTATTTGTAAACAGGAAGATATCTATGTCACAACTCGTTCATTTCCAGGGCAACCCGGTTGCTGTTGCAGGTTCCATCCCACAGTCTGGCAGCAAAGCGCAGCCTTTTACTCTGGTGGCTAAAGATCTGTCTGACGTCACGCTGAGCCAGTTTGCTGGCAAACGTAAAGTCCTGAACATTTTCCCAAGCATCGATACTGGCGTTTGCGCTGCATCAGTGCGTAAATTCAACCAGCTGGCGACCGAAATGGACAACACCGTAGTGCTGTGCATTTCTGCTGACCTGCCGTTTGCCCAGTCCCGCTTCTGCGGCGCTGAAGGCCTGAGCAACGTCATCACCCTTTCCACTCTGCGCAGCCCGGATTTCCTGGAGAAATACGGTGTTGCCATTTCCGAAGGCGCGCTGAAGGGTCTGGCTGCTCGAGCGGTGCTGGTGATCGACGAAAACGACAACGTTGTTTTCAGTGAGCTGGTCAACGAAATCACTACCGAACCGGATTACACCGCTGCACTTGAGGCGCTTAAAGCCTAAACGTAAAAAAGCCTCTGCAAAGAGGCTTTTTTATTTATTCGTCACCCTTCTTCTGATTTAACCCATACTCGCGCAACTTATTCGCAATCGCGGTATGTGACACCCCAAGACGTTTAGCCAGCTTGCGCGTGCTCGGATAGCTGCGATATAGCTGCGTTAACACCGAACGCTCGAAACGGCTGGTGATGTCATCCAGCGAGCCTTCCATTGCCTCTTCGCCTACCGAGACCGTCCCGGCATCGTAATCCGGCAACAGAATATCCTGAGGGCGCAGTTCGTACCCTTCAAGCTGAGTTAATGCGCGATAGACCGCATTTTTAAGCTGACGAATATTGCCCGGCCAGCCGTAACGCGTCAGCACGGTGCCCAGGTCGGCAGAGAGCTTCGGACGCGGCACGCCCTGCTCATCGGCAAAACGGGCCACGAACAGTTCTGTCAACGGCATGATGTCCTGTGGGCAATCGCGCAGCGGCGGAATATTGAGCGTCAGAACGTTGAGACGATAGTAGAGATCTTCGCGGAATACCCCTTTCTGCACCAGCTCCACCAGGTTTTTCTGGGTGGCGCAGATGACGCGCACGTCCACGTGAACTTCATGATCTTCCCCCACGCGGCGGAACGTGCCGTCATTGAGGAAACGCAGCAGTTTCGCCTGCATGCGTGGCGACATTTCGCCAATCTCGTCCAGCAGCACCGAGCCGCCATTCGCCTGTTCAAAGAAGCCTTTTTTACCTTCCGGCGCATGCCCGAACAGCTCACTTTCAACGGCATCTTCAGGAATAGAGGCGCAGTTCAGCGCCAGATACGGTTTTGCCGCACGCGGGCTGGCCATGTGCACAGCATGCGCCAGCAGATCTTTCCCCGTACCGGTATCCCCGGTAATCAGCAGCGGCGCCGTAAGATTTGCCAGCTTGCGCGCCTGGTCGATCACATGACGCATCTTCGGGCTCACCGCAATAATCTGGCTGAATGCGCCGACGTCCTGGCTGGAAAGGTTCTGTAACTGACGCCCCATTCGCACCGTGGAGCGCAGCATGATCACTGCGCCGGTCAGCACCCGCGCGG
Source organism: Enterobacter cloacae complex sp. IR5459 (assembly GCF_049238005.1). Classification (NCBI taxonomy): domain Bacteria; kingdom Pseudomonadati; phylum Pseudomonadota; class Gammaproteobacteria; order Enterobacterales; family Enterobacteriaceae; genus Enterobacter; species Enterobacter cloacae complex sp. IR5459. The sequence goes on from NZ_JBMKIG010000005.1 coordinate 64,089, forward strand.
CATTTTCCCCTTTCAGGTAGACCGGCGTGATCTCCATCAGGAAATTCTGTCCGTTGATGACGACATGCTCGCTATGGGTATTTTGCGGGTTGCTGTCCAGCCAGCGCTGGAAATTAAAACCGGTGATCAGTTGCGTGGCGTGGTGCCCGATAAGTTTTTCCTGAGTCTGCGCAAACAGCTGGCAGCTGGCCTGGTTAACGCGCTCGACTTTATTTTTCAGATCGAGAGAGAGAAACGGCTCCGGCATTGCTTCCAGCAGCGCGCTCAGCGCAAGATGTTCCCGCTCGGACGGCATCCAGGGGATGGTACGTACATCCGTAACGCCAGCGATACGGCGGATTTCCGCCATCAGGCTACTGAAGGTATTAAATTCAATTTCGGCAAAATTGAGGTAAATTCGCCCGACAGGGTCGATCTCTATGCCACGTAAATCAATGCTACGTAAAACAAGAAGATCGAGTAACTCGCGGGTCAGACCGAGACGGTCCTCACAAAAGACTTCCAGACGCATGGGAAATTCACCGTTTAAGCCAATAACAGTAAAATGATATGTCAGATCACGGTGTTCGGGAAGGTGGCTGTCAACAAATATTGACAGCCCGCACGATTAGTAAACAAAACCTCACTGAGCAGGTTTTTTATTGAGCGTCTCTTTAAGCTGGCCAATCAATTCGCGACGGAAATCCCCCAGCCGCGGCTTATCGCCATCGATCCAGGGGAGTGGACGACAAACCTCCATCGCTTTGATACCCAGGCGTGCCGTCAGCAGACCGGCACCAATCCCCTGCGCCGCCCGGGCAGAGAGACGCGCCGCAAGATCCTGCGACATCCAGTCCATCCCGACCTCCCGTACCAGTTCGCTTGCCCCGGCGAAGGCGATATTCAGCAACACCAGTTTGAACAGGCGCAGTCGGCTGTAATAGCCAAGCTCAATGCCGTACAGCCTGGCGATGCGGTTGATCAGACGCAGGTTGCGCCAGGCGATAAAGGCCATGTCCACCATTGCCAGCGGACTGACGGCGATCATCAGGGTAGATTCCGCCGCCGAACGGCTGATCTCACCACGAGCCTGCGCATCCAGTACCGGCTGAACAATGTGCGCATAGAGCGTGACCACTTCCTGGTCATTCTGGGTTTCGTGGATCGCCGCATACCAGCGCTGAAGCGCCGGGTGAGAGTGATCTATCCCGGCCTGAGCCGCAAGCTTTTCACAAAAAGCACGCCCTTTTCCTGTGCCGTGACTGTGCAGCAGATCCCGCGCTTCATCGCGTTCGTGGGCACGCTGACGCAAACGCCAGAGGCGACGCCACTCGCTGACGACTGAGCCAACGCCCGCACCAACAATCAACGCCCCGGCGGCGCATCCCCCCAGCGCCACCCAGTCCTGCGTTTGCCAGGCATTGACGCCCCACTGCACGCCCTGGCCGATTACGCTCACACCAAAAAGGGCTAACCCGGCGGTCACCATCTTACGCCACAGGCTGCGTTTCGGGCGCAGTGCCGCATCAACCACCGCTTCCGCCTGCCCCTCTTCAACCATCGGCTCGTCTGCCAGCACGGGAGCAAAGTTGTCAGCCTGCGGGCCGCTGAAGGTTTGCGCCGTTTTAAACGCCTCATGGGGCGTCTGCTCAAGCTGGCCGGTAAAATCAATGCGAGGTTTTAACGGTTCCGTCATCGCAATTTATCTCCAATTAAAAACTCCAGCGCAGCATCCAGACGGATATGCGGCAATGGCTGATCAACGTTCATGCTCTGCGGACGGAAGGCTTCGAACTGAAAACCCTGGCTTTGCCAGAAAGCCTGGCCCGGCAGACGCGCCGGAACTTCCCCCGGATAGACCGTGAGCGGCTCACCGTCGCTGAGACGGTTGCCCCGCAGGGCCGGAATTTTCTCGCCATTCAGGTCAATCAACCCACTCTGCGTAGCCTGTACGGACGCCAGCCCCAGACAGTCCATGCTGATCCCTTCGAAGGCCGCATTCTGCCAGGCATCCTGCACCAGCTGTTGCAGCAGGGATACCATGTTGGCGTGCTGATCGACCGTCACATGGTCAGCTTTTGTGGCGACAAACAGCAGCTTGTCGATGACCGGCGAGAACAAACGGCGAAACAGCGTACGCTGGCCATAATGAAAGCTTTGCATCAGCTGCGTCAGCGCCAGCCGCATATCATTGAACGCCTGCGGCCCGCTGTTGAGCGGTTGCAGGCAGTCCACCAGCACGATCTGGCGGTCAAAGCGTAAAAAGTGATTTTTATAAAAGCCCTTAACCACCTTCTCACAGTAATAATTGTATCGCTCGCGGAGCATACCGGCGTTGGTGGTCTTGTCCGCCTGCGCCAGTTTCGATTCGCCGATGCTGTCAACGTCCGGCCACGGGAAAAACTGTAGCGCGGGAGCACCGGCTAAATCACCCGGCAGAACGAAGCGGCCCGGCTGAATGAAATGCAACCCCTCCTGCTTGCACTGATGCAGGTAATCCGTCCAGGCTTCGGCTATGACGGCCAGACGGTTTTCATCCGCCGGCGCCAGCGGGTCCAGCCCTTCGCAAAGCTGGCGCCATTTGGTCGACCACTCTGCCCGCTGCCCCTGCAACAAACCGGTCATCTGTCGGGACCAGTTCAGGTAATCCTGCGCCAGCATCGGTAAATCGAGCAGCCATTCTCCCGGATAATCCACAATTTCGAGATAGAGCGTGGACGTTTCTTTGAAGTGACGCATCAGGGATTCATTCGAGCGGAAACGCAGCGCAAGACGGATTTCGCTCACGCCACGCGTCGGGGTGGGCCAGGCGGGAGGTTCCCCGTATAACTGCGCCAGACCTTCATCATAGGTGAAACGGGGGATGCCAAAATCACGTTGCGGTACGCGTTTCACCCCCAGCAACCGCTCCTCGCGCACTGCGCTAAGCAGTGGCAGGCGCGCCCCTGCATGCAGGTTCAACAGCTGATTGACCATCGCCGTAATGAATGCTGTCTTACCGCTGCGGCTCAGCCCCGTCACGGCAAGACGCAAATGGCGATCAACGCCACGGTTCACCAGAGAATTGAATTCGTTTTTAAGTCGCTTCATCGCCGTCCTTCATTGCCTGGAACCCTGAAAAAAGTCACTTCAGAATACAGTAAATTGGGGCAGATCGTTGATTATCAATTCTTAATTATTGCTATTGCCGTTTTCTCTCCAGTAAGATGGGCGCAATTGCTGTCCGTCTGGAGTGAGTAAGGTGTATGTCACCCACCATCTATGATATTGCCCGCGTTGCTGGCGTTTCGAAATCAACCGTGTCGCGCGTTCTGAATAAACAAACGAATATTTCTCCTGAAGCGCGCGAAAAGGTGTTGAAGGCGATAGAAGAATTAAATTATCAACCGAATAAACTTGCCCGCGCACTCACCTCTTCTGGCTTCGACGCCATTATGGTTATTTCGACCCGTTCAACCAAAACCACCGCAGGGAATCCGTTTTTCTCTGATGTACTGCATGCCATAACGGCAAAAGCAGAAGAAGAAGGTTTTGATGTTATTTTACAAACGTCCAAAAGCAGCGAAGATGATCTGCAAAAATGCGTGGGTAAAATAAAGCAGAAGATGATCAAAGGGATCATCATGCTAAGCTCGCCGGCGAACGAGTCTTTTTTCGCGACGCTGGACGAATACGGTGTGCCCGTGGTCGTTATTGGTAAAGTGGAAGGCAATTACCAGAATATCTATTCTGTCGACACGGATAATTTCCACGACAGCGCCATATTAACCGACTCATTTATCAAACATGGTCGCACTAAAATTGCCTGCCTGCATGCCCCGCTCGATTATCACGTTTCTATCGATCGCCTGGCGGGCTATAAATCGAGCCTTGAGAAGCACGGTATTGCGATTAATCCGGACTGGGTTATTGATGGCGGATATACCCATGAAAGCGCGCTTCAGGCGGCCTGTCAGCTACTCTCATCAGACAACCCGCCTGATGCAGTTTTTGCGACGGACAGCATGAAATTGCTAAGTCTTTATCGTGCCGCGGATGAGCTAAATCTGACGATCCCGGAACAGGTCGCAATGGCAGGATACAGCGACCCGATGCTATCTCTCATTTTAACCCCTGCACCAGGCGGTTTTGATATCCCCACGAGAAAGCTGGGCGAAGAGAGCTGCGATTTGTTGTTCAGGTGCATTGCGGGTAAACCTGCCCCGCATAAGGTATTGGTTGAAACGCATTTTTCAGATGCGGCTTCATTACGCTAAAAACCAGGGGCAAACGCCCCTGGTGAAGTGTTATCAAAACGCGTAATTCACGCCGATACCGGCATAGTGGAAGCGGTCACTTTCCCCTTCGTCATGGTTTTCCCATTCGTAGGCATATTCCAGCGTCATGGATAAACCATTGTTAAAATCATAGGCGTACAGCATACCCAAACGGTTGAAATCATGTCCTTCACGCTCAGGATCGTCTTGCCAGTCCCAGTTTGACCAGCGATCGAGTCCCAGACGGGTATAAGGCGTTAGTGTCGTCTGACCCAATGAAATCGGCAGATAGGCGCGAATTTCCTGAGTGGAGAATTCACCGTTATTACGTGAACTGTCCATATTGAAACCCCGCTCTAAATAGTAATTAACTTTTGCAGAGACGGTTTCGTTAATTGTCCAGGTAAAACCGGTTTCCGTTTCAACACGGCTGTCAGAATAACCGGTTTTTGCCAGGTCATTCGCAAACTGGTACATGGCAAACCATCCGCCAAAACGCCAGTCATCGGTTAATTTTACATCCCAGTCCGGTTGAATTTTATAGCGCTGCATATTTGCGCTGCCCGCTTTCGCGCCATCCTCATCTTTGAAATGATAGCTGTAATTACGGAAACCACCCGTCAGTCCCAGCGTGAAATCATCGGTACCAATAATACGATAGCGTAATTCTACTTCGGGACGATCGAAATAGGTGCCGCGCGTCATGCTACTGTAATCAACCGGCCCTTCCTGATACATAGCCAGCGAAATGGTCCATGCATCCCAAGTGGCATTAAACCACACGGAGGGTTCATATAATCCATCTTTATCGTCGGCCTGACCTTCGACGTTTTCAATTTCATACATGGCGCCAATATTAAATTCCCACTGTTTGGCTGATTCAGTTGCTTGCGCGCAGCTCACCCCTGCGCACAGGACGAGCGCAGCACTTCTTAGTAGAGTACTCATTAAAATATTCCTTTATAATTAACATACAAAAACCGAAACTTTCATTTCCGGCGAACACCTTTCTTATCTAATAGCTGTTTCAGTATCAGCATCGAAGAAATGGCACTTATTCATGTCGAACTGGATGCCGATATTATCTCCGGCAACGTAATCATCCGCCGCTCCCGCACGGACAACCAGTTCATGCCCACCCACGGTGGCATAAAGCATAAATTCAGCCCCGGTCAGCTCAGCAACGCTGATCTTCGCCGTGATGTTTTCGCCGCTTCGCTGTACGGTGAGAATATCTTCCGGACGGATCCCAAAGACAACCGCTTTACGCTGGTAACCTTGCGCATTCAGTACGGCCAGCTTGTCCTCCGGGATCTCCAGACGCAGCGTTTCCGTCACAAAATAGCGGTCGTCGATTGCGCCACGAATGAAGTTCATCGCCGGTGAGCCAATAAATCCTGCAACGAACATATTCGCCGGCTCGTTGTAGACCTGCTTCGGCGCGCCCACCTGCTGAATGATGCCGTCCTTTAAAATCACGATGCGGGTCGCCATCGTCATGGCTTCCGTCTGATCGTGCGTCACGTAAATCATGGTGGTATTAAGCTTCTGATGCAGCTTGCTGATTTCAGCGCGCATCTGCACACGAAGTTTGGCATCGAGGTTGGATAAGGGCTCATCCATCAGGAACACCCCCGCTTCGCGCACTATCGCCCTGCCTAACGCCACGCGCTGACGCTGACCGCCGGACAACGCGCCAGGTTTACGCTGGAGATAATCGCGCAAGCCCAGGATCTGTGCCGCCCAGGTAACGCGTTCTTCAATGACGGAGGGCGCAATTTTTTGCATTTTCAGGCCAAACGCCATGTTGTCGTAGACCGTCATATGCGGATAGAGCGCATAGTTCTGGAAGACCATCGCGATATCACGGGACTTGGCGGGAACATCATTCATGCAAACCCCGTCAATAATCAGTTCACCCGCGCTGATCTCCTCGAGGCCGGCAATCATTCGCAGCGTCGTGGATTTCCCACAACCCGATGGACCGACGAAGACGATAAATTCTTTGTCTTCAATTTCGAGGTTGAAATCCTTCACCACGTGGACCTGGTTATCATAAATTTTCTGAATGTGTTTCAGAGACAGTTGAGCCATTATTAATTCCTTATCAATACGCCCGGGATGCCCAGAACGCCGTCAGGCGTTCCCAGGTCAGTTCCTGCGTTGAATGAAGTTGTAATCCCGCATGGTTCAGGCCAGGCCCAATCCCGACCGACAGCATTCCTGCGGCGTTGATCGCATCTACCCCTGCGGCGGCATCTTCGATACCAATGGCCTCTTCAGGACGCACGTTCAGTCCTTTACAGGCCGCAAGGAAGATTTCCGGGTCCGGCTTTGAGCGGCTAATACGCGAAGCATCGGCGCAAAAATCGAAAGCCTGATGAATACCCAACGCGTGCAAAATCCCAGGAGCATTAAGCGATACGGATGCCAGGCCAATTTTGACCTTCGCGGCGCGAATATCCGCCAGCACGTCGCGAATACCCGGCAGCAGCGAATCCTGCGTCAGTGATGCCAGCGACTGGACGTAAAGCGCGTTTTTTTTCGTCGCCAGCGCCAGGCGCTGCTCGTCACTGAACATCCCCTCTTTCCCGCCATGTATCAGAATGCGCTGGAGGGAGTCCATACGGCTTATTCCCTTCAGCTGTTCGTTAAATACTTCGTCGAAGGTGATACCAATCTCCTCCGCCACGGCGCGCCAGGCCAGAAAGTGAAGATGCGCGGTATCGGTGATCACCCCGTCCAGATCGAATACAACAGCGTTAAGCGTCATGGCGCCCCTCCGTGGTAGCGGTCCCATTAACAGGTACAAGAAAGTCCTTACGCTCACAGACCTTTCGCCCTGAAACATGCAGCGTTTTACCCCACAGCGTCAACGTGACAGGTGCGGTGGTTTCAATGGTTAACTGGTCATCTTCACAGGTAATGTGCATTGTTGCGCCCCGCCACCGCAGCGGGAAGGCGAGTTTCTGCCAGTGAGCAGGCAGCTTCGGCGCAAGATGCAGCTCCCCTTCGCTAATGTGCAGGCCAGCAAATCCCTGAATGGCGCCCAACCAGATCGCACCGGTGGCGGCGGCATGAATACCGTCATCACTGCTGTGCGGGTCGTCCCCCAGGTCGATGGCAATCCCATCGCGCCAGAAGGCATACGCCCCCTCGGTGTCACCGCAGCGTGCGAGCACAATGCCGTGAATGGCTTTACTCAGGGATGAATCATGGATCGTGCGTGGCTCGTAGAACGCCAGATTGGCGGCACATTGCTGCGGCGTAAACCGTTCCGGCAGCAGGTAGTTAAGCATCACCACGTCGGCCTGCTTCAGGATCTGCATCTCGTTCACTTCCGCGCGAGAGTAATCAAGCAGAATGGTTTGCTTACCCGCTTTGGCTTTATAGCGGCTCAGATCGATGGCAGGTTTTGCCATGAAGGTATCATCCTGCGGGATCACACCCTCTGCGTCGGCCTCTGGCAGCCACAGGCGCGCCAGGAACTTACCGGCATTCTCCGTAAAACGCGCATCTTCACGCCCAAACATCGCCATAAACTGACGCGCGCAGGCAACGTTGTGCCAGGCCAGATAGTTGGTGTAAGCGTTGTTGTTGACATGCTCGGTGTATTCATCCGGTCCGATCACGTCATGGATCTCAAGACGACCATTAATTTCCGTCGCGCGTCCCATCCAGAACGAAGCGGTTTCCATCAGCAGCGTCAGACCCTCATTGCGCATAAAGGCATCGTCGTGTGTTGCCTGCCAGTAAGCGACAACGGCCCAGGCAATATCAGCCACGATGTGGTGTTCAGCGAGTGCGGAGGCGACCTTCTGGCGAACCCCGGTGCGGATGTTAATGGCTGCGAATTCTGGCGTCTCTTCCTCTCCGCTGGCGGCGCTTTCCCACGGGAACAACGCGCCCGGCCAACCGTTACGGCGTGCTTTTTCACGCGCGCCAGAAAGATTCAGCCAGCGATAGCGCAGCAGGCTGCGGGCAATCTGTGGACGGGTAAACAGATGGAACGGCAACAGGAAAATTTCGGTATCCCAGAAGACGTGCCCTTTGTACCCTTCCCCCGTCAGCCCTTTCGCGGCAATGCTGCTTCTTTCGCTATGGGCTGGCGTCATTGTCGTCAGGTGCCAGACGGCATAATCCAGTGCAAGCTGATCCTGCTGTTCTGCACAAGTCACTTCCACCCGAGCGTCACGCCAGACCGCTTCCCAGGCGTACGCTGAGCTTTCAAGCAACGCATCGTAGCCTCTTGCCGCGCAGACTTTGAGATCGGCCAGCGCGTTGCGGGCGAAAGACTCCTGTGAGAGCGCTTTATCGCTGCGATGGGTCAGCCAGACGATCTTCTCAAGCGTGACGGTGTCACCTTGCGAGATAGTCAGAGAATGATGAACGCTGAGGCGACGATTTTTGGCGGTGAAACAGCTGTCGCTCTGAGCGGAGAGCTGACAAAACGCCGAAACAACAACTTCAGACGCCCGGTCCTGCGTTTCATACACACCCTGCATGTAGTGCTGGTCAAAAACCCTGACCGAGATTTCATCCAGATGCTGCCTGCCGCTGTTCGTCTGTGTCGCATCTATGCCGGTTTTCAGCACGGCCTGAGCGGCGCCATCAAGCGGTGTAATCGAGAGCCGCATTGCCACTAAGGGCAACTGGTCCAGCGAAACAAAACGACGGCTCTCGAGGCGATAGCGTTTTCCGTCCGGCGAACGCCAGACAACGTTACGATGCAGTTCGCCGTTAGCAAAGGCCAGCTCGCGTTGCCACTCAAGAATTTCGCCTGACAGGAGCGTGAAATTGACGCCGTCCAGCTCAACTTCAACCCCGGTGACATCCGGCAGATTGATCAGCTCTGTGGTTTCGTTGCGTCCCGCGCGATGATACAGCCCCGCGAGATACATGCCTCTGGTCTGCTGGGTGTAATCTTCTTCATGCGTGGCGCGAATGCCCATGTAGCCATTGCCGCAGGCCATAATGGACGCGTACTTATTCAGGCTATGCGGGCAAAAGCTCGGATCGGTTAATATAGACTGGTTCAGCATAACGTCACGCTTTCCCCTGTTTCCGCGGCTTCATATAACGCCGCGACTAATTGCTGGATCACCAGCCCCTGCTCCGCATCGGCAATCATGACCGGCTCGCCCAATACGTGGCGAACAAACGCGTCCATACTGCGCAGATGTCGGCGATCGTCAGCTTCTTCCCGCTGGGTCAGCGTCTGTAAAACACCGGCTTCGTCGTTATAAATGTGTGCCGGGAACAGCGTTGCACCCGCCTTCTCACCGCAGAAAGAGACGTTCATGATCGACTGCTCGCGGATATTAAGCGCAAAAGAGGTGTCCAGACGCAGAATGCCACCGTTGCAGAACTCAATCGTGCCAAACAGGGCATCTTCCACGGTAAACTGCGCAGGATCCCATTCGCCAAACTGGCCGGTGTGTTTCCGGTTCCCCAGTCTCTGGAAGCTGTGCGCGGTTACCCGCTTCACGGGCGGGAAACCCAGCACGTACATCGCGGCGTCCAGCATATGAATGCCGATATCGATCAGCGGCCCGCCGCCCTGGAGCGATTTATTGGTGAAAACGCCCCACCCCGGCACACCGCAACGACGCAGCGCCTGCGCGGAGGTGAAGTAAATTTCACCGAGCGTTCCGTTCATTACCGCATCGCGCAGGAGCTGGGTATCCAGCGCAAAGCGATGGTGAAAATCGTACGCGAGGACTTTTCCGGCCTTGCGCGCCGCGAGACGCATCTCATCCGCCTGGTGCGGCGTCATCGCCGGCGGCTTTTCACACATCACATGACAACCTGCTTCGAGAGCCGCCATCACATGTTCAAAATGGAACCGGTTAGGCGAACAGACGCTCACCACATCCGGTTTTACTTCCTGCAACATCTCGTGAGCGTCCTGCCATGCCGATGGAATAGCATAACGTTCCGCGAACGCCTGTGCCTGCTCAAGGCGGCTGTCCATGACAGCCACCATTTGAACATCACTGCGCGTGGCGTAATACGAGGCATGCACTTTGTCTGCAACCTGCCCGGCGCCAATGATGGCGACGCGCAGAGGCAAAGGTGTAGAAGCACTCATCACGCTCGTCATCCTTAGCATTCACGCAAGTAAGTGAGAGAGTCCTTATAGGCCTGAGCCGGATCGTCGGCACGCACCCGGCACTCGTACACGACGTAACCCTGATAATTATCGGCACGCAGCTGATCGAACAGGCTGGCGAAATCGAGGCTGCCGCTGCCCGGCTGATAGCGGTGGTTATCAGCAATGTGCACATGACCCAGCAGGTCGCGGTTCTGATGCAGCGCTTCCGTCAGGGAGTCTTCTTCAATATTCATGTGGTAGAAATCACCGATGATCTGCACGTGCTTCAGGCCGTTCTCTTCGATATAACGACGCGCGTCGGCCAGAGTGTTGATCATATGATCCTGATAGCGGTTCAGCGGCTCCAGGTAGACGGTAGTACCGGTGCGCGCTGCCACCTCATCCAGCCAGCGCAGGGAAGCGCTGACCGCTTTGCGATCGCCGTCCAGACTACGTGGCGAAGTCATTGGCGGCAGACGGAAGGTAAACATCCCCCAGGCAGCCGGAACGATAATCCCCTTTCCGCCCACTTCTGCCAGCGCTTCCAGAATGCGTTCAATCTGCTGTAGACCGTTCAGGCGGCGTTCTTCAATGAAATCCCCGATCCAGCCATCGTATCCGCCACAGGCCGTCGTGACCGGCAGGCCGGTGGCTTTGATAGCCGCTTTTACTTCGTCGAGGTTTTCCACCAGCAGTCGGCCATCAATTTCGTAGCCATCAAATCCCATCGCTTTGATGTATTCGAATTTTTCCATGATAGCGGTCGGGAAAAAGGCCTGGTTTTGTGTTGCGATTTTCATGATTGCTGTCCTTAGCTTAAAAAATGACGCCCATTTTGATACTGAGTTCCGGGTGCTGATCGACATACTTCATATAGCTTTCCGGGCTGGTGGTGAAGGTGACGACCGGGTCGATCAGATCTTCGCAATTGAGATAACCGTTCATCAGCAATTCCCAGCAGGTCTCTTCAATACGCTTGCGGCTCCAGCGCGGATAATCCGGGTTGGGTTCACTGCATGCGCGGGAGAAGACAATTTTGGCGTTATTGAAGTGTGCTTCGCGACCAAGGTTGAAGCCTGCCGCAAACGGCTTGGCGAAAGCCACGTAGGAGATCGTTCCACCGTAGGCGAGACCGCGCAGCGCAGATTGCAGCGCATCTGCAAATCCGCTGGTTTCGATGATCACATCGGCGCCCTGCTTGCCGGTCAGTTTCTTAATTTCCAGACCGACATCGGTACCGATTGGGTTCAGGCAGTGGTCTGCACCGTGACGGCAGGCGATCTCACAGCGATGTTCGATAGGATCGACACCAATAACCACTGACGCACCGGCTTTTTTCGCCAACTGAATCGCAATCTGGCCAATCGCGCCCAGCCCCACAACCACGACGAAATCCCCTACGCGGACGTTAGCATCACGCACGCCGCTCATGGCGAACTGCGCCGGATCGTAGCAAACGGCGTTTTTCCAGGATGCGCCCTGCGGCATTTTGCGCAGCTTATAGTTGTTCACCGCGTTTACGATGACCGTTTCCTGCAACGGGCCGTAGCAGCAGACGCTGTCGCCGATCTGGTATTCCGTCACGTCCGCACCACATTCGATAATGTCGCCGACGATCATGTTCCCCAGCTGGAATTTACCAAATTCGATGCCGCGCGCTGCACCTTTTTCACGCGGGGTAAACATCTGCCACTCAGCGTTGAACTCTTCATCGATGAACGGGCTTGCCGCGCGGAAATCCACGACTTCGGTGCCGTGTTTCGGGGCACCATAACGGGCACGAATCTTCACCTCATGTGCTGCAACAGGACGATCTTCGTATTCCACCAGCGCCGCTACACGAGGCGCTGTCGCAACTAATTTTTTCATGACTGACTCCTTGTTAATATCGGCCGCCTCAGCCCTTCACGCCGCCGGCGGTCAAACCACTTTTAATAAAACGTTCAGACAGGGCATACATAATGACGACCGGAAGTGCCGTTACCAGCGATGCCGCCATCATGCGACCCCAGATGTAATCTGGCGTACTGAAGAGCGTGTTCAGCCCCACCGGCAACGTGAAGTTGCTGGCGCTGGACAGGAAAATGGAGGCGAACAGATAGTCATTCCACGCCACCATGAAGCAGTAGACAAAGACCGACACCAGACCCGAGATCGCCAGCGGCACGGTGATGCGGAAGATGATTTGCAGGCGGTTCAGGCCGTCCATCATCGCGGCTTCTTCGATTTCGTCCGGGATGGTGTCGAAATAGCTGCGCAGCATAAAGACCGCGGTAGGCAACGTCTGCGTCACCATGGTGATGATCAGCGCCAGTTCGGTGTCATAAATGCCGAGCGCGGTGATGATTTTGAACAGCGGCACCACCAGCAGGATCCCGGAGAACATATAGACGGTGTAGAAGCTCGCATTGATCGTCGTGCGCCCTTTAAAGCGCAGTTTGGATAACGCATACGCGCCCAGCGTACCGAGAAACACCGCAATGACCGAGGAGGTCAGCGACACCACCATGCTGTTACGGAAGTAATCCACAAACGGGAAAATCAGCGGGTTAAAGATGTCGATGTAGTGCTGTAGCGTCCACTCCTGCGGCAGAATGGTCGGGTGCAGCGAGATCGCCTCTTTCGCGCTTTTGAATGACGTCATCAACATTACAAAAAACGGAAACAGCGTGATAATCAGGAATACCGCCAGTCCCAGATAAAAACCGATACGGCCCAGAACGCGTTTATTTGTTGCCATTGAGGTTTACCCTTTTTCTGGTCAGCAGAATGACCGCGAAGATGATCACAAACAGCACAACGGAAATGGCGGCTGCTTTACCCAGGTCATTGAACGCAAAGGCGGTTTTGTAGAGATATACGCCCAGAATGTCGACCTTGGTGGTGAGCAGATACACATCCGCAAACATGTAGAACATCCAGATGGTTCGCAGCGTGACCACCGTGGCCAGCACCGGCATGATGGCGGGCAACGTCACGATACGAAAACGCTGCCAGGCATTCGCCCCGTCCATCTCTGCCGCTTCGTACAATGATTTATCAATGGTCTGCAAAATTGCGAGGAACGAGATAAAGGCGTACGGGAAGTAACGCCAGATGGCGAACAGCACAACCAGGACAAAACTGCTGCCAGGATTATCGAACCACAGCGGCGCCTGATCGTAGAGATGCAGCAGATCAACGCCCAGGTAGTTCACAATCCCGTAGCCGTTGTTGAACATGTATTTCCAGGCAAATACCAGTGAAATAGACGGCGTCACGTAGGACAGAATCACCAGTGAACGTGCCGTTTTCCGCATGCGGAATTCACGGTTAAAGAAGATCGCTACGGCCAGTCCCAACCCGGTGCTGCCGAGCACGACCAGGGCCGTATACCAGAACGTCATCCACAGGGAGTGCCAGAACGCAGCATCGCCCAGAATGCGAATGTAGTTATCCAGGCCGACGAACACCGCATCAATACGCGGGTTCATCGGTAAACGTAAAAAACTGATTTCAATGTTGGAAATCATTGGCCAGGCCACCAGGCCCCCCAGCAAAATCAGGCTGGGGGCCAACAGCAGCATGGCGAAAGGCATATCTGAACGACCAGAAAACAACGTCTTCATAATTCCCTTCGCAAAGCGCTCCTATCGTTGTGAGATCAGGTCAGTCAGTTTCTTCTGGCTGTTGCTTAACGTCGCATTGAGATCTTTTTGTCCCACCGTTACGTTATGCACCATGGAACTGATAATGCCGGACCCGGTAACATCTCCCATGCGGGTAAAGTTTTTGTCGCCTACGGCGCCAAATACCTGGACGTTCGGGAACTGCGCAATCAGCTCGTAAGGCAGTTGACCAAAGGCTTTGATCACGTCGTTGTTTTTCCAGCTCTCAGTGCCCACCACGAGTTTGTTCACCGGCAGCGCCGCACCAGGGGACATCATCACCCAGTCAGACGCGTTTTGAGCCTGCTCCATCCAGGTCACAAATTTTTCTGCCGCCTGCGTTTCCTCTTCGGTCTGGCCGGTCGTGATCGTCAACGAGGTGATCATGCCGTACACGGCTGATGATTTTTCCGTCGGGACCACGAACCCCAGGTTGGCCGGATTGCCATATTTGTAGACCGCGGGCAGGATATAGGTGGAGTAAACGGCCATCGGCGCAGAGCCGTTCATGAAGGCGTCTTTGATCTCCATGACATCATTCGAGCCCGGCATGGTGTTCGCGGCCAGTGCCCGATAAAACGCCAGCGCTTTCGACATTTCAGGGGTATCGATTTTCACGTTGCCGTTTGCATCAAAGACGTTGGCTCCGCCTGACAACGCAAACTGCGAGAAAGCCTGCTCGGTCATGACGCTTTCTGCGGTTGGCAGCGCGATACCGTAATGTTTTTTCGCCGGATCGTTGAGCGCCTGACTGGCCTTCAGCAGTTGCTCCCAGTTGTGCGGCTCTTCGATTCCTGCTGCCGCGAGCGCATCTTTGTGATACCAGACGCCGGACAGCCAGGCGCTAACCGGCACCCCCGTCCATGACTTGCCGTCTTCAGTGCGAACAACGCGTAAAATGCCGTCATAAAAGGTATCTTCACCGACGGCTTTAATCGCGTTGCCGATCGCGTCACGGTCCAGCAGTTGCTCTTTATCCATGACTTTGGCGTAGTCATGGCTGACTTCAATTACTTCCGGCAGCGCGCCGGTACGGGCCAACGTAATGACCTTGGTGTTATAGGCATCTTCCTCAACGGGTACCTGTTTCACCGTAATAGTCGGGTTCTCTTTCTCGAATTTTTCGATCAGTTTCGTAATAACTGCCTGACGCTCCTGTTCTACCGACGAGTGCATAAACTCAATAGTGACCTGAGATGCTTTATCGTCCTTACAGCCTGATAACAGGGCGCACGAAACCAGTGCTGATAACAGCACAATTTTGGGCATTTTCATTTTAGGGTCCTTTTTAGTTTTCTTTAATCCACATTACCTGCCATGGATTGAGGTTCAGTTCCGTACCGCTAATATCGTGTCCTGATAGTAATTCCCTACCAAAGAGCGTTTGTCCATAAATGGTCTGCATTTTATTGCTAAAATTAAATAATGCTGTCATTCGCTCGCCATTTTCAGCAACACGAACAATTTTAAGGATATGTTCGCCGATTGCGTCAAAAATAGCCTGGCTATCCGGATGGAACGCACTCTCGCCGCGACGAATAGCAATAAACTCACTCAAACGAGAATAAATTTGATAACGTATACTCTTCTTATTATTGAGTTCCAGATCAACCTGACCTGCGGTGTATTTCTTCCTGTTTATTGCGCGGTTATATCCAAGACGTTCGACACCTTCATAATCGTTACGCGAACCGAGAATGCTTTGAATATATACAGCCGGTACGCCAGGAAAACTTAACAACACAGCATGCGCCAGGATGAACCGCGCAATGCGCTCATCATCTGAGCTGTCTCGCAAACTCAACGCATCAAGATAGGTGACATTAATTTCATAGGGGCTTCGCGTACCGTCAGGATTATTTTTCCAGTTGACCAGCGCGCCTTCCTGCTGAAGCTTTTCAACCAGCGAGAGGATCTCTGATTCCGGAAGGATGCCGCGTAACGGGTTCAAACCGATACCATCATGCGAGGCCAGGAAATTAAACCAGGTGGTATGAGTTGAAGGCAGCGCCAGTGACCCCGCCCACTGGCATAGGGCTTTAACATCCTGACGATGAACAGCATGCAGCACCAGCGGAGGTAAGGAAAACTGATAGACCATCTGGGCTTCATTTTCACCATCACCGAAGTAAGAGACATTGTCTTTGTGGGGAACATTTGTCTCAGTGATGATCACCGTTCCAGGCGCCACAGCGTCCGTAATGGCGCGGAACAGCTGGATAAGGCAATGGGTTTGTTCCAGATGGATACAGGTGGTTCCCGGGATCTTCCACATAAACCCGACCGCATCCAGACGGATATAACGCGCCCCTTCCATGAGGTAATGGAGCAGAACGTCAACCATGGCAATCAGCACCTGCGGCGAGGCGAAATTGAGATCGATCTGGTCATCGCTGAATGTGGTCCACAGATGACGAACGCTGCCATCATGAAGCGTGAACGGCGTCAGCAGCGGTAATGCGCGTGGACGCGTCACCGCGGATAAATCGGTTTCGGGGTCGACAGAAATAAAGAAATCTTCGTAGCCCGGCTTCTGCGCAAGATAATTAGCAAACCATTCGCTTTTCGCTGACATATGATTGCAAACGAAGTCAAACATTAAGCTGGCTGAATGTTTTAATTCCGCGACATCTCGCCAGGTTCCTGTTTCAGGAGCAACCTCGTGATAATCAATAACGGAAAATCCATCATCCGAAGACCACGGATAAAAAGGTAACAGATGGACATGGGAAAACGTACGAGAAAGCCATGCATTATAGAACCGGGTAAATACCGGCAACGCTTGCTCCCCTTTTGTGGAGAACTGATCGGCATAGGTAATCAGCACAACGTCTTTTTCATCCCAGCCTGACTTACGCTTTTCCGTAATATTAGTCGCCGCTTTTTCAAGCTTAGTTAATAACACGTTAAGGTGTGCATCTGAAAATGATTCACCGTAGATATGATTGATGAGTTTTTTAATTTTTGCGTTCACATTATTTTCCATGGTAGCGGTCCCACTGAGTGGCAATCTACTCCCATGAAAAATAACTGTCAACGGACCCGGGGGCAGAAAGCAGCATTCTCAGCGCAGCGCAACGCATTATTGTGAGCTGCCGCAAAGAAAGCAGAAAAGCAGAAGAAACGCAGAAAGGAAAGTCATGCCCCTTCTCTGGGGGAGAAAGGGCTTATGCGGGAGGATCTAGCGTGACAAGTAGCGCCGGGAAACGCGTTTTGCCAGTTTCTGTAACAGCGGCTCCAGAGCGACCGCCAGCATCATTCTGACCGGCTTGCGGGCAACAGACTTGATCGCCCAACCCGCCACACCGGCCGGGCCATAACGTAACGCCGTCATCAGAACCAGTTTACCTGCGATTTTCAGGCCGGGTTTTACCTTCTGACCGGCCTGTTGCCAGTTTTGTTTCATGTAAGTTCTCTCTTAAAGCTGACGAAAACGACTTCTCAGCGTAAAGGTATCGGAGGTGACATAACGTTCCATCTCGCGCAATCGCTTCTCCCCTGCGCTCAGCTGTTCATCCACCGCGTTCAGGAGATCGCTGCTGGTTGGCGTGTTCTCAGCATTCAGCTCACCTTCCGGCATAGGATCGAGTACAAACGACAGAATGATGTATGCCACCAGTGTAATAAAGGCCAGACCGAAGAAAATCGACAATACGGTGACCACACGCACCAGTTTTACCGGGACATCCAGATAGTGCGCCAGCCCGGCGCAAACGCCCCGAACCATGCCCTGCTGTGGGAGCCGCCACAGTTTTTTATTCAGATTCAGTCCAGCCATTACCGTTCCCTCCAGTTTGGGTGTTCCGCGTCCAGGATGGCTTCCAGCGCCTGAATACGTTCGCGCATTTTATTTGCCTCGGCAGAGAGCTGCGCCAGCCGCTGTTGTTCACTCTGCGACAGCTCACCGCGTGAAGAGCGGTTGCTGTAGTGCAGCCATAACCAGATGGGCAGAACAAACAGCACGAAAATGGTCAGGGGTATAGCCAGAAAAAGCGCGCTCATGTGTACTCCTTGTCTAACGATGCGGCACGCTCAGGTGCCGCAGGAATTATTATTGGTTGTCTTGTTTCATTTTGGCTTTCAGCGCAGCCAGTTGCTCGCTAATTTCATCATCGGCCTTCAGGTCAGCAAACTGCTGATCCAGGGTTTTCTGCTTACCGATGCTGTGGCTTTCGGCTTCCGCTTCCATGTGGTCGATACGACGTTCAAACGATTCGAAACGCGCCATTGCTTCATCCAGTTTGCCGCTGTCCAGCTGGCGACGCACGTCGCGGGACGAGCTTGCAGCCTGGTGGCGCAGCGCCAGCGCCTGTTGACGTGCACGGGTTTCGCTGAGTTTGTTTTCAAGCTCACCAATCTCTTTCTTCATACGCGTCAGAGTATCATCCACCAGCGTCACTTCATGTTCCAGCGTGGCAACCATGTCGGTCAGCTTCTGCTTCTCAATCAGCGCAGCGCGGGCCAGATCTTCTTTATCTTTACGCAGCGCCAGTTCCGCTTTTTCCTGCCACTCGTTAAGCTGGGCAGTCGCCTGCTCGATACGACGTGTTAACTGCTTTTTCTCTGCCAGCGCGCGGGCGGAGGTGGAGCGTACTTCAACCAGCGTGTCTTCCATCTCCTGAATCATCAGGCGCACCAGCTTCAGCGGATCTTCCGCTTTCTCCAGCAGCGAGTTGATGTTGGCGTTCACGATGTCGGCAAAACGAGAAAAAATACCCATAATTCAATCCTCAAAGTTCTGTTATCGGGCGATGCCCTGCTGAACAGATAATACAAATCCCATGCCAACTTTTTATCTTATTGATTTTACTCAATGTGATTGATGTTTATCCATCCAGCGGCTATTCTCACCTGGTGAATATCACTAAGGAGTGGTTAATTTCATCATGGCTGAATATAAAGATAATTTGCTTGGCGAAGCCAACAGCTTCCTGGAAGTGCTTGAACAGGTTTCGCGCCTCGCGCCGCTGAATAAACCGGTGCTGATTATCGGTGAGCGCGGAACGGGTAAAGAACTTATCGCTAACCGCCTGCACTTTCTGTCTGGCCGCTGGGACGGCCCTTTTATTTCCCTTAACTGCGCGGCGTTGAATGAAAATCTGCTCGACACCGAGCTGTTTGGTCATGAAGCTGGCGCCTTTACCGGCGCACAAAAACGCCATCCCGGACGCTTTGAGCGCGCCGATGGCGGAACGCTCTTTCTCGACGAGCTGGCGACCGCGCCGATGCTGGTGCAGGAAAAGCTGCTGCGCGTCATTGAGTATGGCGAACTGGAACGCGTTGGCGGCAGTCAGCCGCTCCAGGTTAACGTTCGCCTGGTGTGCGCTACTAACGCCGACCTGCCCGCGATGGTGGCAGAAGACAAATTCCGCGCCGACCTGCTGGACAGGCTGGCTTTCGATGTCGTTCAGCTGCCGCCGCTGCGGGAGCGGCGCAGCGATATCATGCTGCTGGCCGATCAATTTGCCATTCAGATGTGCCGGGAACTGGGTCTGCCGCTCTTTCCGGGCTTCAGCGAACGGGCCACCGGGACCCTGCTCGGTTACCACTGGCCGGGCAATATTCGTGAACTGAAAAACGTGGTGGAACGGTCCGTTTACCGGCATGGCAGCAGCGAGACCGAACTGGACAACATTATTCTCGATCCGTTTCGTCGCGAGGATAAACAGCCCCCGGCTCCGGCGACGCGCCAGCAGGATCCGGCGTTGCCGCTCGATTTACGCCAGTTCCAGCATCAGCAGGAAAAAAACTTGCTCGAGCAGAGCCTGAAAGTGGCGAAATATAATCAGAAACAGGCGGCTGAACTGCTGGGCCTGACCTACCATCAGTTAAGGGCATTGCTCAAAAAACATCAAATGCGCTGACATTATCAGCACTTACCCCCAGACATTTTTACGAAGCAGGCGTAAGTGCGATACACTTTGCAGATCGAATCTAAAAACCTTAAAAACTATGCGCCTGGTTTTATCGTCCCTGTTTGCACTCGGTCTGTTCAGCAATCTGGCCTTTGCTGCGCCCGATCGCGCTGTGCCCCCTGATATCCGGGAGAGTGGTTTCGTCTATTGCGTCAGCGGGCAAGTTGATACCTTTAACCCACAAAAAGCGGGGAGCGGCCTGATTGTTGATACGCTGGCCGCACAGCTCTACGATCGCCTGCTCGACGTCGATCCTTATACCTATCGGCTGGTTCCGGAGCTTGCTGAAAGTTGGGAAGTGCTTGATAACGGCGCCACATACCGCTTTCGTCTACGCGATGATGTCGCCTTTCAGCACACTCCGTGGTTTACGCCAACCCGTAAACTCAACGCGGATGACGTGGTTTTCACCTTCCAGCGCATATTCAACCGCAATCATCCGTGGCATAACGTTAATGGCGGGAACTTCCCCTATTTCGACAGTCTGCAATTCGCGGACTCGGTCAAAAGCGTTCGCAAACTGGATAACCGTACGGTTGAGTTTCGCCTGACGCGCCCGGACGCCTCCTTCCTCTGGCATCTGGCGACGCACTACGCCTCGGTCATGTCAGCCGAATACGCAGATCAGCTGACGAAAAAGGATCGTCAGGAACGTCTCGATCGTGAGCCTGTGGGCACAGGTCCGTTCCAGTTAGCAGAGTACCGCGCCGGACAATACATTCGCCTGCAACGCCACGATCGTTTCTGGCGCGGCAAACCGCTGATGCCGCAGGTCATTGTCGATCTGGGTTCAGGTGGAACAGGCCGACTCTCCAAACTGCTGACCGGCGAGTGCGACGTGCTTGCCTGGCCTGCGGCCAGCCAGTTGACCATTTTGCGCGACGACCCACGCCTGCGCCTGACACTGCGCCCGGGAATGAACATCGCTTATCTGGCGTTTAACACCGATAAGCCGCCGCTGAATAATCCGGCCGTGCGCCATGCGCTGGCGTTAGCAATCAACAATCAGCGTCTGATGCAGTCGATTTACTACGGGACCGCGGAAACCGCCGCCTCTATTCTTCCGCGCGCCTCCTGGGCCTATGACGGCGAGGCGAAGATTACCGAATATAATCCGGCGAAAGCGCGCGAACAGCTTAAAGCGCTGGGGGCAGAAAACCTGACGCTACAGCTGTGGGTGCCCACCAGCTCTCAGGCGTGGAACCCCAGTCCGCTTAAAACGGCTGAGCTGTTGCAGGCTGATATGGCGCAGGTGGGCGTTAAGGTGATCATCGTGCCTGTCGAAGGCCGTTTCCAGGAGGCGCGTCTGATGGACATGAATCACGACTTAACGCTGGCTGGCTGGTCCACCGACAGTAACGACCCGGACAGCTTCTTCCGTCCTCTGCTGAGCTGTGCGGCAATCAACTCCCAGACCAACTACGCCCACTGGTGTAACCGGGAATTTGATGCCGTGCTGCAAAAAGCGTTGGCGTCTCAACAGCTTGCCTCACGCATTGAGGCCTATGATGAAGCGCAAAATATTCTGGCCAGAGAACTTCCCGTGTTGCCGCTTGCCTCTTCCCTGCGCCTCCAGGCCTACCGTTACGATATTAAAGGGCTGGTACTCAGCCCGTTTGGTAACGCCTCCTTCGCGGGCGTCACCCGTGAGAAAGAACAAGAGGTGAAGAAACCATGATTATATTTACCTTGCGTCGGCTGCTGTTACTGCTGGTCACCCTGTTCTTCCTGACCTTTGTCGGCTTTAGCCTGAGCTACTTTACGCCGCACGCCCCGCTTCAGGGCTCATCCCTCTGGGACGCCTGGCTGTTCTGGTTTAATGGCCTGCTACACTGGGATTTTGGCGTGTCCAGCATTAACGGACAGCTCATCTCCGAGCAGCTGAAAGTGGTTTTCCCGGCCACCATGGAGCTGTGTGTACTCGCCTTTGGCTTTGCCCTCATGGTGGGGATCCCGGTGGGGATGCTGGCGGGCATTTATCGTAATAAGTGGCAGGATAAATTCATCAGCGCGCTTGCCTTAATTGGCTTTTCCATCCCTGTTTTCTGGCTGGCGCTACTGCTTACCCTCTTCTTCTCACTGACGTTAGGCTGGCTGCCGGTATCTGGCCGTTTTGATCTGCTGTATAACGTGCAAACGGTGAGCGGCTTCGCCATCGTTGACGCCTGGCTTTCTGATTCAGTCTGGCGCGACGAAATGATCGTGAGCGCGCTGCGCCACATGGTGCTGCCGGTGCTCACGCTGGCCGTCGCGCCGACGACCGAAGTAATTCGCCTGATGCGTATCAGCACTATCGACGTCTTCGATCAAAACTATGTGAAGGCCGCCGCCACGCGCGGACTGTCTCGCCTGACGATTCTCCGTCGCCATGTGCTGCACAATGCGTTGCCACCCGTAATCCCACGTCTTGGGCTGCAATTTTCAACCATGCTGACGCTGGCGATGATCACCGAGATGGTTTTCAGCTGGCCGGGCCTTGGACGCTGGATGATCAACGCCATTCGCCAGCAGGATTACGCGGCGATCTCTGCCGGCGTGATGGTGATTGGCTCCCTGGTCATTATTGTTAACGTTGTTTCCGATATTTTGGGTGCCATGGCCAACCCATTGAAGCATAAGGAATGGTATGCCTTACGATAACGTCTACAGCGAAAAGCGCACGCCCGGTGCGCTACGTACCGTGTGGCGTAATTTTTACGGCGACACCACGGCGATGATCGGCTTTTACGGCTGCATTGGCCTCGTGTTGCTGTGCGTTTTGGGTTCGTGGTTTGCACCGTATGGCATCGATCAGCAGTTCCTTGGTTATCAGCTTTTACCGCCGTCGTGGTCGCGTTACGGGGAGGTTTCGTTCTTCCTGGGGACTGACGATCTCGGACGTGACGTGCTAAGTCGTTTACTGAGCGGCGCCGCACCTACAGTAGGCGGCGCGTTCGTGGTCACCCTGGCTGCCGCGATCTGCGGCCTGGCGCTGGGCATTTTTGCCGGCTCAACCCACGGGCTGCGGTCGGCCGTGCTTAACCATATTCTTGATACCCTGCTCTCTATTCCTTCACTGCTGCTGGCGATTATCGTCGTGGCCTTCGCGGGGCCGCACCTCACCCATGCGATGTTCGCCGTCTGGCTGGCCATTCTGCCGCGCATGGTGCGTTCGGTTTACAGCCTGGTTCACGACGAGCTGGAAAAAGAGTATGTCGTCGCCGCCCGTCTGGATGGCGCCACCACGTTTAATATTTTGTGGTTTGCCGTGCTGCCTAACATTGCCGCCGGGCTGGTGACGGAGATCACCCGCGCCCTGTCGATGGCGATTCTGGATATCGCAGCGCTGGGCTTCCTGGACCTTGGCGCGCAGCTTCCCTCCCCGGAATGGGGCGCCATGCTCGGCGATGCGCTGGAGCTGATTTACGTTGCGCCGTGGACGGTCATGCTGCCGGGCGCGGCCATCATGGTGAGCGTGCTGCTCGTTAACCTGCTGGGCGACGGGATTCGCCGCGCAATCAATGCGGGGGTGCAATAATGCCGTTACTCGATATCCGCAACCTCACGATAGAAATTAAAACGGGCGAAGGCTGGGTCAAGGCCGTGGATCGCATCAGCATTACGCTCGCAGAGGGCGAAATCCGCGGGCTGGTGGGCGAATCGGGTTCGGGGAAAAGTCTGATCGCCAAGGCCATTTGCGGCGTGGCGAAAGACAACTGGCGGGTGACCGCCGATCGTATGCGCTTCGACGACATCGATCTGTTGCGTCTCTCCCCGCGCGAACGCCGCAAACTGGTGGGCCATAACGTCTCGATGATTTTCCAGGAGCCGCAATCCTGTCTCGATCCGTCCGAGCGCGTCGGGAAACAGCTGATGCAGAACATCCCCGGCTGGACCTATAAAGGCCGCTGGTGGCAGCGTTTCGGCTGGCGTAAACGCCGTGCCATTGAGCTGTTGCACCGTGTCGGGATCAAAGACCATAAAGACGCGATGCGCAGTTTCCCCTACGAACTGACCGACGGTGAATGCCAGAAAGTGATGATTGCCATCGCCCTGGCGAATCAGCCGCGTCTGCTGATTGCGGACGAACCAACGAACGCGATGGAGCCAACCACCCAGGCCCAGATTTTCCGCCTGCTCACGCGTCTGAACCAGAATAACAACACCACCATTTTGCTGATCAGTCACGACCTGCAAATGCTGAGCAAGTGGGCGGATAAAATTGATGTAATGTATTGCGGCCAGACGGTAGAAACCGCGCCAAGTGAAGACCTGGTGACGACGCCACATCATCCCTACACGCAGGCGCTGATCAGGGCGATCCCGGACTTTGGCAGCGCGATGCCGCACAAAAGCCGTCTGAATACGCTGCCTGGCGCGATACCGCTGCTGGAATCGCTGCCCATTGGCTGCCGTCTGGGACCACGTTGCCCGTATGCTCAGCGTAAATGCATTGAAACACCGCGCCTGACAGGGCCGAAAAACCATCTGTTTGCCTGTCATTTCCCGCTGAACATGGAGAGAGAGTGAAATGGTCGAAACCTTACTGGAAGTACGTAACCTGAGTAAGACCTTTCGCTATCGCACCGGCCTGTTTCACCGTCAGACCGTCGAGGCGGTTAAACCGCTGAGCTTTACGCTGCGCGAAAAGCAGACGCTGGCGATTATCGGTGAAAACGGCTCGGGCAAATCGACCCTGGCAAAAATGCTCGCGGGCATGGTCGAGCCAAGCGGCGGTGAAATACTGATTGACGATCATCCTCTGGAATTTGGGGACTACTCTTTTCGCAGTCAGCGCATCCGGATGATTTTTCAGGATCCGTCGACGTCCCTGAACCCGCGCCAGCGTATTTCCCAGATCCTGGATTTCCCGCTGCGGTTGAATACCGACCTGGAGCCGGAAGCGCGTCGCAAACGGATTGTCGAAACCCTGCGTCTGGTAGGCCTCCTGCCCGACCATGTCAGCTATTACCCGCACATGCTGGCCCCGGGCCAAAAACAGCGTCTCGGTCTGGCCCGCGCGCTGATCCTGCGCCCGAAAGTTATTATCGCCGACGAAGCGCTGGCGTCGCTGGATATGTCGATGCGTTCGCAGCTCATTAACCTGATGCTGGAGTTACAGGAAAAGCAGGGGATCTCTTATATTTACGTGACTCAGCACCTGGGCATGATGAAACACATCAGCGACCAGGTGCTGGTGATGCACCAGGGAGAAGTGGTCGAGCGCGGCAGTACCGCTGACGTACTGGCCTCCCCGCTCCATGACCTGACAAAACGCCTGATTGCCGGACACTTTGGTGAAGCATTGACGGCGGACGCGTGGCGTAAAGATCGTTAGCCGTTGCGTAACCCGCTTGCCAGCAGAGTAAACACCTCTATGGCATGCGGAAGGGTCTTCTGCGGTTCATCACTCGCGGCAATAAGCAGAGCCGCATTCAGCGCAGCGCCGTTCAGCAGATGGGCTGCGACTCTGGCATCCATCTTTTTGATTACGTTGCACTCCATCATTTTTTCGATGGTCTGACGGGTCGACTCAAGGCAGTTGTTCTGGCTGGGCCATTGCGCCGGGTCGCCCAGAACAGCCGGGCCGTCAAGAAGGACGATACGCTGAACTTCCGGAACGAGCGCCATTTTGATATAGGCGATGCCCTCCGCCAGCAGTCGCTCCCAGTCATCATCGGCGGCGGCGGCAATCGCTTTCGCGTTTGCTGCCATTTCGCTGTCTATCTGCGCGACCACCGCCGCCAGTAATCCCTTCTTGTCGTTGAAATTATGATATAGCGCGCCGCGTGTTAACCCCACGCTTGCCGTGAGTTCATCCATTGACGCTGCGGCATAGCCTTTTTCAGCAAATGCCTTCCGCGCCGCCTGAATCATTTTCTCGCGATTTTCCTGGGCCGTTTCAGCACGACGTTTTGTAGCCATGGGACTTCCTTCATTAAGCGGTAATTATAATTTGACATACGCGGCGTATGTGGATTACATTTTTGACATACATCGCGTATGTTACTTCTACTGCGTAACCACAACAATACCTCTGACAGAAAAGGAAAAGCCATGCATCCACGTGACCCCGTCTTTCCGGCTAATCGACATGCCCTCTATGAAGAGCATGGCTATTCAGCAGCAATCCGCTCTGGCGATCTGTTATTTGTTTCCGGTCAGGTTGGCAGCCGCAGCGATGGCACACCTGAACCCCACTTCCCAGCTCAGGTGCAGCTGGCGTTCGATAATTTACGGGCGACTCTGGCAGCCGCAGGGTGTACTTTTGACGATCTGATTGATGTCACGACATTTCATACCGATCCTGAAAACCAGTTCCCCGCCATCATGGAGGCAAAAAAACTGGCGTTTCCGCACCCCCCCTACCCAAACTGGACAGCAATAGGCGTTAACTGGCTTGCGGGTTTTGATTTCGAAATTAAGGTTATCGCCAGGATCCCTACGCCCGCGAATTAACATCTGGCAGCAAACTGATTTACCGTTAAGCTATCACTGACGCACAAATGAAAGACAGCATCAGCAACTATATTCTCTCCTGGGTAGAAGAAAATAACTTTACTATTTTACACATCGGTGATTTGGTTGCAGATATTGGATACAGCAGAAGAACCATCGAAACATGGTTTAAAGAGAAGTATCGGCTCTCTTTAGGTGAATATATTCTCCGACGGAGGTTAAGCCGTGCCGCCATTATGCTGAGAATGACGTCGATTCCGGTGACGGATATTGCGTATTTATTCCATTACCAGAGCAGTCAGGGATTTTCCAGAGCCTTTAAAAAAATGATGGGGCTGACACCCTCTGAGTACAGATGTGCCAGAGGGTGGAATTTTGACATCTTACAGCCCTCTTTTTTATTAAGCGAACATGAAACGCCTGAGCTCGAGGTCTGCTATCTGGATGAAACGTTTATCTATACGCATGAATTTATCGAACACGATCATCTTTTTGATACCTCAGTGCATGATATTACTAAAAAAATCAAAAAGCTCCTGACAGAAAACCGCCATGATATCGATAAAATTATTCTGATGCCCCGCCGCCCCGAGTTAGGCAAAAGCCGATCGTATCTGGTCGAGGTATTAATATCGTACGCGTTACAAAGCGACACGGTGACAAATAAAAAATCCTGCATTGTGCGTGGGAGATACGCAAGAATGCCCTTTAGCGGTAGCTGGGAAATCTACAGCGCGTTTAACAAGATTGCCTTCGTTAAGGCGATGGTAAATCAACGCCTGACGTTGCGCGACGGTATTTACCTGATGAAAATTAATGGGTACAGCGATGAGTGTGTCGATTTTGATGTTTTCATCCCCATCCTGTAACCTCAGCTTCATTCAGCCTGTCTGGTAACAATTCTGTTTTTACCGTTGTGCTTAGCCTCATACAACGCCTCGTCCACGTCACGCATAATATCATTGCCGTTGACGTTATTCTGAATGGCTGAGCACACGCCGATACTTAATGTGACCTTTACAGGGAGAGCATAATGATAGCCCGGCCCGGTGCGCTGTTGAACGTTCTGGCGAATACGCTCTGCGACGGCAATAGCCTGCTTACCGTCGGTATCCGGCAGCAGCAGACCAAATTCCTCGCCTCCCAGTCGGGCAAAGATGTCGTTATCGCGAATGCTGTCTTTGATAATATCCACGACCGCCAGAATCACGCGATCCCCCACAAGATGGCCCCAGTTATCGTTAATCGACTTAAAGTTGTCGATGTCCAGCATCATAATGCTGGTCCCCTTTTCTGTCCTGAGGGAGCGGACCCGCGGAAGTGCCTCATAAAAATATTTACGGTTGTAGATCTGAGTAAGCGGATCGCGATCAACCCGATCGCCGAAAATTTTCAACAGGTTAAAGACATGGAACATTAAGGTACAAATCACAAATAATTTGCTGAGGACCTCTACTGCCCGGCTGATATACCAGAGCGACAGATTGTAGGTATCAAGCAGTAAGAGGAAAAAATTGTAAACGATGGCGGAAAGGCAAACCACAATAATACTGTTCCAGATCCCGGACGCCAGGCGTGTCACAGAGATCATATAACAAAGTAAAGCCGACCAGAGCAGGATCAGAACGTTTAAGTACCTGATATCCCAGACAGGATAATGATGTTCATCTTCGTATGCTGCAATCGTTAATGTCCAGGCCGGATGGTAGCTGCTGAGATAATGGGCCAGCATCGGAAACATAACCAGTGTCATCATTAATGCTAACGTCATGCTGATCTTATTTCGGAATCTGAGCGTGGATCGTCTCGTGATTTTTTCCACACGGACCGCCAGCGCCAGTAATACGATAAAGCTCAGCTGCCGAAAAAAATAGAATACCGCCGTATCGTTGGTTTTTGCCGCCTGGGTAAAACCAGCATGCTCCGGAAGCTGAATGACAATGATCGTCTCAATGAAATAAACCAGCCCACTAAGAAATGCCAGGCTCAGAATGAATAAGGAAAAACGCGATCGGTCGGAGGCATACAGCATCTGGATAAAAATAAAGATAATGGTATCCAGAAAGAACAGCGCAATCATGACGATCAAATAGGTGGTCATAGGCACCCTGAAACCAGGATTATCATTCACGCAAAAGGAGTTCACCGCGATTATAAGCGCAAAAAGCGCCGCACCTGACAGCATGATCAGTTTTTCGGCCAACGTTATATTTTTCATCTTCCTTCTTACCGCACACAGATAAAGACGCAAAATGGCATAGCCGTTATCGACCCTCGCGCAATTTTAAAGCGTTTAAAGGGCTAAACGGATCATTTTGCGCAAAAGGCGCTGGACACATCAGCATGAGGGCGGCGTCACGGTGCCCGCTGGTTGGATGAGGCGAACCCCGCGTGCGGTGATATACTGCTGGGATACACACGAAACGGCCTGATGAAGAGTCAGTTCAACCTCTTCCGTGAGCCCATTCACGGCGCAGGAGCGAGAAATATCGTGACACATGGGGCTGTGAGTGGGCTATAATTTCGAGCTAATTTCGAATGATTTTGAAATACTGCCTGTAACGCTATGAATTACAAGGCAAAATAAGCAATGAATATAAGGATTAAAGCTATGGGTTTTCTTTCCGGTAAGCGCATTCTGGTGACTGGCGTTGCCAGCAAACTGTCCATCGCATACGGCATCGCACAGGCAATGCATCGCGAAGGCGCTGAGCTGGCGTTCACCTACCAGAACGACAAGCTGAAAGGCCGTGTTGAAGAATTTGCCGCGCAGCTGGGTTCCAGCATTGTTCTGGAATGTGACGTTGCACAAGACGAAAGCATTGATGGCATGTTTGCTGAACTGGCAAAAGCATGGCCGAAATTCGACGGTTTTGTTCACTCCATCGGCTTCGCTCCTGGCGACCAGCTGGACGGCGACTATGTGAACGCGGTTACCCGTGATGGCTTCAAAATCGCCCACGACATCAGCTCCTACAGCTTCGTTGCAATGGCAAAATCCTGCCGCGCGATGCTGAACCCGGGCGCAGCCCTGCTGACCCTGTCCTACCTCGGCGCAGAACGTGCTATCCCTAACTACAACGTTATGGGTCTGGCGAAAGCGTCTCTGGAAGCCAACGTGCGCTACATGGCGAACGCAATGGGTCCTGAAGGCGTGCGTGTTAACGCTATTTCTGCGGGTCCAATCCGTACCCTGGCCGCTTCCGGTATCAAAGATTTCCGTAAAATGCTGGCACACTGCGAAGCGGTTACCCCGATTCGTCGTACCGTTACCATCGAAGATGTGGGTAACTCTGCGGCATTCCTGTGCTCTGACCTTTCCGCAGGTATCTCCGGCGAAGTGGTTCACGTTGACGGCGGCTTCAACATCGCTGCAATGAACGAGCTGGAAATCAAATAAGCTTGTCACTCTCTTCCCGCCAGGGAAGAGAGTTTCTCACCGCCCCGCTCATCGTTATTCCGTTCTGCTATTTGTTATCACCTAACAATATTTTTCCCCTCATCCGCCTTACGCCAGGATATTGATCGCCATTTTGAGATCAAGGAACGCCCATGGAACAACGCCGTTTTTCCGGCAAAGGCCACTGGTATCATGAAACCCAGTCGAATCATTCGCAGACGGACGTTCTGCCGCTGGTGCCCGAAGCCGCTAACGTCGACGACCGTTTTTTGCTCGATTTAGCCCTGCCCGATGACATTCTCGCAAGCTGTGCTGGTTGGCTTGCGCCTGCCCGAACCCTGTGTCATCTTTTGTTCCCGCTTGATACTCCCGTGAGCCGTCTGCATACGCTCAGCGCCTACGACAGGCTGAGCACGGCATTAACGGTTGCCCAGGCGTGTGGTGTTCAGCGGCTCTGTAACCACTACGCTGCCCTGCTCGCCCCTCTTCCGGGGCCGGACTCCTCCCGGGAAAGCAATCGACGCCTTGCAGAAATTACCCAGTATGCCCGCCAGTTAGCAAGCTCACCCGATGTGATCGATGACAAAGCCCAAAACCAGCTTGATGAGGTTGGACTCACAACGTATGACATTGTGCTTATCAACCAGATCATCGGCTTTGTCGGTTTTCAGGCGCGAGTGGTCGCGGTATTTCAGGCATTGCTTGGCCATCCGGTACGCTGGTTGCCCGGGCACCACATTCAGCCCCATACGCTGCCGGTTAGCTTCAGCAGATGGACCGCCACGCTACCTGCGGTAGAGCTAAAATATGCCAGTGCGCTTCAGCTTGAGGCGCTCTCACGCTGGCAGGCGGAACCGGCGCTTGAAGCGCTCACCCCTGTGCTGTGTCATGAGCCGATGCTGCTTAATCTGACGGGCGAAATTCTGCTTAACCATCCGCTAAGTGAAGGTCCCGCGTCTTCGATGATCTCAGCCGCTCGTGCGCTGCTCGTCGCCTCTCCGGATCGCTTTAGCGCCGCTCAGTTAACGCCCCTGACCGGGTCAGGTCTCTCGCCAGAGAAGGCCATCAATCTGCTAACCCGAGATGCATTTTATGGCTGGCTGGACCGTCTGCGCGTGGCGCTCGGCAAAGAGGAATAACCATACTCTTTACCTAAAGAGCGCTTGCTGTAGCAGTGAGATTCGCGTAAAACTGTCAGCCGCTCAATGGCTACGAAAATAGAACATTATGTTTCAGGACAACCCGCTGCTAGCGCAGCTTAAACAGCAACTGCATTCCCAGACGCCGCGTGCAGAAGGGGTCGTAAAAGCCACGGAAAAGGGCTTTGGCTTTCTTGAAGTTGACGGGCAGAAGAGCTACTTCATTCCGCCTCCTCAGATGAAGAAAGTGATGCATGGCGACCGCATTTCGGCCGTTATTCATACCGAAAAGGAACGAGAGTCTGCCGAGCCGGAAGCACTGATCGAACCTTTCCTGACCCGCTTTGTCGGTAAAGTGCATAAAAAAGACGATCGTCTTTCCGTCGTGCCGGACCATCCTCTCCTGAAAGATGCTATTCCGTGCCGCGCCGCGCGTGGCGTTGAGCATGATTTTGTTGAGGGTGACTGGGCGGTTGCTGAGATGCGCCGTCATCCTTTAAAAGGCGATCGCGGTTTCTACGCCGAGCTTACCCAATACATTACCTTCGGCGACGACCATTTCGTCCCATGGTGGGTGACGCTGGCGCGCCACAACCTCGAAAAAGAAGCGCCTGATGGCGTGGCGACTGAAATGCAGGACGAAGGTCTGGAACGTCGCGATCTGACGGCGCTGGACTTTGTCACCATTGACAGCGCCAGCACCGAGGATATGGACGATGCGCTGTATGCCGAAGAGACAGCCGATGGCAAACTGCATCTGACCGTCGCCATCGCCGACCCTACCGCATGGATTGTCGAAGGCAGCAAGCTGGACGAAATGGCCAAAGTGCGCTCGTTCACCAACTACCTGCCGGGCTTTAACATTCCGATGTTGCCGCGTGAACTCTCCGACGATCTTTGTTCGCTGCGTGCGCATGAAGTACGTCCGGTGCTGGCATGTCGGATGACCATTGCGGCTGACGGTACCATTGAAGAAGATATTGAATTCTTCGCCGCCACCATCGAATCCAAAGCCAAGCTGGCCTATGACGACGTGTCCGACTGGCTGGAGAACACGGGCAACTGGAAACCCGAGTCGGACAACATTGCCGCACAAATTCGTCTGTTGCACCGCGTCTGCCTGAGCCGCAGCGAATGGCGTCAAACTCACGCGCTGGTCTTCAAAGATCGTCCGGACTACCGTTTTGTGCTGGGTGAAAAAGGTGAAGTGCTGAATATCGTCGCTGACCCGCGCCGTATTGCCAACCGCATCGTTGAAGAAGCGATGATTTCCGCCAACATTTGTGCTGCACGCGTGCTGCGCGACAAATTAGGCTTTGGCATTTACAACGTGCACACCGGGTTTGATCCGGCGAACACCGAAGCGCTGGCTGCCCTGCTGAAAACCCATGACGTACACGTCGATCCTGAGGAAGTGCTGACCCTGCAAGGTTTCTGCAAACTGCGCCGCGAGCTGGACGCACAGCCGTCAGGGTTCCTCGACAGCCGTATTCGCCGCTTCCAGTCCTTTGCGGAAATCAGCACCGAGCCTGGCCCACACTTCGGCCTTGGCCTTGAGGCTTACGCGACCTGGACCTCCCCGATCCGTAAGTACGGCGACATGGTTAACCATCGTCTGCTGAAAGCGATCATCAAAGGGGAATCTGTTGCCCGCCCACAGGATGATACGACATTGCAGATGGCAGAACGTCGCCGTCTCAACCGTATGGCGGAGCGTGATGTCGGCGACTGGTTGTACGCGCGCTTCCTGAATGATAAGGCAGGGACTGATACCCGTTTCCCGGCTGAAATCATTGACATCAGCCGCGGCGGTATGCGCGTTCGCCTGGTGGATAATGGCGCCGTTGCCTTTATTCCTGCCCCGTTCCTGCATGCCGTCCGCGACGAACTGGTTTGTAGCCAGGAAAACGGGACCGTGCAAATTAAAGGCGAAACGGTTTACAAGGTCACTGACGTGATTGATGTCACCATCGCTGAAGTGCGCATGGAAACCCGCAGTATTATCGCGCGCCCTGTCGCCTGATAACCGCGTAAACTTCCGGCCGTTCCGTTAAGGGATGGCCGGGAGTTCTCTCCTGAATTATCTCCCGCAAAATCATCGTTTTTTCTCACACTTTTCTGTTTCCCATCGCCACATTTCTCCAGAATTATCTACAGTAAAAGAGAGCCGTCATTGTCGACTGCAAATGAATAATTTGTGCGCTACTCAGCAGCCGCGGGAGAAAACGTGATGGACGATCTGGAGCAGAATTTGCTGTTTCGTTACATGGGTACGCATAGCCCCTGGTGGCGACTGACAGCAGACAGCAATGCTCTGCATCTTGCTGCCAGTGAAAGCGCTGACATCATTCAGGTGGTTGCGCTGGATGATGAACAGGCCGCGCTGATCCGCCAGCTCACCGTAATCACCTCCAGCATTGCCATGACCCTGCCTTTGTACGGTGTGGACGTTCCCGTTCATCTTGTCGGCCGTAAAATTAACAAAAATGAGTGGGCAGGAACGGCATCAGCCTGGAACGATACCCCTTCCGTTGCGCGCGACCTGGCGCAGGGGCTCTCCTTCGCCGAACAGGTAGTTTCCGAGGCTAACTCCGTGATTGTGATCCTCGACCAGAACGGGAATATTCAGCGCTTCAACCGTTTAAGTGAAGAATATACGGGCCTGAAGGAACAGGAAGTTATCGGGCAAAACGTGTTCAAACTGTTTATGAGCCGCAGCGAAGCCGCGGCCTCCAAACGCAACATCACCGGTTTTTTTCGTAACGGCAGCTCGTACGAAGTTGAACGCTGGATCAAGACCCGCAAGGGGCAGCGCCTGTTTCTCTTCAGAAATAAATTTGTTCACAGCGGCAGCGGAAAAAATGAAATTTTCCTCATCTGTTCAGGTACCGACATAACCGAGGAGCGTCGGGCCCAGGAGCGCCTGCGCGTTCTCGCCAATACGGATACGATTACCGGTTTGCCTAACCGAAATGCCATCCATGAGCTGATCTCTGATGCCATCACCGCTCGGGGTGACACGCAGGTTGGCGTAGTTTATCTCGATCTGGATAATTTTAAAAAAGTGAACGATGCCTATGGGCATATGTTTGGCGACCAGCTGCTACAGGCCGTTGCGCTGGCGATCCTGAGCTGCCTGGACGAAGGACAAACCCTGGCGCGCCTGGGTGGGGATGAGTTTATCGTGATGGCCACCGATACCTCGCAGGGCGCGCTGGAAGCGATGGCGTCGCGAATACTGACCCGACTGCGTCAACCTTTCCGCATCGGGCTGATTGAGGTTTACACCGGCTGCTCGCTGGGCATCGCGCTTGCGCCCCAGCACGGTAACGATCGCGAAAGCGTCATTCGCAATGCCGACACCGCCATGTACACCGCCAAAGAAAATGGCCGGGGCAAATTCTGCGTCTTCTCGCCAGAGATGAACCAGCGCGTATTTGAATACCTGTGGCTGGATACCAACCTGCGTAAAGCGCTGGATAACGATCAGCTGTTAATCCACTACCAGCCCAAAATGACCTGGCGCGGCGAAGTCAGAAGTCTGGAGGCGCTGGTGCGCTGGCAGTCGCCAGAGCGTGGCCTGATCCCGCCGATGGAGTTTATCTCCTATGCCGAGGAATCAGGGCTGATTGTGCCTCTGGGCCGCTGGGTTATGCTTGATGTGGTGCGCCAGGTAGCAAAATGGCGCGACAAGGGGATCAACATGCGCGTCGCGGTCAACGTCTCCGCCCGTCAGCTGGCGGACCAGACCATCTTCAGTGACCTGAAGCAGGCGCTGAAAGACCTGAATTTTGAATACTGCCCGATTGACGTGGAATTAACCGAAAGCTGTCTCATTGAAAATGAAGAACTGGCCCTGTCAGTGATCCAGCAATTTAGCCGCCTGGGAGCGCAAATTCATCTGGATGACTTTGGTACGGGGTACTCTTCCCTGTCGCAACTGGCGCGCTTCCCTATCGATGCCATTAAGCTTGACCAGTCTTTCGTGCGGGATATCCATAAGCAGTCCATTTCACAGTCGCTGGTGCGTGCGATAGTCGCCGTGGCCCAGGCGTTAAATTTGCAGGTCATTGCTGAAGGGGTGGAAAGTGCAAAAGAAGACGCCTTTCTGACGAAGAATGGCGTCAACGAACGGCAGGGTTATCTTTTTGCTAAGCCCATGCCCGCTGCCGCATTCGAGCGATGGCTAAAACGTTATCAGGCCAGGAATGTCCGTTAGCTGGCTTTGCGTAAGCCCGTCGCCTGATGGCGATTTTGCAGCATAACCAGCCGCTCCATGTAGGCGATATCCTTCGGTTCAAGGCAGAAGGCGGCATCAACCCAATCCTCAGTAATGTCCATCAACTCGCTTCGCGGAAGTGGCAGCACGCGCGTACGTGCACGCAGCATGGCCCTTACGCCGTTCAGCTTCGGCTGTAGCGTGTCGATAAACGTCCGCACCGAAACATAGCTCTGTAACGGCTCAAATAAGAGATCCACAAGACCATGCTGCTCATACCATTCCGCCGTATACGTCTCACCTTTGTAGATCAGCGCCTCCGCCATTTTCATGCCGGCACGACGCGCCACCAGTGAATAGCCGCCCATGCCCGGGAACAGATTGAACGCGATTTCCGGAAAGCCTAATCGGGCATCGCGCTGGGCCAGAATGAAATGATGCGCCAGCGCGGCTTCAAACCCGCCCCCTAAAGCGCTTCCTTCCACCATAGCCAGCGTGACAGCGCCGGTATCAAACCCTCGCGAGGCGGCATGAACGCAGTCCACACAGGCCCGGGCATAGGCGCGTAACGCTTCGCGTCGGTTGTTTTTGATGCACTCAACGAAGAACTGTAAATCACCGCCGGTATTGTAGATGTCGGGGACCAGCGATCCGGTGACCCAAAAATCAACGACAAATCCGGACTGTCGAACCAGCCAGGAGAGATTCATGATCTCCTCGATCAGCGCATGGTTGAAGCAAGGCCGTGGCGTGGCGCGTAACATCATCCACACCGTACGCCGTTCGGCCTCATAATAAGCCGCCAGTTGAGTGAATCGTTCAGCATCAGTAAACAATGTGCAGGTTGTCTGGTTGATAACTGTCATAGTCGAATTCCTCTTATAAAAAAGCGCGTTGCGCGCAGTTTTAGACTAATCCACCCCTACAACCCGCAGCAGACGGGGGTTAAATTTATCACTTTCATTTATGGGCTTTGGTTATTGCATTTTTTACCTTCTCTTTTGAATCAATTTTCTGCATCATTGATAATATTAACTTTTCGCTTCAGGGTGAGCTTATGTCTAACATTGATGCAACAGCCGTGGCGCAGCGTATTGATACTGTGCTGGATATTCTTGTCGCAGGCGATTATCACTCTGCTATCCGTAATCTTGAGATCCTCAAGTCTGAACTGCTGGCTGAGAACGGCGCTGATAACGCTCCAGAATCCACTCAACCTAAAGCCCCGTGGGAAGTGTAACCACGTCGTTTCCGACCTTGCCTTTTAAATGGATGCTATGAACTCCCGACAACAAATCATTTTGCAGATGGTGATCGATCAGGGGCGCGTAAGCGTGGTCGATCTCGCTAAAGCCACCGGCGTTTCTGAAGTCACCATTCGTCAGGATCTGAATCTTCTGGAAAAACAGAGCTACCTGCGGCGTGCGCACGGATATGCCGTTCCACTGGACAGCGACGACGTTGAAACCCGCATGATGAACAATTATGCGCTCAAGCGGGAGCTGGCGGAGTTTGCTGCATCCCTGGTGAATAACGGTGAGACCGTCTTTATTGAAAATGGCAGCAGTAACGCCCTTCTGGCGCGCACGCTTGCCGATCAAAAAGACGTTACCATCATCACCGTAAGCAGCTATATTGCCCATCTGTTGAAGGAAACTCGCTGCGAGGTGATTCTGCTGGGCGGCATTTACCAGAAGAAAAGCGAAAGCATGGTGGGGCCATTAACGCGCCAATATGTTCAGCAAGTTCACTTCAGTAAGGCATTCATAGGTATTGATGGCTGGCAGCCCGACACCGGCTTTACCGGCCGCGACATGATGCGTTCAGACGTGGTTAACGCCGTACTCGCCAAAGAGTGTGAAGCGATTGTGCTGACCGACAGCTCTAAGTTTGGCGCCGTACACCCTTATACGATGGGGCCGGCCTCGCGCTTCAGCCGTGTAATCACGGATGAGCGTTTGCGTGATGAATATCGCCAGCAATTAGAACAAGACGGTCTGACTGTCGATATTGTAAAAAAAACGGCCTGATTATCCTGCTGCGCCCGAATAATGGGCGCACTTAAACCTTTCTCTGAGAGTATTCCGACCCTTCCTTTAAGAGTTTTTACCTGTTGAAACCGTTCTAAACACGTAAAATTAGTATTAGCGATATAACAGGAAGTGACTATCACCTGCGTGATGATGAAACGCCTGCGCGACCAGCTTTCACGGGAACAGAATTTAAGTATGGATATTGTCTATACTTAAAGTGCATTCCTTTCCGTGAATCGATAATTCAGGAGAAAGTATTATGACCTTTACCAGCAAAAAATTAGCCGCCGCTGTTCTGGCAATCACTGTAGCAATGTCCCTGAGCGCTTGCTCTAACTGGTCTAAACGTGACCGTAACACCGCGATTGGTGCCGGTGCTGGTGCGCTTGGTGGTGCAGTATTAACGGATGGTAGTACGCTGGGTACATTAGGTGGTGCTGCCGTAGGTGGTATTATCGGTCACCAGGTGGGCAAATAATCACCATAACGGCTCTCACCGGCATAATAATATATTAAGTATTTTCAGGTCTGACTTACGCACGTAAAAAAAAGAGCCACGGCAATGTCCGTGGCTCATTTATTTTAGCCGCCCGCCAGTTTGACTTTCATTCCTTTGGCTTCCAGCAGCGTTTTAATTAAATCTCGTTTATCGCCCTGAATCTCAATAATGCCGTCTTTTACTGCCCCACCGCATCCGCACTTCTTTTTAAGCTCAGCGGCGAGCTTTACCAGGTCTGCATCATCCAGGTCAATGCCGGTGACAAGGCAAACGCCTTTCCCTTTTCTGCCGCTGGTCTGGCGCTGAATTCGCACGATACCATCGCCTTTTGGACGTTCAGCTTTCTCTTTTGGCTCTTCAATGCGCCCGGTATCCGTTGAATAGACCAGACGACTGTTGGCGTCACGCATTATGCCCCCTTTTTCAGTGATGCATTAATCGCTTTCAGGGTCTCTGCCGGATGAGCGGATTGCGTCACCGGGCGACCAATCACCATATAGTCTACACCCGCGCTCAGCGCCTGCTCTGGCGTCATGATACGTCGCTGATCCCCTGACTCGCTGCCTGCTGGACGAATACCTGGCGTCACCAGTTTAAAATCGCGGCCTAACTCAGATTTGAAGCGAACCGCCTCCTGAGCCGAACAGACCACGCCATCGAGACCACACTGTTGCGTGAGGCGCGCCAGACGCTCTGCATGTTCGGCAGGTGACAACGTCACACCCAGGTCGCGCAGGTCGGATTCATCCATACTGGTCAGCACGGTGACGGCGATCAGAAGCGGAGCGTCATTACCAAACGGCACCAGCGCTTCGCGCGCAGCCGTCATCATGCGTGCCCCGCCCGATGCATGTACGTTAACCATCCACACGCCGAGTTCAGCTGCCGCAGCAACGGCGTGCGCAGTGGTATTTGGAATGTCGTGGAATTTCAGGTCGAGGAAAACGTCGAAACCACGTTGATGCAGATCGCGGACGATTTGTGGGCCGAACAGCGTAAACATCTCTTTGCCTACTTTCAGACGGCAATCGCGGGGATCAATGCCATCAACAAAGGCCAGTGCGGCGTCACGGTTATTGTAATCCAGAGCAACAACTACGGGAGAATCGGTAACTACGCGGGAAGTGGAGGATGTAACAGACGTCATGACCAGCCCTTTTCGTCTATGGGCGCGCAGCGGCGCGGAACAGATAAACGGCGTGCATTCTACCTGCCCACGGGGTAAATGAACAGAATCGAATGCTTTTCCTGCTGAACCCCAGACCGCACGGTGCTGATGGAATTACTGTAACCACTAGTATGTTGTAACTAAAGTGCAGCGTTTTAAAAAATTACTGCCCGTCCAGACCTCGGATTGGCTTAATGGTGGACCACGCCCGGCAGGAAGGGCAATGCCAGTAGAGCGAATAGGCGGTGAAGCCGCATTTCTGGCAGCGATAGCGCGGTTTGCTGCGCACCTGTTCACCCACCATGTCTCGCAGCACCATCAGGCTCTCTTTAGCGCGCCCTTCTTCTGCGTCATTAAGGTGGTAATCCATCAGCTTATGGAAGACACGCATGGTAGGATGACGCTGCAACTGACGGGTAATGTATACCTGGGCGGTATCGCTCCCTTCATGCTCTTCGACGACATCTGACAGCATCAGCTCGGCTGTGGCACCTGTATTCTCTTCAACACAGCGACGCAGAAACGCAACCCACTCGTCCTGCTTACCGAGCTGCTGATAGCAGGTTTGCAGCATTTCCAACGTTTCGCTGACCAGCTCTTTGTCCTGATCGATAACGCGAAGCAGGCTCTCCACGGCTTTGGCGTAATCACCGTTAGCCATAAAGACCCGCCCCATCATGATCGAGATGCGCGCGCTGTTGCGATCGGCCGCTGCGCCTTTCTTTAACAGTGCCATGGCTTTATCCATGTCATCGCTACCCATCTGCTGGAGAGCCAGCTCGCAATAGAAGTGGGCAATTTCGACGCGCTGTTTGTCTTTGCCGAGTTTGACCAGCCGTTCAGCGGTATCAATCGCTTTTTGCCAGTCGCTGGTGGCCTGATAGATTTGCAGAAGCTGCTGAAGCGCACCGATACGGAAGTCCGTCTCATCCACCAGCTGAGAGAACATATCCTCGGCGCGATCGTAAAGCCCCGCGGCCATGTAATCCCGCCCAAGCTGCTGCACGGCCAGCAACCGTTGCTCATAGGTCAACGAAGCGCTTTCCATCAAGGTCTGGTGGATACGAATGGCACGGTCAACCTCTCCGCGCGAGCGGAACAGGTTTCCCAGGGTGAGATGCGCCTCAACGGTGCCGGTATCCTCTTTAAGCATATCGAGGAACAGATCCACCGCTTTATCCTGCTGATTGCTCAGCAGGAAGTTCACCCCCGCTACGTAGTCACGGGAGAGTCGGTTTGCTTCATCCTGTTTTGTTTGTTGCGCGCTTCTGCGGCCCATATACCAGCCATAGGCTGCGGCGACAGGCAAAAGCAGAAACAACAACTCCAGCATATTCGATTATTCCTTGACTACCGGCACACCAGAGCTCGCCGGAATGTCAGACGCAGGCGTAAGTTGATGTTCAAGTCGTTTAATTTTACGTTCAGCGCGAACAAGAGAAACACGAACCTTAAGCCAGAACAGGCCGCATACAAGCCAGCCGATGACAAACCCCGCCGCGAATAACACAGCCAGCAGGCTCGACACCCGGTACTCGCCCTGCGCCAGCAGATAGTTGAAACTTACCTGTTGATCGTTTTGCGCGCCCAATGTGACTGAAATGACAAAAATCGCCAACACCAGTAAGAAAATGAGTAAATATTTCACATGACTTCCCGTTATGTGGTTCGAGCGTATAAAGCGTGTTCAACTCACTGCAATCAGCCTTATAAGCTACCATTTTAGTGGCGGGCGCGAAATGGAAAAAGTAATGCGCCCTACATGGATTTATGGTCAAAATGCGGAATATCAACCTTCAGGTTCCGCCAGACTCCCTTTCGGCTATTTCTTCCTTCTCTTCCGGCGGCGGCGTCAGGGGTCCACAAAAACGTTGTGCAAGCCAGGTCGCCAGCGTCACCAGTACCCACGAGATCAGCGTTGCCACCACCAAATCACGCGGCCAGTGCATCCCCAGAAGCATCCGGCTGCCCATTACGCCTGTCGCCCAGACCAGCAAAATCGCAATCGTGAGGGTACGCCGACGCGGCCACAGCAGTCCTACGCCAAGTAGCGCCCAGCTGGCAGCAAACATCGTATGCCCGGAAGGAAACGCAAAGCCGGTCTCTTTTTGCCAGTGTTTGCGTAAAAAGGTCGGGATATCCTGCTGTTCCGCAAGCTGCTCCTTTACCAGCGCACCGCGATCTTTACGCTTTAAATTGTAGAACTCATCCACCGGAACATGGTGCGTTTTTTCCAGCCAGACGACGAAAGGACGGGGTTCCTGCACGCGATCTTTCACCCACGACTTCACCCCCTGCCCGATGAGTATGGCCCCGCCGAGAATGGCAAACAGTACCAGCGCCGCACGAAGGCGAAAGCGCAGGCACCACAGGAACCAGCCACAGAGCAGCACGTGCGTAATAATACCCCACGGCTGGGTGACCGTCTCGGTTATCCAGTATAGGGCTTTCAGCCACGTCTCGTTTTGTCCGGGCTGCCACATCCAGCCGGAGAACCAAACGACCAGGGGTATAACGAGCAATACGGCGGCACCTGCGGCCGTTCGTCTGGCAATCGAAAGCATGTCCTCTCCTTTTTCACTAAGCACCACAATCATAACTGAATTTCTTCATTCAGGTGGATATGTCGGATTGTGCGTTTAACGTTTGTAAAGCGTGGTGGTGATTAGGTGAAGTTGCCGAGCTTGTGGCAAAATAGTCCAATACAGAAAGCATAATGGGGCAAAGGCACGAAACGTGTCAGCCTGGTCTGGAGAATCACATGCAGCTTAAACGTGTGGCAGAAGCCAAACTGCCAACCCCATGGGGCGATTTCCTGATGGTGGGTTTTGAAGAACTGGCAACCGGGCAAGATCACGTCGCCCTGGTATTCGGCGACATTTCGGGGCAAACGCCGGTGCTGTCCCGCGTTCATTCAGAGTGTCTGACCGGTGACGCGCTGTTCAGCCTGCGGTGCGACTGCGGTTTCCAGCTTGAAGCCGCCCTTTCTCATATCGCAGAGGAAGGACGTGGCGTTCTGCTGTATCACCGTCAGGAAGGACGCAATATTGGCCTGCTGAATAAAATCCGCGCCTACGCGTTGCAGGATCAGGGCTACGATACCGTCGAAGCGAACCATCAGCTCGGCTTTGCTGCTGACGAGCGCGATTTCACCCTGTGCGCAGATATGTTCAAGCTGCTGGGCGTGGACGAAGTGCGTCTGTTGACCAATAACCCGAAGAAAGTGGAAATCCTCACTGAAGCGGGCATCAATATCGTGGAACGCGTGCCGCTGATTGTCGGCCGCAACCCGAAAAACGCGCACTACCTCGATACTAAAGCCGCCAAAATGGGGCATCTGCTGAGCGAGTAAACGCAAAACGCCCGGCACATGTGCCGGGCG
Source organism: Enterobacter cloacae complex sp. IR5459 (assembly GCF_049238005.1). NCBI lineage: Bacteria > Pseudomonadati > Pseudomonadota > Gammaproteobacteria > Enterobacterales > Enterobacteriaceae > Enterobacter > Enterobacter cloacae complex sp. IR5459. The sequence continues at coordinate 106,258 of NZ_JBMKIG010000005.1, forward strand.
TTTTTATCAGTCCAGCATCTTACGAATTACATAATGTAAAATGCCGTCGTTCTGGTAATAGGTCAGCTCTGTTGCCGTATCAATACGACACCGGCAATCCAGCACTTCTGTCGTACCATCTGCGCGCGTTAATTTCACCGGAACGGTTTTACCCGGTTGCAGATTTTGCAGACCGCTGATATCAATCTGCTCTTCCCCGGTCAGACCCAGCGTTTTACGCGTCACGCCCTGCGGGAACTCCAGCGGCAAAATCCCCATGCCGATCAGGTTTGAGCGGTGGATACGTTCAAAGGATTCGGCAATCACCACGCGAACCCCGAGCAGACGCGGACCTTTTGCCGCCCAGTCGCGACTGGAACCGGAGCCGTACTCTTTACCGGCAATAACGGCCAGCGGCGTCCCCTCCTGCTGATACTTCATGGCTGCGTCATAAATTGAAATGACCTCTGTATCCGGCAGGTGGCGCGTCATGCCCCCTTCCACGCCCGGAACCATTTCATTGCGAATGCGGATGTTGGCAAAGGTCCCGCGCATCATCACTTCGTGGTTACCACGGCGCGAACCATAGGAGTTGAAATCGAGACGTTCCACGCCACGGCTTTGCAGATACCGACCTGCCGGACTATCCGCCTTGATGCTCCCCGCCGGAGAGATATGGTCGGTGGTGACGGAATCGCCCAGCATCGCCAGGATCCGCGCGCCGTGAATATCTTTCAGCGGTGCAGGCTCCGCCAGCATTTCGTCGAAGAATGGCGACAGGCGAATATAGGTGGAATCATCCTGCCAGTCATAGGTATCGGAACCCACCACGTCGATCGCTTTCCATTCCGCTGTGCCTTCGAACACTTCCGCATACTCTTTGCGGAACATCTCGGTGGAAACTTTCTCTACCGCGCGCGCAATTTCACGCGATGATGGCCAGATGTCTTTCAGATAGACCGGTTCATTTTTGCGATCGTGACCAATCGGATCGGTCGCCAGGTTAATGTTCATGTTTCCGGCCAGCGCATAGGCTACAACCAGCGGCGGCGAGGCCAGCCAGTTGGTTTTCACCAGCGGATGAATACGCCCTTCAAAGTTTCGGTTACCAGAAAGTACCGCGCCAACGGTCAAATCACCCTGCCTGATCGCCACTTCAATAGGCTCAGGCAGTGGACCAGAGTTACCGATACAGGTAGTACAGCCGTAGCCCACCAGGTTGAAGCCCAGCTCGTCGAGGTAAGGCGTGAGTCTGGCCTGCGCCAGATAATCGGAAACCACTTTCGAACCAGGCGCCAGAGAGGCTTTAACCCATGGCTGTGGCTTGAGCCCCAGTTCTACCGCTTTTTTTGCCAGCAGCCCGGCAGCCATTAACACACTCGGGTTGGACGTGTTGGTACAGGAAGTGATAGCGGCGATCACCACGGCGCCGTCAGGAAGCTGATACTGATGCCCGTTCAGAACATAGTCCACCGGACGGTGATCTTTTTGCGCGGCGTTAACCTCCAGCTCATTGCTGGCGGCAAAGGCTTTGGGAACGTTGCTCAGGGCGACGCGGTCCTGCGGACGTTTTGGCCCTGCGAGGCTTGCCTCAACGGTGCCCATATCCAGTTCCAGCGTACTGGTAAATACCGGCTCGTCACCCGGGTTACGCCACATGCCCTGCGCTTTGGTGTAGGCCTCAACGAGAGCCACCTGCTCCTCGCTGCGACCACTGAGGCGCATATACTCCAGCGTAACGCTATCAATCGGGAAAAAGCCGCAGGTCGCGCCATATTCCGGCGCCATGTTGGCGATGGTGGCCCGGTCCGCCAGCGGCAAGGAATCCAGACCATCGCCATAAAATTCAACGAATTTACCCACCACACCATGCTTACGCAGCATCTGGGTGACCGTCAGAACCAGATCCGTGGCGGTGATGCCTTCGGACAATTTACCGGTCAGCTTAAAGCCCACCACATCGGGAATGAGCATTGATACCGGCTGGCCGAGCATGGCCGCTTCCGCTTCAATACCACCGACGCCCCAACCCAGAACGCCAAGGCCGTTAATCATGGTTGTGTGTGAATCGGTGCCCACCAGCGTATCCGGGTAAGCCACCCACTCTTTATCCTGCAATTCACTCCAGACGGCTTTGCCGAGATATTCCAGGTTGACCTGGTGACAAATGCCGGTGCCCGGTGGAACAACGCTGAAGCGGCTGAACGCCTGCTGACCCCATTTCAGAAATACGTAGCGTTCATGGTTACGTTCCATCTCCAGACGGACGTTTTCGCCGAAAGCATCGTCGTCACCAAAGTGATCGACGGTGACGGAGTGGTCAATGACGAGGTCTACCGGGGACAGGGGGTTAACCTTAGCAGTATCGCCCCCGAGACGCTTAACGGCTTCACGCATGGCAGCCAAATCCACAACCGCTGGTACGCCGGTGAAATCCTGCATCAGCACCCTGGCCGGGCGATAGGCAATTTCTCTGTCTGCATGTGCATTCTTCAGCCACCCTGCCAGAGCCTGGATATCCTCCTCGGTAACCGAGTCGCCATCCTGCCAGCGCAAGAGGTTTTCCAGTAAGACTTTCAACGACTTGGGTAACCGCGAAATGTCCCCAAGCGTTCTGGCAGCCAGCGGTAAGCTATAGTAGCGCCAGGTTTTATTTTCCGCCTGTAATGTGTCCTTACTGGCTTCGCGTAGGGTTAACGACATAAGCTCCTCCTTAAAAACAGGGATGTCCTGACAATCATCAGGGCTGTAATTAAAGATAACACAAAGATGTCGTAACGTTTTGATAACAACCCAAATTGATAAATTTAGGAATGGTCCAACACGAGGGATAAAACAAAAAACCCCGCCGTGGCGAGGTTTTACGATTTAGTGCAAGGCCAGCCAGAGGAGCTGACACCAGAAGAGGATCGACGCTGAGAATACGCCGAGCCATGACCAGTATTTTACGGTTGTCATGTTATTCATCATAGGGACACCAGACTTTAATTATTTAAGGTTGCGAGGTCTGCCCTCGTTCTATATTGCTGATGTGTATTTATTAAGGAGTACAAAAGCGCACAGTCTTTATTCAGACTATTTGCATCATTACGCAAAATTCAAAATTATTGTTTTTTGGGTTCGTCTTCCGCGAACACATCAATAAAGGCCTGCTGCTGTGGCGTCAGTTTCCAGGAAGCTGGCACGCTGGTTGCTGGCGCCTTACGGGCTTTGTGAGCATTGTCACGAAGCTGACACATCTCTTTTCTCGCTTCTGTACGCACCGTCATGACCATAATCAACCCCAGTAATTCCAGACAAGAAGAGCAACCACCACCCAGAACAGGGCAGAGCCAAGAAAGACCGCCAGCCAGGCTTTACGCTTAAGCGCGGGATCCCTTTGCGGTTCTTCACTTCCTGACGGCATTGCTAACCTCATACAATCGACATCGCTTATCATTTAGAGACCAAACAATTGGCACAAGTAATCATCTGATGAGATAAATCCTAAAGAAACTTTAGCCGAAAAGCCAGTGAATTTACGTATCTGGGCCTGGGAAAATTCAATCTTTTGACCCGAAATAAATAATTGAAAAGAATAATTTGCACACCTGTAAATTAGTTTCTACTTTTGTCGCAAATTTGCGACAGTAAAACCATAGTCATTTAATGGGTTATGACGATATATGACAGTGGACGTAGATGATGATAATTCTAATTCAGGTTTAAAGGGGAATGACGGTATCTTTCCGTACCAGAAAGATACCGGGTGTGATTATTTGGCGGGAAGTTTAATGTCTTTAAACATCTCTTCGATGTCTTCATTGGAGCGTAACGCTACAGCTGTATCCACCACGTCGCGCGTTAAATGTGGCGCGAAGCGTTGAATAAAATCATACATATAGCTGCGCAGGAACGTGCTGCGACGAAAACCTATCTTGGTGGTGCTGTGGCTGAAAATATCATGCGCATCCAGACGCACCAGATCCGGGTCTGAGACAGGATCTACCGCCATGCTGGCAATAACCCCAACGCCCAGGCCCAGACGCACATATGTTTTTATGACGTCCGCATCCGTCGCCGTAAAGACAATCCGTGGCGTTAATCCGGCGCGGTTAAACGCGGTGTCCAGTTCAGAACGGCCCGTAAAGCCGAACGTATAGGTCACCAGCGGGTATTGCGCCAGTTCTTCGATTGTCACTTCGCCCTTCCCCGCCAGCGGGTGATCCGGGGTCACGACAATAGAGCGGTTCCAGTGGTAGCACGGGAGCATGACCAGATCATCGTACAGATGGAGGGCTTCCGTCGCGATAGCGAAGTCTGCATTGCCTTTAGACACGGCCTCTGCGATTTGCGTCGGTGAGCCCTGATGCATATGCAGGGAAACGCGGGGATAGCGTTCGATAAAACCTTTGATCACCCCGGGAAGCGCATAACGCGCCTGTGTATGCGTGGTGGCAATATACAGAGAACCTTTATCGGGCCAGGTATGTTCCCCGGCGACGGATTTAATGGCGTCGACTTTGGAGAGCACTTCCCGTGCGATGCGTATGATTTCCTGTCCAGCCGGCGTGACCTGCGTCAGGTGCTTACCGCTGCGGGCAAATATCTGAATACCTAACTCATCCTCCAGCATACGCACCTGCTTGCTGATGCCGGGCTGAGAGGTATAAAGACCTTCTGCGGTGGAAGAGACATTGAGGTTATGATTGACGACCTCAACGATATAGCGAAGCTGCTGTAATTTCATGCCAGACCATCCGATTTAGCGCATGCGTCAATCGCTTAAGACGATTTGATAATAAGAAACGGGTTAACTATAACCACTATATCATTTATAGCCAGGCTGTATAGTACGGAACAAAAAATAATAACTACGTAATAAAAAAGGGCCGGAAGTCCGGCCCTTTCACAGGTAAGTTACGGTAAGGAAAGATTATTTCTTGCCTTCAACCCATTTCCCGTCGACAAAGAAGGCTGACCATCCGGTCGCTTTGCCCTCTTTCTCTGCCGCCACATACTGCTGCTTCGTTTTACGGCTGAAGCGCACCACGGTTTTGTTGCCTTCCGGATCCTGCTGTGGCGCATCGGCAAGATAACGCAGTTTCTCCGGCAGACGGTCGCGGAAGCGATACAGCTCTTCTACCAGCGGCGCACGGGTTTCGCGCGATTTCGGGAAGGTGTTGGCCGCCAGGAATACCCCGGCAGCGCCGTCACGTAGCACGAAATACGCGTCTGACTTCTCACACGGCAGCTCAGGAAGCGGAACCGGATCTTCCTTCGGCGGCGCAACTTCACCGTTACGCAGGATCTTACGCGTGTTTTTACAGTCGTCGTTGGTGCATGCCATGTACTTACCGAAGCGTCCCATTTTCAGGTGCATTTCGGAACCACATTTCTCACACTCAACGATCGGACCGTCATAGCCCTTAATGCGGAACTCACCTTCTTCGATCTCATAACCATCGCAGGTCGGGTTATTGCCACAAACGTGCAGTTTGCGTTTTGGATCGATCAGGTAGCTGTCCATCGCCGTGCCGCATTTCTTACAGCGGCGTTTGGCGCGCAGTGCGTTAGTCTCCGCATCGTCCCCTTCCAGCACGTTGAGAACTTCGTTCTCCGGCACGAGGTTGATGGTGGTTTTGCAACGCTCTTTCGGTGACAGCGCATAACCAGAGCAACCGAGGAACACGCCCGTGGTCGCGGTACGGATCCCCATTTTACGGCCACAGGTTGGGCAGTCGATGCTCGTCAGTACCATCTGGTTAGGCAGCATGCCGCCCTCTTCAGGATCTTTCTCGGCTTTCTCAAGCTGATTGGTAAAATCGCTGAAGAAGCTGTCGAGAACTTTCTTCCACTCTGCCTTATGGCTGGCAACCTCATCGAGGCTGTCTTCCATCTGCGCGGTGAAGTCATAGTTCATCAACTCGCGGAAGTTCGCTTCCAGACGGTCGGTGACAATCTCCCCCATTTTTTCAGCATAGAAACGACGGTTCTCAACGCGAACGTATCCACGATCCTGAATGGTCGAAATGATTGACGCATAGGTGGATGGGCGACCGATGCCGCGTTTTTCCAGCTCTTTCACCAGCGATGCTTCGCTGAAGCGCGCAGGTGGCTTGGTGAAGTGCTGAGCCGGGACCAGATCAACCAGCGACAGCTCGTCACCTTTGTTGACTGAAGGCAGCGTTCTGTCTTCATCACCTTTACGCAGCGCAGGCATCACTTTTGTCCAGCCGTCGAAGCGCAGAATACGGCCGCGCGCTTTCAGGCGGAAATCACCCGCGCCGACGGTCAGCGTGGTGGAGTCGTATTTCGCTGGCGTCATCTGGCAGGCTACGAACTGGCGCCAGATCAGCTGATACAGCTTCTGGGCGTCCGCTTCCATATCTTTCAGCGATTCTGCCAGAACGGAAACGTCAGAAGGTCGAATCGCTTCGTGCGCTTCCTGAGAATTCTCTTTGCTGGCGTACTGATTAGGACTGTCCGGCAGATATTTCTTACCGAAGTTGTCCTCGATATAGCCGCGCACCATGTTGACAGCGTCCTGGCTCAGGTTGGTGGAGTCAGTACGCATGTAGGTGATGTAACCCGCTTCATACAAACGCTGGGCCATCATCATGGTTTTCTTCACGCCGTAACCCAGACGCGTACTCGCCGCCTGCTGAAGCGTTGACGTGATAAACGGTGCGCCAGGCTTGCTGCTGGTCGGTTTGTCTTCACGATCCAGAACCTGATAACGCGCTTTTTCCAGCAGCGCCACGGCGGCCATGGTCTGATCGCGATTTTCAGGACGGAACGGTTTGTCGTTGTGGTGGCTCACCTGCAACGGCAGCGCATCGCCGCCCGGCGTGGTGACATTCGCATCCACTTCCCAGAACTCTTCCGGGACGAACGCTTTGATCTCGCGTTCACGCTCAACAACAAGACGAACAGCAACAGACTGCACACGCCCCGCAGACAGGCCGCGAGCGACCTTTTTCCACAGCAACGGCGAGACCATGTAGCCTACAACGCGGTCCATAAAGCGACGCGCCTGCTGAGCGTTAACACGGTCGATATTCAGTTCACCCGGCTTATCAAACGCCTGACGAATCGCATTCTTTGTAATTTCGTTGAACACTACACGGCTGTAGCGTTTGTCATCACCCCCGATCACTTCCCGCAGGTGCCATGCGATGGCCTCCCCTTCGCGGTCAAGGTCGGTTGCGAGATAAATGTGGTCTGCTTTTTCAGCAAGCTGTTTCAGCTCGTTAACGACTTTTTCTTTGCCTGGCAGCACTTCGTAATGTGCATCCCAGTTGTGCCATGGGTTAACACCCATGCGGTTGACAAGCGCGCTACGTTCATCCTTTTTAGGCTTTTTAGCCCCTTTGGTGGAGGTAGAGTCTGCGCTCTTTTTGCTGGCTGAGCCACTGGTCGGCAAGTCGCGAATGTGACCAACGCTGGACTTAACCACGTAGTCATTGCCCAGATATTTATTGATCGTTTTGGCTTTTGCCGGGGACTCAACGATGACGAGAGCTTTACCCATATTCACCTTTACCTAATTTAATTCTTCCAGGAATACGCCGCACGTTGATTTCCCTTCCGCTGACGACGAGCCATTGATATTGCGACGTCGTCAGGGGATATCAACCCCTATGTGTTACCGAACGTCAGAATGGCGACATCCAGGTCATTGAGTTTTCGGGTATTTTTCTCACATCAAAGTTCATTCGTGACGAATTCCCGGTCGAATGTCAAGCAATTCTGTTGCCAGAATGACGAAAGCGCACACTGTACCTGATAAAATTCGTTACGCAACTTTATTAGCATGCAAAAGCAAATCCCGCCAGCCAGCCCCTGTTCCTTATCCCCTCGGATAACAGGGAAAATTTGCCCCCGAAGCGACCCAGGCGTAGACTATTGTCACTGTTTAAGGAGTGGAATATGCAGAATACGACCCAACCCATTGACCGAGCTTCACTGCTTATCGAAGCAAACAAACTCATTCGCGACCATGAAGACACCCTGGCGGGGATTGAAGCGACTGGCGTGGAACAACGTAATGGCGTGCTGGTGTTCAGCGGTGAATACTTCCTTGATGAACAAGGATTACCCACCCCAAAAAGCACCGCCGTATTTAACATGTTTAAATACCTGGCGCATACCCTCTCAGAGAAGTACCACCTGGTCGATTAAAACGAAAACGCGAGGCATCTGCCTCGCGTTTTTCTTTACAACAGCGGCTTTTGTCCGCGCTGCAACCAGCGTAGCAGCAGGCGATCCGCGCTTTCTGCCGCGCTATTGGTAAAACGGTCGAGCAGGCGCTTACGTCGGGTGAAGCGCACCCCCACCAGCTCACGGCCGTCCATCAGGTTGAGCAGGAGGTCGTCGCTGGTACCCACTTCATCCACCAGCTCTTTCTCCTGCGCCTGCGTGCCGTACCAGTGTTCGCCCGTAGCCACCTGCTCAATGTCCAGCGTTGGGCGCATGCGGTGCACGAAATCTTTGAACAGATGGTGGGTTTCGTTCAGATCTTCCCGGAACTTCTGCCGTCCCTCTTCGGTATTTTCGCCGAGCAGCGTCAGCGTACGTTTGTACTGGCCCGCCGTATGCAGTTCAATGTCGATCTCTTTGTTTTTCAGGAAACGATTGAAGTTAGGGATCTGCGCGACTACCCCAATCGAGCCGATAATGGAGAACGGTGCCGCGACGATTTTATCCGCCACGCACGCCATCATATAGCCGCCACTCGCCGCGACCTTATCTACCGCCACGGTGAGCGGGATCTGTTTATCCCGCAGACGTTGTAACTGCGAAGCCGCCAGTCCATACCCATGCACTACGCCACCCGGGCTTTCAAGGCGTACCACCACCTGATCCTGGGCTGTCGCCACGGCCAGCACCGCCGTCACTTCTTCACGCAGTGAGGAGACTTCATGCGCATCCATGCTACCTTTAAAATCGAGCACATAGACGCGCGGTTTTGCGTCAGCCTGTGGCGTGGCGAGTTTAGCTTTCGCCTTCGCAGCTTTGGCGTCCTGCTTATGTTTTTTCTTCTGGGCTTTTAGCCACAGCTTCTGTTGATGATCGTCAAGCAGCGCCAGAGACATCTCCTCCTGCATCTCTTTATACTGTTCGCTCAGGCGGGTAATGCGTAACTCACCACGCTGACGCTTACGCTGCGTCAGGTTGACTATCAGGACGGCAATCACCGCGACAGCTATAACCACCGTCGCGATTTTGGCCAAAAACAACCCATACTGAGAAAGTAATTCCACGCGTTCCACCTTGATTTAACCACGAATCTTTCACGCCAGTGTACAACAGCCCTGCGCAGGCGTCTCGCTCTGGACATTACCTCTGCGAGGCGGCTTCAGGAATCCCCCGTTTCTGGTTTAAATCTTTGCAAATTGTTAATTTCCCAGCGATCTGTCCTGTAGACTGATTGAATTCTGACGCTGTTTCGGGCATAAAGCCGAAAAGTCATAAATAAAGGTGCAAGTCACGCCCAATGCGCCTGAGGAGCCACCGTGCATTATCAGCCACAAAAAAACCTTCTACAGAACCGCATCATTCTGGTTACCGGTGCCAGCGACGGGATTGGTCGCGAAGCGGCGCTGACCTATTCTGAATACGGTGCGAGCCTTATTCTGCTGGGACGTAATGAAGAAAAGCTCAAGGCCGTCGCCCGTGAAATCGAAAACGCCGGCGGTACCCCCACGCCCTGGTATACGCTCGATCTGCTGACCTGTACGCCAGCGTCATGTCAGGCCCTTGCCCAGCGTATCAGCACGCATTATCCGCGTCTGGATGGCGTACTGCACAACGCGGGGTTACTGGGCGAAGTGCGCCCGATGGATGAACAGGATCCGGAGATTTGGCAGCAGGTGATGCAGGTTAACGTCAACGGGACGTTCTTCCTGACCCAGGCCTTGCTTCCTTTATTACTCAACTCCGATTCCGGCTCGCTGGTCTTTACCTCCTCCAGCGTGGGGCGTCAGGGGCGTGCGAACTGGGGGGCTTACGCCGTCTCAAAATTTGCCACCGAAGGAATGATGCAGGTGCTGGCCGAAGAGTACCAAAGCCGCCACCTGCGGGTTAACTGTATTAACCCGGGCGGTACACGCACCAAAATGCGTGCCAGCGCCTTCCCGACAGAAGATCCGCAAAAGCTTAAAACCCCGGCCGATATTATGCCTCTTTACCTGTGGCTGATGGGTGACGACAGCCGTCGTAAAACCGGAATGACATTCGATGCCCAGCCAGGCCGCAAACCGGGGATATCGCAATGAGTGAAGATCGGCATCAGCAGCGCCAGCAGCGTCTGAAAGAACAGGTTGATGCACGCGTGGCGGCCGCTCAGGACGAGCGTGGGATCCTCATTGTGTTTACCGGCAACGGTAAAGGCAAAACCACCGCCGCATTTGGTACCGCCACCCGCGCAGTCGGGCACGGGCAGAAAGTGGGCGTGATCCAGTTTATCAAGGGTGAATGGCCCAACGGCGAGCGTAATCTGCTCGAGCCGCATGGCGTTGAGTTTCAGGTGATGGCGACCGGTTTTACCTGGGATACCCAGAACCGGGAAACCGATACCGCAGCCTGCCTCGCCGTCTGGGAGCATGCTAAAAGGATGCTCTCTGACCCGTCGTTGAACATGGTGTTGCTGGATGAGATCACCTATATGGTCGCCTACGACTATCTGTCGCTGGAGGCCGTGCTGGCTGCCCTGAAAAACCGCCCAGCGCATCAGACGGTTATTGTCACGGGGCGCGGGTGTCATCGGGATATTCTGGAGCTGGCCGATACCGTCAGCGAGCTGCGTCCGGTTAAGCATGCGTTCGATGCGGGAATCAAAGCGCAAATTGGGATTGATTACTGAAGAAAAAAAGCCCGATGTATTCACCGGGCTTTTCAATTAACCGTTGTTATTACGGCTGCCAGAGCGGCGATTGCTGCTGACCTGGCTGTGACGCTTCACCGCACGGCGGATCTGATTCGCCTTCATGCGACGACGATCTTTCTCTACCGCCACTTTCGACGAGGTTTCTGGCGTCAGGCCAACCAGATCGCGCAGGTAGTTGGTCTGAGTCAGATCCAGTTCGGTATATCCCCCACGCGGCAGGCCTTTTGGCAGCAGGATGTCGCCGTAACGGACACGGATCAGGCGGCTAACCTGCACGCCTACCGCTTCCCAGAGACGACGCACCTCGCGGTTACGTCCCTCTGTCAGGGTAACGTTGTACCACTGGTTAATGCCTTCACCACCGGTAAACTTGATGGTTTTGAACGCCGCTGGGCCGTCCTCCAGTTGAACGCCACGCGACAGGTCGCGCAGTTTGTTTTCATCAACCTGGCCGAAAACACGAACGGCGTATTCACGTTCCACTTCACGACTCGGGTGCATCAGACGGTTTGCCAGTTCACCATCGGTGGTGAACAGCAGCAGGCCGCAGGTGTTCACGTCCAGACGTCCTACGGCGATCCAGCGGGCGCCACGCAGTTTTGGCAGACGGTCAAACACCGTCGGGCGGCCTTCCGGATCGTTGCGGGTACACAGTTCGCCTTCCGGCTTGTAGTAAGCCAGCACGCGGCAGATCTGTTCAGCAGACTCTTTCACGGAGATAAGATGGCCGTCAATGCGGATCTTCAGCCCCGGTACGATTTCAACGCGGTCACCGAGCGTGGCGATTTTACCGTCCACACTCACGCGGCCTGCTTCAATAATGGCTTCGATTTCACGGCGCGAACCGTGGCCGGCACGCGCCAGCACTTTCTGTAACTTCTCGCTCATTGAGCTTCCTCAGGTGTCGCCTTCACAGGCGTCGAATCAGGTCAAAAACAGGGCGGCGCCCTGCTTTGATGGCCGCGTAGTATATCTGCTTACACCCTTACAAGAAAGGCTTAACATCGCCCACGCCTTCACGAATGACTTCTGGCGCGTCTTCGGTGAGATCCACCACGGTGGTCGGCTGCTGGCCAAGATAGCCGCCATGGATAATCAGCTCCACCACCTTCTCCAGACGATCTTTGATCTCTTCCGGGTCGGACTCGGTAAACTCACTGCCCGGCAGCATCAGCGATGTGGAGAGCATCGGCTCGCCGAGGGTTTCCAGCAGCGCCTGGGCAATCGGGTTCGACGGCACGCGCATGCCGATGGTTTTACGTTTTTCCTGCAACAGACGACGCGGCACCTCTTTTGTCCCTTTCAGAATGAAGGTGTAGTTACCGGGCGTGTTGTTCTTAATCAGGCGAAAGGCCACGTTATCAACATAAGCGTAGGTCGACAGTTCAGAGAGATCGCGACACATCAGGGTAAAGTTGTGGCCGTCCGGCAGCTGGCGGATGCGACAGATGCGCTCCATCGCCCCTTTGTCCTCAATTTTACAGCCCAGCGCGTAGCCAGAATCGGTTGGGTAGACAATAACGCCGCCTTTGCGGACGATCTCCACGGCCTGATTAATCAGACGTGGCTGGGGGTTATCCGGATGGATATAGAAAAACTGACTCATACTTCCCTCTCTTCAATTTGCTGTGGCTGTTCCCAGAGCTGCCAGACAGGCTCAACGCCCGCGGGTAACCAGAGCTTGCGCCCCAGTTCAATCCACGCGCAGGGCTGATGGAAATCTGAACCCTGTGAGCCAAGCAGGCCAAACTGACGGGCGTAGGTCGCGAGCTGCGAACGTTCATTGGGTGCCTGCTGACACTGGGCAACTTCCATCGCCTCACCGCCGCATTCGGCAAAGTGTGCCAGCAGTCTTTTCAGCCATTTAGCAGAAAGATTATACCGCCCCGGATGGGCCAGCACGGCCTTACCGCCAGAATGATGAATCACATCAATAGCTTGTTTTATTGTACACCACTGTGGGGGAACGTATCCGGTTTTCCCGCGCGCCAGATACTTTTTAAAGACATTCGCCATGGTCGTCGCCTTACCAGCGTCCACCAGAAAACGGGCGAAATGGCCGCGCGTCACCGCCCCACCGTTCGCCAGCTTTCGCGCGCCTTCCAGCGCACCGGGAATATGCGCTTTTTCCAGACGTTCGCCAATCATCTCCGCGCGTTGATTGCGGCGTGTTTTTTGTTCTTGCAAAAAAGCACGCATGGCCGGATGTTCTGTATCGATGTTCAGGCCAACGATATGAATTTCGTGGTTTTCCCAGACCGTCGAGATCTCAACCCCGGCCACCAGATCCAGCGCCAGTCCGCTGCGGACAATCTCGGCGCGCGCGGCGGGAATGCCGTCAGTGGTATCGTGATCGGTTATTGCCAGCGTGCCGACACGCATTTCAACGGCGCGATGGACCAGGGCTTCGGGTGTCAGCAGGCCATCTGAAGCCTGCGTATGGCTGTGTAAATCATAAATTACGGCGTAGGTGGTATCGCTCAAAGCACTTCCCATAACAGGTTGGAGACATCCGAAGCCCCTATGATACCGACTAACCGTGAAATACTGAAATCAGGGGTTGACAACACGCCATCGAACTAGTTAACTAGTACGCAAGTTCACACGAGAAAGGTATCTGAAAATGACAGCACATTTCGCTCTGCACGGTTGGTGGCGTACTTCCTGATCTTCGGGCAGTGTCACGCGTCTGCGATAAGCAAACAGATACCCAGCCCGCTACCCAGCGGGCTTTTTTTTGAACAGAATATGAGAACAACAACATGCAAACAGCCAAACCCCACCTCGAACTGCTGACCTGCGAGGCGGCCTATCGCCATAACCCTACCGCGCTGTTTCATCAGGTGTGCGGTGCACGTCCTGCGACGCTGCTGCTGGAATCTGCTGATATCGACAGCAAGGACGATCTCAAAAGCCTGCTGCTGGTTGACAGCGCGCTGCGCATTACCGCAGCGGGTGATACTGTCACTATTAAGGCGTTATCTGAGAATGGCGCGTCGCTGCTGCCGCTGCTGGATGCGGCTCTGCCTTCAGGTATTGAAAATGAGCGTCATCCGGACCTGAGAATTCTGCATTTCCCACCGGTAAGCCAGCTGCTGGATGAGGATGCCCGCCTCTGCTCGCTCTCCGTTTTTGACGCCTTCCGTCTGCTGCAAAATTTGGTGGCCGTACCGGAAGATGAGCGCGAAGCAATGTTCTTTGGCGGGCTGTTTGCTTACGACCTGGTTGCTGGCTTTGAAGATTTACCCCAAACCGAGCAGGGTAACCGCTGCCCGGACTACTGCTTCTACCTGGCCGAAACCCTGCTGGTGATCGACCATCAGAAAAAATACACCCGCATCCAGGCCAGCCTGTTCACGCCGTCTGCGTCTGAGAAAAATCGCCTCGCGCAGCGCATCGCCCAACTGCAACAGCAGATGTCGGAAGCACCGCCCGCGCTCCCGGTGCAGCGTGTTGAAAAGATGACCTGCGAGGTGAGTCAGACCGACGATCAGTACGGCGCGGTGGTGCGTCAGATGCAAAAAGCGATTCGTGCCGGGGAGATATTCCAGGTGGTGCCGTCCCGTCGCTTCTCACTGCCCTGCCCGTCGCCGCTGGCGGCTTACGATGTGCTGAAAAAGAGCAACCCAAGCCCGTACATGTTCTTTATGCAGGACAATGATTTCACCCTGTTTGGCGCGTCGCCGGAAAGCTCCCTCAAGTACGACGCCACCAGCCGCCAGATTGAGATCTACCCGATAGCGGGAACCCGCCCACGCGGCCGTCGTGCCGATGGCTCCCTGGACCGCGATCTCGACAGCCGCATTGAACTGGAAATGCGTACCGACCATAAAGAGCTCTCCGAACACCTGATGCTGGTTGACCTGGCGCGTAACGATCTGGCACGCATTTGCACGCCTGGCAGCCGCTACGTGGCGGACCTGACCAAAGTCGACCGCTACTCCTTCGTCATGCATCTGGTCTCCCGCGTGGTGGGTGAGCTGCGCCACGACCTCGACGTCCTGCACGCCTACCGCGCCTGCATGAACATGGGCACGTTGAGCGGCGCGCCGAAAGTCCGCGCCATGCAGCTGATTGCCGAAGCTGAAGGCCGCCGTCGCGGCAGCTACGGTGGTGCCGTGGGCTATTTCACCGCTCACGGTGACCTCGATACCTGCATCGTGATCCGCTCCGCCTACGTTGAGGACGGCATTGCCACCGTCCAGGCCGGGGCCGGAATTGTGCTGGATTCTGTTCCGCAGTCGGAAGCCGACGAAACCCGCAGTAAAGCGCGCGCGGTACTGCGCGCCATTGCTACCGCACACCATGCACAGGAGATTTTCTGATGGCTGACATTCTGCTGCTCGATAATATCGACTCCTTTACCTACAACCTGGCAGATCAGCTGCGTGCGAATGGTCACAATGTCGTTATCTATCGCAACCACGTTCCGGCCCAGACGCTGATTGACCGTCTGGCGACCATGCAAAACCCGGTGCTGATGCTCTCCCCGGGCCCAGGCGCACCGAGCGAAGCAGGCTGTATGCCTGAGCTGTTGACCCGTATGCGCGGCAAGCTGCCGATTATCGGCATCTGCCTTGGCCATCAGGCGATTGTCGAAGCCTACGGCGGTTACGTGGGTCAGGCGGGGGAGATCCTGCATGGCAAAGCGTCAAGCATTGAACATGACGGTCAGGCGATGTTTGCCGGGCTGCCGAACCCGCTTCCGGTAGCGCGTTACCACTCGCTGGTTGGCAGCAACATTCCGGCCGGGCTGACCATTAACGCCTCGTTTGAAGGGATGGTGATGGCGGTGCGTCATGATGCGGATCGCGTCTGCGGGATGCAGTTCCACCCGGAATCTATCCTGACGTCCAACGGCGCGCGCCTGCTGGAGCAAACGCTCGACTGGGCGCTGCAAAAGCTGGAGCAGACCAACACCCTGCAACCGATTCTGGAAAAACTGTATCAGGCTCAGACCCTGAGCCAGCAGGAGAGCCACCAGCTGTTCTCCGCCGTCGTGCGCGGCGAGCTGAAGCCTGAGCAGCTGGCCGCTGCGCTGGTGAGCATGAAAGTGCGCGGCGAAAGCCCTCAGGAGATCGCCGGGGCGGCAACCGCGCTGCTGGAAAATGCCGCCCCGTTCCCGCGCCCGGACTATCCGTTTGCCGATATCGTTGGGACCGGTGGCGACGGCAGTAACAGTATCAATATTTCCACCGCCAGCGCCTTTGTGGCCGCGGCATGCGGTCTGAAAGTGGCGAAACACGGCAACCGCAGCGTGTCCAGCCGTTCCGGATCGTCCGACCTGCTGGCGGCTTTCGGTATCAACCTGGACATGAACGCCGAGCGTTCCCGTGAAGCGCTGGATGACCTGGGCGTCTGTTTCCTGTTTGCGCCGAAGTATCACACCGGTTTCCGCCACGCGATGCCGGTTCGCCAGCAGCTTAAAACCCGCACGCTGTTTAACGTGCTCGGTCCACTCATTAACCCGGCGCATCCGCCGCTGGCGCTGATTGGCGTTTACAGCCCGGAGCTGGTCCTGCCGATTGCGGAGACGCTGCGCGTCCTCGGTTACCAACGCGCCGCCGTGGTACACAGCGGCGGGATGGATGAAGTTTCCCTGCATGCGCCCACGCTGGTGGCGGAACTGAATCACGGCGAAGTGCTGAACTATCAGCTTGAGGCCGCTGACTTCGGGTTGACCCCGTACCATCAGGACGCCCTGGCGGGCGGCACGCCGGAAGAAAACCGTGACATTCTCACGCGCTTATTACAAGGTAAAGGTGAGGCCGCCCATGAGGCCGCCGTGGCGGCCAACGTAGCCATGCTGATGCGTTTACATGGCGAGGAAGATCTAAAAGCCAACGCCCAAAAAGTTCTGGACGTACTGCGCTCCGGTGCAGCTTACGATCGCGTTACCGCACTTGCGGCAAGAGGGTAAATAATGCAGACCGTTTTAGCGAAAATCGTCGCCGATAAGGCCATCTGGGTGGAAGCCCGCAAGCAACAGCAGCCGCTCGCCAGTTTTCAGAATGACGTCGTTCCGAGCAGCCGTCGTTTTTATGATGCGCTCCAGGGCGCGCGTACCGCGTTTATTCTGGAGTGTAAAAAAGCGTCTCCGTCCAAAGGCGTGATCCGTGACGATTTCGACCCGGCGCGTATTGCCGGTATCTACAAGCATCATGCGTCTGCCATTTCTGTGCTGACGGATGAGAAATATTTTCAGGGCAGCTTCGATTTTCTGCCCGTAGTCAGCGGCATCGCGCCGCAGCCGATTCTGTGCAAAGACTTTATTATCGACCCGTATCAGATCTGGCTGGCGCGCTTTTACCAGGCCGATGCCTGCCTGCTGATGCTCTCCGTGCTGGATGACGAGCAGTATCGCCAGCTCTCCGCCGTCGCGCACAGCCTGAATATGGGCGTGCTGACCGAAGTGAGCAACGAAGAGGAGCTGGAGCGCGCCATCGCGCTGGAAGCAAAAGTGGTCGGCATTAACAACCGCGACCTGCGCGACCTGTCGATTGACCTCAACCGTACGCGCCAGCTTGCGCCGCGTCTGGGCGCGGGCGTCACGGTGATCAGCGAATCCGGGATAAACAGCTACGCTCAGGTGCGCGAACTCAGCCACTTTGCCAACGGTTTCCTGATCGGCTCCGCGATGATGGAACACGACGATCTTAATGCGGCCGTGCGCCGCGTGCTGTTGGGTGAGAACAAAGTCTGCGGCCTGACCCGTGAACAGGATGCGCAGGCCGCATATGAAGCGGGCGCAATCTATGGTGGTCTGATCTTTGTTGAGTCCTCTCCTCGCGCCGTTAATGAGGAACAGGCGCGCAAGGTGATGGCGGCTGCGCCACTGAACTACGTGGGCGTGTTCCGCGATGCGGATATTAACGACGTTGCGGCTAAAGCGGACGCGTTATCCCTGAGCGCGGTTCAGCTGCATGGCGATGAAGATCAGGCGTACATCGATGCTCTGCGACATGCTCTGGCGCCTCAGGTTCAGATCTGGAAAGCGCAAAGCGTTGGCGCCACCCTGCCCGCGCGTAACCTGAAGCATGTTGATAAATACGTGCTCGACAACGGCCAGGGCGGCACGGGGCAGCGTTTCGACTGGTCACTGCTGCGTGGCGAAGTGCTGGACAATGTCCTGCTGGCGGGGGGATTAAGCCCCGATAACTGTGTGGAAGCGGCCAAAACCGGCTGCGCCGGCCTCGATTTCAATTCAGGCGTAGAGTCCCAACCGGGCATTAAAGACGCCAGCAAGCTGGCATCGGTATTTAAAACTCTGCGTGCATATTAAGGAAGAGAAGATGACGACATTACTTAACCCGTATTTTGGTGAGTTCGGTGGGATGTATGTCCCACAAATCCTGATGCCCGCGCTGCGCCAGCTGGAAGAAGCGTTCGTGAGCGCACAGAAAGATCCGGCGTTTCAGGCGGAGTTTACTGACCTGCTGAAAAACTATGCCGGTCGTCCGACGGCGCTGACAAAGTGCCGCAACCTGACCGAAGGCACTAAAACTACGCTGTATCTTAAGCGTGAAGATTTGCTGCACGGTGGCGCGCATAAAACTAACCAGGTGCTGGGCCAGGCGCTGCTCGCGAAGCGGATGGGTAAAACCGAAATCATCGCCGAAACCGGCGCGGGGCAGCACGGTGTGGCCTCAGCGCTCGCCAGCGCCCTGCTCGGCCTGAAATGCCGCATTTACATGGGGGCGAAGGACGTTGAGCGCCAGTCGCCGAACGTGTTCCGTATGCGTCTGATGGGGGCGGAAGTGATCCCGGTGCACAGCGGTTCTGCCACGCTGAAAGATGCCTGTAATGAAGCGCTGCGCGACTGGTCTGGCAGCTACGAAACCGCCCACTACATGCTCGGTACCGCCGCGGGCCCGCACCCGTTCCCGACCATCGTGCGTGAATTCCAGCGCATGATCGGCGAAGAGACTAAAGCGCAGATCCTCGAAAAAGAGGGTCGCCTGCCGGATGCGGTGATCGCCTGCGTTGGCGGCGGATCTAACGCCATCGGCATGTTTGCCGATTTTATCGACGAAACCAGCGTTGGGCTGATTGGCGTTGAGCCTGCCGGCCACGGCATTGAAACGGGCGAGCATGGTGCGCCGCTGAAGCATGGCCGCGTGGGGATCTACTTCGGCATGAAGGCCCCGATGATGCAGACTGATGAAGGGCAGATTGAGGAGTCTTACTCGATCTCTGCCGGGCTGGATTTCCCGTCCGTAGGGCCGCAGCACGCGTTCCTGAACAGCACCGGCCGCGCGGATTATGTCTCCATCACCGATGACGAAGCGCTGGAGGCCTTCAAAACGCTGTGCCGCAATGAAGGGATCATCCCGGCGCTGGAGTCTTCCCACGCGCTGGCGCACGCGCTGAAAATGATGAAGGAAAACCCGGAAAAAGAGCAGCTGCTGGTGGTAAACCTTTCCGGTCGCGGTGACAAAGATATCTTCACCGTTCACGATATTCTGAAAGCACGAGGGGAAATCTGATGGAACGCTACGACAACGCATTTGCACAACTGAAAGCGCGCCAGGAAGGCGCGTTCGTTCCCTTCGTGACGCTGGGCGACCCCGGCCCGGAGCAGTCGCTGAAGATTATCGACACCCTGATTGATGCCGGTGCCGACGCGCTGGAGCTCGGTATTCCGTTCTCCGATCCGCTGGCGGATGGCCCGACCATTCAGAACGCAACGCTACGCGCGTTTGCCGCGGGCGTGACGCCGAGCCAGTGCTTTGAAATGCTGGCGGCGATCCGTCAGAAGCACCCGACCATTCCGATCGGCCTGCTGATGTACGCCAACTTGGTGTTCAGCCGCGGTATTGATGCGTTTTACGCAGAGTGCGCCCGCGTGGGCGTTGACTCCGTGCTGGTGGCTGACGTGCCCGTTGAAGAGTCTGCGCCATTCCGTCAGGCGGCAATGCGCCACAACGTCGCGCCGATTTTCATCTGTCCACCGAATGCCGATGACGATCTGTTGCGCCAGATTGCCTCTTACGGACGAGGTTACACCTACCTGCTCTCCCGTGCGGGCGTCACCGGTGCGGAAAACAAAGCCGCGCTGCCGCTGCATCATCTGGTGGAGAAGCTTGCAGAATACCATGCTGCACCGCCGCTTCAGGGCTTTGGCATTTCCTCACCGGATCAGGTTACTGCGGCGATTGACGCGAAAGCCGCCGGGGCCATTTCGGGTTCGGCTATCGTGAAAATTATCGAGAAGAACGTGGATAAACCACAGCAGATGCTGGCTGAATTACACGCATTCGTCACATCCATGAAAGCGGCCACGCGCAAGGCGTAACCGTTAACACCGTCTGGCCCCGGCGTCAGGCGGTTTTCCCTCCTCTCTTCCTGAAAGAAGCAGGTCAAAATTGATCCTGTCGATATTTTCGGTGTGAATGACTTTCCAAACTTTCGCGTAAGCGTATGATCTGGGCTCTTTTTAGCGTTACCCTTCTGAGTTCAGAGGTTATTCATGTCATGGTATTCCTTCAAACAGACTTACCTGGTTAAGTTCTGGTCACCTGTTCCGGCCGTTATCGCGGCAGGCATTCTCTCTACCTATTATTTCGGTATTACCGGCACCTTCTGGGCTGTTACGGGCGAGTTTACCCGCTGGGGTGGGCAGCTATTACAGCTGGCAGGCGTCCATGCCGAAGAGTGGGGCTACTTCAAACTGATCCATCTTGAGGGCACACCGCTGACCCGCATCGACGGGATGATGATCATTGGCATGTTCGGCGGCTGTTTTGCGGCCGCGCTGTGGGCCAACAACGTTAAGTTGCGCTTGCCGAAAAGCCGCATCCGCATTATGCAGGCCGTGGTCGGCGGCATCATTGCCGGGTTTGGCGCTCGTCTGGCGATGGGCTGTAATCTGGCCGCGTTCTTTACCGGCATTCCGCAGTTCTCGCTGCATGCCTGGTTCTTTGCCGTCGCCACCGCCATCGGCTCCTACTTCGGTGCTAAATTCACCCTGCTGCCGCTGTTCCGCATTCCGGTGAAAATGACGAAAGTTAGCGCTGCCTCTCCGTTAACGCAAAAACCCGATCAGGCGCGTCGTCGTTTCCGCCTCGGTATGCTGGTCTTTTTTGCTATGGTTGCCTGGGCGATTTGCACGGCAATGAATCAGCCCAAACTCGGTCTGGCCATGCTGTTCGGCGTCGGCTTTGGTCTGCTGATTGAACGCGCGCAGATCTGCTTTACCTCCGCGTTTCGCGATATGTGGATCACCGGACGCACCATGATGGCGAAGGCGATCATTGCCGGCATGGCCGTGAGCGCAATTGGCATCTTCAGCTATGTTCAGCTCGGCGTGGAGCCAAAAATTATGTGGGCGGGCCCAAATGCCGTGATTGGCGGGCTGCTGTTTGGCTTTGGCATTGTGCTAGCGGGCGGGTGTGAAACCGGCTGGATGTATCGCGCTGTGGAAGGCCAGGTGCATTACTGGTGGGTGGGTCTGGGTAACGTGATTGGCTCTACCCTTCTGGCCTGCTACTGGGATGACGTCTCTCCGGTGCTGGCAACAAACTGGGACAAGGTTAACCTGCTGAAAACCTTTGGTCCACTCGGGGGGCTCCTGGTGACCTATGCCCTGCTGCTCATCGCCTTCTTACTGGTTGTTGCACAAGAGAAGCGCTTCTTCCGACGCGCCACCGCCAAAACTGAAACTCAGGAGAATGCCGCATGAAAGAGATCGTGCCTGATTATCGTCTCGATATGGTGGGTGAACCTTGCCCTTACCCGGCCGTCGCCACGCTTGAAGCGCTACCGCAGCTAAAGAAAGGTGAAATTCTGGAAGTGGTGAGCGATTGCCCCCAGTCGATCAATAACATTCCGCTTGATGCCAAAAATCACGGCTATACCGTGCTGGATATCCAGCAGGACGGACCAACCATTCGTTATTTAATTCAGAAGTGATTTCACGATCGAAAAAGGCCTCTCAGAGGCCTTTTCTAGTTTACTGGCTTTGGCCACCGTCGTCGTCTGAGCTTCGGCAGGCATGAATGAATGGTGAGACGTGTTCCGCAAACGGAACAGATAGCACCGTGAGGTAGGCTATGTGCTGGGCTGAACGTCGTGAACTGAAACTGTTTACCTGCACAAACCGGACACTCAAATTTGATGTTGGGGATATCCCCTCCAGACAGGTGTGTGGAACAACCACCATACAGCAATCACCGGCTGACAGGGGATATATCTTCTGTCAGAAACGATAGCCTGCTGAGAACATAAATACCCACGGATCCAGACGGGTATTGATACTTTGCTGCTGCCCGCCAGCTTTAAAGCGCACGTCCGTATCAATGTCCATATACCAGACAGAGGCGTTGATCAGCCAGTCACGATTAATCAGATAATCCAGACCAACCTGTCCCGCCATGCCCCACGAGTCTTTCAGGCTGAGATCGGAGAGCCCGGCCTCTTTACCGGTATCGTTAAATTTCTCATCAAAGAAGGTGGTGTAGTTAACGCCTGCACCAATATAAGGGCGCACCTTGCTGCTGGAATCTCCGAAGTACCACTGCGCCATCAGCGTTGGTGGCAAATGGTGCACCGTGGCAATGTCCCCGGTCGGTCCTAAACCGACGCGGTGACGGAATGGCGTGGCGGCTAAAAGCTCGACGCCAATGTTATCCGTTGCCATATACGTAAACGTCAGGCCTAACTGGGTGTTATTGCTGACGTTAAACCCGCCCATACCCAGCACATTGTCGGACCCTTCCGTTGGACGTACCGTTGCCGAACCGGCACGAATAAAGAATTCACCTGCTTCATGCGCGTAAGCGCCGCCAGAGAGACTGCTTAAGATAAGGGCTGCCACCGCTAATTTTTTCATATCCGCTCCATCGTTGTGGTTTTAATTGCGGAGGAGAATATACTCACAAATGAGTAATAAGTGATCTAACACAGATCACATTAAAACCAGTAAGTTAACATTCATTGATCTAGGTTAATTTTTGGTGACACCTCATAAAGCAATAAGTTGTTACCGCGTCAATTTTTGGCATTTCATGGTTACAAAATTTTCTGTTTTCCCTCTCTTGCGCTTCCTGTAGCGGCTGGATAATTTATCGCTCTCACAATGTGATTTGATGCGTTCTACTTTTGCAGGTGTGCCATGAGTGATCATAACCCGTGCATGACGTGCGGAGCCTGTTGTGCGTATTTTCGAGTCTCTTTCTATTGGGCTGAAGCCAGCGATGGCGGCGGCACCGTTCCGGTCGATCTCACTGAACCCTTAACCCCTTTTCTGCGCTGTATGCGCGGCACCAATCAAAAACAGAGCCGCTGTGTGGCACTGGAAGGTGAACCTGGGGTATCCACCCGCTGCTCCATTTACGCGGATCGCCCCAGCCCGTGTCGCACTTTCGCGATGTCGGGAGAGGATGGGCAGGTCAATGAGGCATGCAATCGCGCCCGCGCCCGCTATGGATTACCGCCGCTTTACAAAGATATGCTTTTCCATACAAGCCTTGATGCTGCCACCAGCGTGTTATCCGGTGTACAATTGCCGGCTAATTAACACCTGCAATACTCAAGGAGAGTGCATGTCTATCACGGCGAAGTCTGTCTACCGTGACACGGGAAATTTTTTCCGCAATCAGTTCATTACCTTTTTACTGATCGCGTTGTTGTGCGCCTTTATTACGGTGGTGCTGGGTCATGCGTTCTCACCCAGTGATGAACAGATTGCCACGCTGAGCCAGGGGGATCATCTTGCAGGCAGCGCAGGGTTGTTTGACCTTGTGCAGAATATGACGCCTGAGCAACAGCAAATCTTGCTGCGCGCATCTGCGGCATCTACCTTCTCGGGTCTGATTGGCAACGCCATTCTGGCGGGTGGCGTGTTGCTGATGATCCAACTGGTATCTGCCGGCCAACGCGTCAGCGCGTTACGTACAATCGGGGCCAGTGCTCCGGTGCTGCCAAAGCTGTTTATCCTCATCTTCCTGACCACGCTGCTGGTCCAGATGGGGATCATGTTGGTGGTCGTTCCGGGCGTGCTGCTGGCTATCGTGCTTTCATTCGCGCCAGTAATGGTTGTGCAGGACAAACTGGGCATTTTCACCGCCATGCGCAGCAGCATCAGGCTCGCATGGGCCAATATGCGACTGGTCGCCCCGGCCGTTATCAGCTGGCTGCTGGCCAAGACTCTGCTGTTGCTGTTTGCGCCGAATTTTGCGGTGTTAACGCCAAACGTCGGAGCGGTTGTCGCCAATACGCTGAGCAATCTGATTTCAGCCGTGCTGCTGGTCTATTTGTTCCGCCTGTACATGTTAATTCGTCAGTAACTGGGATCGCAGAATGAAGCAGTTTCTTGATTTTTTACCGCTGATCGTATTTTTCGCTTTTTATAAGCTGTACGACATTTATGCCGGCACGCTGGCGCTGATTGTGGCAACGGCTGTGGTGCTGATTTACAGCTGGGTTCGCTATCGCAAAGTTGAAAAGATGGCGCTCATCACCTTCCTGATGGTGGCGGTGTTTGGTGGTCTGACATTGTTCTTCCACAATGATGAATTTATCAAATGGAAGGTCACGGTGATTTACGGCCTGTTTGCGGGCGCACTCCTCATCAGCCAGTGGGTGATGAAGAAGCCACTGATCCAGCGCATGCTGGGGAAAGAACTGACCCTGCCGCAGGCTGTGTGGGGGCGTCTGAATATCGCCTGGGCGCTATTTTTTATTCTGTGTGGTCTGGCGAATATCTATATCGCATTCTGGCTCCCGCAGAATATCTGGGTCAACTTCAAGGTGTTTGGCCTGACGGCGCTGACTCTTATCTTCACCCTGCTCAGCGGCGTTTATATTTATCGCCACATGCCGCAGGATGACAAGCACTGATCCTTCTGGCCAGATCGCCACGCGGTCTGGCCTCTTTTCCCGCCTTCTCTTTTCTCTACATCCTTCCTGCGAAAATGTCTGAATCATGAAGATTTTATGGAGATTGCTGTCACTTTATTGTAATGAGAATGACTATCATTAATATTCGTCATCGCATTTTTAACAAATGGAAATGAGTTGATGAATAACATAATAAGATTTGCCCCGGCTACACTTACGCTCGCCATTTTTTCAACGCTATACCAGAGCGCACACGCAGCGGAAGAGACTCTCACCGATGGTGAAACAATGGTTGTTCAGGCCACCGCTGAAGAGGCGCTGAAGCAACAGCCGGGGGTTTCCATCATCACGGCAAAGGACATAGAAAAGGATCCACCGGTTAACGATCTTTCAGAAATTATTCGCAAAATGCCCGGGGTTAACCTCACCGGAAACAGCGCGACAGGCAGCCGCGGTAACAACCGCCAGATCGACATCCGCGGTATGGGGCCGGAGAACACGCTGATTCTGATTGACGGTGTGCCGGTGACGTCACGTAACTCGGTGCGCTACAGCTGGCGCGGGGAGCGCGACACCCGCGGGGATACTAACTGGGTTCCGCCAGAGATGGTTGAGCGCATTGAAGTGCTCCGGGGACCTGCTGCCGCCCGCTATGGTTCGGGGGCGGCCGGCGGCGTCGTCAACATCATTACCAAACGCCCGACCAACGACTGGCACGGCTCACTCTCCCTGTACACTAACCAGCCTGAAAATGATAAAGAGGGGGCGACAAAACGCGCTAATTTTGATCTGAGCGGCCCCCTTGCGGGCGATGCGTTAACGATGCGCCTGTACGGGAATATCAATAAAACTGACGCAGATGCTCAGGACATCAACACCGCGCAAAATGGCTCTTACGCCGCCGGACGTGAAGGCGTGCGCAACAAGGACATCAATGCCCTGCTCTCCTGGAAACTCACGCCACAGCAGATTATCGATTTCGACTACAGCTACAGCCGCCAGGGCAATATCTACGCGGGTGATACTCAATACAGCAACAGCAACGTCAGCCCTGACGGTCTGGTGTCGTCCCTGTATGGACACGAAACCAACCGAATGTACCGCCAGTCTTATGGCATTACGCACAACGGCATCTGGGACTGGGGTCAGTCAAAGTTCGGTGTCTATTATGAAAAGACCAACAACACCCGCCTGGAAGAAGGCTCTACGGGCAAAGTTGAGGGGATGATCAATAGCGATAAATACGATACCAGCCGGCTGGAGTCATACCGTTCAACGGGTGAGCTGAACATTCCTTTCTTCTGGCTGGTCGAACAGACGCTAACCGTGGGTGCAGAATGGAATCGTGATGAACTGAACGATCCGGCCTCAATGCAGGCGACAAATGTGTCGGGAGAAGTGATTAACGGCGTTCCCGGCACGGCTTCTGAGCGCAACAGCAAAAACAGCGCTGACCTCACCGGCATCTATCTTGAGGACAATATTGAAGCGCGTCAGGGCACCAACCTGATCCCAGGGATCCGCTTTGATTATCACAATCAGTTCGGCAGCAACTGGAGCCCTAGCCTGAACGTCTCTCAGGATTTGGGTGACATGTTCAAGGTTAAAGCGGGTATCGCTCGGGTATTTAAAGCGCCAAACCTGTATCAATCCAGCGAAGGCTATCTGCTTTCCACCCGCGGTAATGGCTGCCCGAACAACGTTTCCGAAGGAAGCTGTTATTTGTTAGGCAACCCGGATCTGGATCCTGAAATCAGCGTGAACAAAGAGATTGGCCTGGCCTTTGCGCTGGAAGGCTACGAGGCTGGCATAACCTGGTTCCGCAACGATTACAAAAACAAGATCGTTTCAGGAACGGATGTGCTGGGCCAGACAAGCAGCGGCGCAAATATCCTTCAGTGGCAGAACGGAGGAAAGGCCGTTGTTGAAGGGCTGGAAGGCAACCTCACCGTCCCTGTTATTCGCGACACGCTAACCTGGCGTACTAATGCGACGTATATGATTCAGTCTAAAAGTAAAGACACCGGTAATCCGTTGTCGATTATCCCCAAATATACCGTCAACACCATGCTGGACTGGGAGGTTAACAGCAAGCTTTCAGCCAACGTAAGCTGGACGATGTACGGCCGCCAGAAGCCCAGAGAAAACGCTGAAATCCGCAAAGAGGAAAATGCGATGTCCAACAGAGAGATCGGCGCGTATTCCATCGTGGGTATCGGCAGTAACTATCAGCTGACCAAAAACCTGCGCCTGAATGCCGGCATCAGCAACCTCTTTGACAAGCAGATTTACCGTGAAAATGACGGTGCATCGACCTATAACGAACCAGGCCGTGCGTATTACGCAGGCGTGACCCTGTCCTTCTGACCCTAAGGCGCCTGCTCTGCGGGCGCTAACCCTATTCTCTCCAGCCAGAAATCATAGTAGCATCCCGCCTGAAGTCTTCAGTTACGAGTTTAAAAACAATGACAACAAATGACGCCCCACAGGGCGAACTGGTTTTACGCACACTGGCAATGCCTGCGGATACGAATGCCAATGGCGATATTTTTGGCGGCTGGTTGATGTCGCAGATGGATATGGGCGGTGCAATCCTGGCAAAAGAGATTGCACACGGGCGCGTGGTAACCGTCCGGGTCGATGGCATGACCTTCCTGCGTCCTGTCGCGGTGGGGGACGTGGTGTGCTGTTATGCACGCTGCGTAAAACGCGGCACTACGTCTGTCTCCATCAACATTGAAGTCTGGGTGAAAAAAGTCTCTTCTGAACCGATTGGTCAGCGCTATAAGGCGACGGAGGCATTGTTCATCTATGTGGCGGTGGATAGCGACGGTAAGCCCCGCCAGCTTCCACGGAGCTGATCCTCAGGTAAAAAAAAGCCTCCTTGCGGAGGCTTCTTTTATTCCATTTGTGCCCCGCCGTTCAGGCGGAAGACAATGTTCACAATCAACCCATTGCCGGGTTTACCGGCTTCATAGCGCCACCTGCGCATGGCCGATTTAACTTCACGTTCAAACATATTCGCCGGCTGTGCGGACAGGATTTCCACGTTATCGACACGTCCATCGGCCGTAACGTCGAATTTCACCCGTACACGCCCTTCAATACGTAACGCCTGAGCACGTGCCGGGTACTGCGGCTGGTTACGGCTCAGCGCGCGCGGGCCCGCGGGCGCCGTTACCGTCGGTTTTGTCGCGGTCGTGGTGTTATTCATCAGCGGACGTGACGGGGCGGCATTTTCAACCGGCTGCGTGGCGCGTGGCTCAACCGGACGCACTTCGCGTTTCGGCCGCTCTTCCACCTTTTTGACCGGCTTGGGTTTTGGCTTCGGCTTAGGTTTCGGCTCCGGCTTATGGATCACCACCGGCGCTTCTTTCGGCGGTTCAGGAACCGGCTCTGGCTCTGGCTCCGGCTCGGGTTCAACAACGGGCTGTGGTGGCGGCGGCGCAACCTGCGGCGGCTCAAGATCCGCAGGCGATACCATGGTCACAGAAATTGGCTGCGCTGGCGCCGGCATTTCAATAACCTGATGAACCGAGGTATAGAGCAGACCCGCCACGACAGCACCGTGAATAACGACGGAAAGCAGCGTCGGCCATGGAAAGCGGCGAGGTAAATCAAGGGTCATCGAAGTCATAATCATCAACGTTAAAAAAACCGAACCTCGATTTTAAATGCAAATAGCAATCATATTCAATAAGACACTTTGTCCTGGCGCAATTTAAGCGTACATGAGGGCAAAAAAGGGGCATCCAGATCAGGGTTTTAACATTGTTATTATCTTTACATTGCAGTCATTTGTGCTTTCACATAACGTAATTGTCACTTTTACCGGTTAAGGAGCTTTGCCGTGCTTTACGTGATTTACGCTGAAGATGTACCTGATTCTCTGGAGAAACGTCTTTCCGTTCGCCCTGCTCATCTGGCGCGTTTACAGTTGCTACAGGATGAAGGTCGGTTGCTGACCGCAGGCCCGATGCCTGCCGTTGACAGCAACGATCCGGGCGCGGCGGGTTTTACCGGCTCCGCGGTGATTGCCGAGTTTGAATCTCTGGAAGCCGCGCAGGCCTGGGCAGAAGCAGACCCGTACGTCGCAGCCGGCGTGTACGAGAAAGTCACGGTTCGTCCGTATAAAAAAGTATTCTGAAACGAAAGGCTCCCTCGGGAGCCTTTTCTTCATTCAGTGCAGCGACGCCAGCCTCGCCGCAAACCCGACAAACAGCAGACCTATCAGCCCGTTCCCCAGCTTCGCCAGTTTCTTTTTGGTTTTGAGGTAACGCGTGACAAACGCGCCTGAGAAAATCAGGAAGCTCATGTACATGAAGCTGATCAGCTCAAGCGTTGTGGCGAGGATCAGGAACGACGTGCCGGTATTCTTCGCATTGACATCAATGAACTGTACGAAGAACGACACGTAAAAGAGAATCGCTTTCGGGTTCGTCAGGCTCAGCACCAGCGAACGCTTAAGGATTGCGCTTGCCGGTTCGGCGCTACTTTCGTGCGCATTTTTTTGACGCATCATAACGGACCAGAGCATTTTCCCGCCCAGCCACAGCAGATAAAACGCGCCCAGATAGCGGACAATATTAAATAATACCGGAGTGGTCTGGATCAACGCGGCGACGCCCGCCCAGGCCAGAAACATCAGCACAGCATCACCAATAAACACACCGGTGGCTGCCAGATAGCCTTTCTTAACGCCGTGGCCAATCCCTGTTTTCAGCACAAACAAGGTGTTCGGTCCTGGAACCAGCACGATAAAAAATGCGCCGACAACATAGGTCCAGAAATTCAGTACACCAAACTCCGCAAACACGTCTCACTCCTTTCGCTCAAAAACAGCGGGGATACCGGTAATTACGGTATCCCCTTAATCAGTTGCGCTATTGTACGCCGTTATAGCCATCAAGATAAGTCGCGGCCAGTTCGTTGCCAAATAATATGGCGTCTTTACTGTCCATGTCCGATGACCATTTATCCTTCGTGTTGCCTGCGAACAATTCCTGAGACGTCGCATTTTCTTTTAGCTGATCGCGAATGCTTTGTGCGTATTCACTGGCTTCAGCCTGAGTCCGCCCTTCCGCGCGGTCAGCTTTGCCCCGGGCATAAAGCTCGCGGAACTGCGCCACGTTCAGCTGATAATTTTTCTGCACGCTGGAGGTGTAATTGCCGCCAGTAAAGCTGGACTGATGCGACACGAAATAAAACGCGTGCCGTTCGGGTGAGGTTTTGCTGCTGGCACAACCGCTTAATATCGCAATCCCAAAGAGTGCTGCCATTACTTTTCCGTTCATCCTTTGTTCCTTTAATAAAGCCAATGTATTCCCCATGCGAAAACATAATCTGCCAATGAGGAAAATGACGAAAGTCCTAAATCTTCCCTGAGCGCATCCAGCGCCAAAAGTACAATAAAAATCCAGAGATAAGGATTCATCTTTTAATATCATGACGTTAAGGGGACTCAGTATATCGCGGAAAGCAGATGGGAAGAGACTGCAAAAATTGATAGCCTGGATATTTAATGGGCACCTTTACGGTGCCCTTCATGCTTTTCAGATGTCCTGGACCGCGAACAACAGCGCGTTACGGTGTCTGTTCAGGCCACATTTTCTGATGGCGTGGATACGCATATTGCGGCGGGATTGTGCTTCCAGCCAACGAGCCTTACGACGACTCACCTGTCGCAACATGCGCCAGCGCCCAACTTCAGTTCTACTGCGCTTCATGTCTACAACTCTTTCTCTAACAGAGATGCCATTATATGCCTAAGCAGGCGGCAAACCAGCGCTTTTATCTGGTGTTTTTATTTGCCAGATGAATCCTGATGCGTAAACTCATAACAATACGCTTTCAAAAGGATTTTTTATTTATGACAACCTTCTACACCGTGGTGAGTTGGCTGGTCATTTTAGGATACTGGCTGTTAATAGCCGGGGTGACGTTGCGCATTCTGATGAAACGCAGAGCGGTACCTTCCGCCATGGCCTGGCTTCTGATTATCTATATTCTGCCGCTGGTGGGCATCATCGCCTATCTCGCTTTCGGTGAACTTCATCTGGGTAAACGCCGCGCCGAACGCGCCCGCGCCATGTGGCCCTCCACGGCGAAATGGCTTGCCGACCTTAAAGCCTGCAAGCATATCTTCGCTGAAGAGAACAGCAGCGTGGCCGCATCTCTGTTCAAGCTGTGCGAACGCCGCCAGGGGATTGCTGGGGTAAAAGGTAATCAACTGCAACTGATGACCTCTTCCGATGATGTGATGCAGGCGCTGATCCGTGATATCCAGCTCGCACGGCATAATATCGAGATGGTGTTTTATATCTGGCAGCCGGGCGGCATGGCGGACCAGGTCGCCGAATCACTAATGGCCGCTGCACGTCGCGGTATCCACTGCCGCCTGATGCTGGACTCCGCCGGCAGCGTGGCCTTTTTCCGTAGCCCGTGGGCAGGCATGATGCGCAACGCCGGTATCGAGGTGGTCGAGGCGCTGAAAGTGAATCTTTTCCGCGTCTTTCTGCGCCGCATGGATCTCCGCCAGCACCGGAAAATGGTTCTGATCGATAACTTTATCGCCTACACCGGCAGCATGAACATGGTTGACCCCCGCTTCTTCAAGCAGGATTCCGGCGTGGGGCAATGGATCGATCTGATGGCGCGGATGGAGGGACCGATCGCGACCTCAATGGGTATCGTCTACTCCTGCGACTGGGAAATTGAAACCGGTAAACGCATTCTTCCCCCGCCCCCGGATGGCAATATCATGCCGTTTGAGGAAGCCAGCGGGCACACTATCCACACTATCGCATCCGGTCCTGGCTTCCCGGAAGATCTGATCCATCAGGCACTGCTGACCGCCGCCTACTCCGCGCGGGAATATCTGATCATGACCACGCCCTATTTCGTTCCCAGCGACGACCTTCTGCATGCCATCTGTACAGCGGCACAGCGCGGAGTGGATGTGAGCATTATTATGCCGCGCAAGAACGATTCGCTGCTGGTGGGATGGGCAAGCCGCGCGTTCTTTAGTGAGCTGCTGGCCGCAGGCGTTAAAATTTATCAGTTCGAAGGCGGGCTGTTACATACCAAGAGCGTGCTGGTGGACGGAGAGCTGAGCCTGGTGGGCACCGTTAACCTCGATATGCGCAGTCTATGGCTGAATTTTGAAATTACGCTGGTCATTGATGACGCCGGGTTCGGTGGCGATCTGGCAGCGGTTCAGGACGATTATATCTCCCGCTCACGCCTGCTGGACGCCAGACTGTGGGCGAAACGTCCGCTGTGGCAGCGAATTGCCGAACGACTGTTTTACTTCTTTAGCCCGTTGCTGTAAAACGTGCCCAACGATGTTTAACAGGTAGTCATCATGGAAATGGATCTGAACAATCGCCTGACCGAAGACGAAACGCTCGAACAGGCCTACGATATTTTTCTCGAGCTGGCGGTCGATAATCTCGACCCTGCTGACGTCATTCTTTTCAACCTGCAATTTGAAGAGCGTGGCGGTGCTGAGCTGTTCGATCCGGCTGAAGACTGGGCCGAACACGTCGATTTTGACCTCAACCCGGACTTCTTCGCAGAGGTGGTGATTGGCCTGGCAGATGAAGACGGCGGAGAAATTAACGACATCTTTGCCCGCGTCCTGCTGTGCCGCGAGAAAGACCACAAACTGTGCCATATTCTCTGGCGCGAATAATAAAAAAGGCTGCCCGCGCAGCCTTTTTTATTTAATCCGGTAAGGCATTTCCACAGCGGTGACAAAACCGCGCGCCGGGTTCATGATTCCCCTGCTGACAATTCGGACATTTGCGTTGCTGCTTGCTGTTCTGGAAGGCGCTGCTCATATGGGTGGTAATTAGCCCCGTTGGTATCGCTATTACTGAATAGCCGATCAGGATAAGAACCGATGCCACAATACGTCCGAGCGGCGTATGCGGGGTAATATCACCATAGCCCACGGTGGTCACCGTGACGATAGCCCAGTAAACAGACGCATTAAGCGTGGTAAACCCGTATTTTGGCCCTTCGATTAAATACATCAGGGAGCCAAAAACGATCATCACGATAGCAATAAACGAATAGAAGAGAATCAGCTGGTGGCGGGCGCTGACAATGGCGACCCAAAAAACCCGCAGCGACGGCATAAAGCGCAGCAGTTTGAGAATTCGTAACACGCGAATCGCCCGCATTGCGCGCCAGGCAAACACATAATTCAGGCTGATCTCAGGCCACAGCCACATGACATACAGCGGCAGGATGGTGGCTAAATCAATAAATCCCCAGAAGCTGAAAACGTATTTCGCCGGATTTGGCCAGCTAATGACCCTCAGCACATATTCCGCGGTAAACACCAGCGTGACAATCAATTCCAGCCAGACGAAAACGTGCCACTCCTCGTACGTCATATGGTACTGCGTTCCGGCGCCGGATTCGATAAAGATAATAATGACGCTAATCAGGGCAAATAAACCACACAGGCCTTCGAAACGGCGACCGGAAACCGTCTCAGGATCAAATAAAAGGTGATACAGCCGCTGACGGGCCGACGTGAAAAATCGCGACACATTAACCTCGAAAAATAAGGGCTGACATCATGTCAGCCCTTGCGATTATAACGGGTCTACTTTCAGGCAGGAAACCGCATGTCGGAAACTGCCCTCCAGGACCGGCCGTGTTTTTGCACATTCCGGCCCGGCTATTGGGCATCGCGTACGGAATACGCAGCCTGAAGGCGGGTTGATTGGCGAAGGCAGTTCACCTTCCAGAAGCTGAATGGTTTTATTTTTTTCCAGATCGGGATCCGGAACGGGAACCGCAGACATCAGCGCTTTGGTATAAGGGTGCAGCGGATTGTGGTACACCTCATCATACGTACCCAGCTCCACGGCGTGGCCCAGATACATGACCAGCACACGGTCCGAAATGTGTTTTACCACCGCCAGATCGTGGGCGATGAAGATCAGCGACAGCCCCATTTCCCGTTGCAGTTTCTGTAGCAGGTTAACCACCTGGGCCTGGATGGAGACGTCCAGCGCCGAAACCGGCTCATCACAGATAATCAGTTTTGGTTCAAGGATCAACGCGCGTGCGATACCGATACGTTGGCACTGACCGCCGGAAAACTCGTGTGGGTAGCGGTTAATGAGGTTAGGCAACAGACCCACCTTGAGCATCATCGCTTTCACCCGATCGCGAACTTCCTGGCGCGGCATCTTCGGATGATAGGTGCGCAGCGGCTCGGCAATGATTTCGCCAATGGTCATACGCGGGTTCAGGGACGCCAGCGGATCCTGGAAAATCATCTGGATGTCGCTGCGCACGTCGCGCCATTCATCCGGCTTCATCCCCAGCAGATCTTTGCCAAGCCAGGCCACTTTCCCGTCGGTGGCCTTCACCAGGCCGATGATCGCACGCGCAAATGTCGATTTGCCGCAGCCAGATTCACCCACCACGCCCAGGGTCTCCCCTTCGTACAGGCGTAGCGTGACGCCATCCACCGCTTTCAGGGTTTTGGCAGGCTGCCAGAACCACTGTTTACCGTCTTTGATATCGAAATGGACCTTCAGGTCAGCGATTTCGAGCAGCACATTTCTTTTTTCGTCGATTGCGTTCATACCAGCTCCTCCAGCGGCTTAAAGCAGGCGCGCAGACGGCCTGGGACAAACGCTTCCAGCGGCGGTGCGCTGTTACAGATTTCCATCGCATGCGGACAACGCGGCTGGAACGGACAGCCTTTTGGCAGACGCAGCAGGTTTGGCGGGTTACCCGGGATAGTCAGCAGCGACTCCCCTTCCGCATCAAGGCGCGGTACGGCATTCAGCAACCCGATAGAGTACGGATGGGCTGGCTGGTAGAATACATCGCGGGCATTACCGTATTCCATCGTGCGGCCTGCATACATGACTAACACTTTGTCGCAGATCCCGGCAACGACGCCTAAATCGTGGGTGATCATGATGATGGCGGTGTTGAACTCGCGCTTCAGCTCGTTCAGCAACGTCATGATCTGCGCCTGGACGGTCACGTCCAGAGCGGTGGTCGGTTCATCAGCGATCAGCAGTTTTGGCCGACAAAGCAATGCCATCGCGATCATGACGCGCTGGCGCATACCGCCGGAGAATTCGTGCGGATACATGCGCATGCGCTTACGTGCCTCAGGCATTTTCACCGCATCCAGCATTTTGACGGACTCTTCAAACGCTTCGGCTTTACCCAGCCCTTTGTGGAGCATCAGCACTTCCATCAGCTGTTCGCCCACACGCATATAGGGGTTCAGGGACGTCATCGGGTCCTGGAAAATCATTGAAATCTGCTCGGCGCGCAGCTTATTCAGCTCATGTTCCGGCAAATTCAGGATCTCTTTTCCGTTAAACGTCGCCGAACCACCGATCACGCCGTTTGATGCCAGCAGGCCCATCAGCGCGAATGCGGTCTGGGATTTACCGGAACCGGATTCGCCCACAATGCCCAGCGTTTCACCGGCACGCAGGTCGAAGTTGAGATCGTTAACGGCAGTAACATCACCGTCGGGGGTTTTAAACGTCACGCGGAGGTCTTTAACGTCCAGCAGTGCGCTGGTCCGCTGTTGCGCCTGTGGCGCGGTTGCCGTTTCAATAATAGTCATGACGGCGCTCCTTAACGGTCTTTCGGGTCGAGGGCATCACGCAGGCCATCGCCGATAAAGTTGAAACAGAACAGGGTGACGACCAGGAAGCCCGCCGGATACAGGAGTAACCACGGTGACACTTCCATGGAGTTTGCGCCATCACTTAACAGAGCGCCCCAGCTACTCAGCGGCTCTTGCGTACCTAATCCCAGGAAGCTCAGGAAAGATTCAAACAGGATCATACTTGGCACCAACAGGGAGGCGTATACCACCACCACGCCCAGCACGTTAGGAACGATATGACGCACCACAATATTGGCGGTAGAAACACCACCAACCTGTGCGGCTTCGATAAACTCCTTACGTTTGAGGCTCAGCGTCTGGCCGCGCACAATACGCGCCATATCCAGCCAGGACACCATCCCGATCGCCACGAAGATCAGCAGGATATTTTGACCAAAGAAGGTCACCAGCAGAATGACGAAGAACATGAACGGGAAGGAGTTCAGGATTTCTAGCAGACGCATCATCACGGAGTCCACTTTCCCGCCGAGGTATCCGGAAAGCGAACCGTAAAGCGTGCCGACGATCACCGCCACCAGCGCCGCCGCGATGCCAACCATCAGGGAGATACGGCCGCCAATCGCCACTCGCACCAGCAAATCACGCCCGGAAGAGTCGGTACCGAAATAGTGCCCGGATTCCATATCCGGCGCGCTGGACATCATGCCCCAGTCCGTATCGAAATAGGTGAACTGAGAGAGCATTGGCGCCAGGGTGACAAACAGCGCAATAAGCACCAGCACGACCAGGCTGGCAACGGCGGCACGGTTATGCATAAAACGACGGCGGGCGTCCTGCCAAAGGCTACGACCTTCAACCTCCAGCTTTTCACTGAAGTTTTCCAGCGCCTCGCTGTTTTTCTTACTCAACATCATGGCGTGCTCCAGTTAGTAACGGATTTTCGGGTCGATAACGGCATACAGCACATCGACAACGGCATTAAACAGAATGGTCAGCGCGCCCACGAGGATCGTCAGGCTCAGCACCAGCGAATAGTCACGGTTAAGCGCCCCGTTAACAAACAGCTGCCCGATGCCCGGCAGACCATAAATGGTTTCAATCACCATTGAACCGGTGATAATGCCGACGAAAGCAGGCCCCATATAGGAGAGTACCGGTAACAGTGCAGGCTTGAGGGCATGACGGAAAATAATCCGGCGCATCGGCAGCCCTTTCGCACGGGCGGTACGGATGAAGTTCGAATGCAGGACTTCAATCATTGAACCGCGGGTAATACGGGCGATACTGGCGATGTAGGCCAGAGATAATGCCACCATCGGCAATATCATGAACTTCAGCGCCCCGCCGTTCCAGCCGCCTCCGGGAAGCCATTTCAGGGTTATGGCGAATATCATGACCAGCAACGGCGCAACAACGAAGCTGGGGATAACCACCCCGGTCATTGCGACCCCCATTACGGCGTAATCCCATCGGGTATTTTGTTTAAGCGCAGCGATAACGCCCGCAGTGACACCGAGAACAACGGCCAGGATAAATGCAGCAGCTCCTAATTTAGCCGATACCGGGAAGCTGGACGCCACCAGGTCGTTAACGGAATAGTCTTTATATTTAAATGACGGACCAAAATCACCGTGTGCAAGTTGCTTCAGATAGTTGAAGTACTGCGTGGTGATAGGATCGTTTAAATGGTATTTCGCTTCGATGTTGGCCATAACTTCTGGCGGAAGCGTGCGTTCACCGGTAAAAGGACTGCCCGGCGCAAGACGCATCATGAAGAAGGAAATTGTAATTAGAATAAATAACGTTGGAATCGCTTCAAGACAGCGACGCAGGATAAATTTCAACATTGCCCGTACCTTCTGGCGTGTGCCTGATGAATGTTACAAAATAGACACAGTGGGGCAAGTTCGCTCGCCCCACGTATTGCCATTAATGCTTGATAATATAAAGATTCTTAACGGAAATATTATCCAACGGGTCTTTACCGGTATAACCCCCTACCCATGGTTTCACCAGGCGGGCGTTAACGTAGTAGTAAACCGGAACGATCGCAGAGTCTTTATCGAGCTGTTGTTCTGATTTGGCGTACAGATCGGCGCGCTGGGCGTCATCTGCCACCTTCAGGGTTTCGCCAATAAGCTTATCAAACGCCGGGCTCTTATAGTGTGCGGTGTTGTTCGAACTGTCGCTCAGCATGGTGTTCAGGAATGAGGTCGGTTCGTTATAGTCCGCACACCATCCTGCACGTGCCACGTCAAAGGTTCCCTGGTGGCGCGTATCGAGGAAGGTCTTCCATTCCTGGTTTTCCAGCTTCACGTTCACGCCGAGGTTTTTCTTCCAGATAGACGCGACGGCAATAGCCAGTTTTTTATGCAGATCGGAGGTGTTGTACAGCAGGCTAAAGGTCAGCGGCTTGTCGGCGGTATAGCCAGCTTCAGCCAGCAGTTTTTTCGCTTCTTCGTTACGTTTTTCCTGGGACCATTTGAACCATTCAGGTTCAACCAGCTTCATACCGTCGGTGTAAGGCGGGGTGTAGCTGTAAGCTGGCAGGTCGCCCTGATTCTTCACTTTATTCACGATAATGTCGCGATCCAGAGCCAGCTTCAGTGCGGTACGAACACGTACGTCGGTGAACGGTGCTTTCTGGTTGTTAATTTCGTAATAGTAGGTGCACAGATACGGATCGACGTGAACTTCTTTCGGGATCTCTTTTTTCAGCTTCTGGAACAGTTCAATCGGCATGTTGTTATAGGTCATGTCGATTTCACCACTGCGGTAGCGGTTTACGTCCGTCACTTCAGAAGAGATTGGCAGGTAGGTGACCTGATTGATAACAGTCTTCGCATTATCCCAATACTGCGGGTTGCGCTCCAGCACCATACGTTCGTTAACGACCCAGTCCTTCAGCTTATATGCACCGTTGGTCACGATATTCGCAGGCTGCGTCCATTTTTCACCAAATTTTTCTACCGCGGATTTTGGTACCGGGGAGACGGACGGGTGAACCAGCAGCTTATAGAAGTACGGAACAGGTTCGCTCAACGTCACTTCAAAGGTATTGGCATCGATGGCTTTTACGCCCAGGTCGGTTACTGGCTTTTTACCCGTGATGATGTCATCGATATTGGCAATATGGCCATACTGGAGGTAACTCGCATACGGGGAGGCGGTATTTGGATCCGCCAGACGCTGCCAGCTATAGACGAAATCTTCGGCGGTAACCGGCGTACCGTCGGACCATTTGGCATCTTTACGCAGATGGAAGGTCCAGACTTTAAAATCTTTGTTGTCCCATTTTTCCGCCACGCCCGGAGCCGGGTGGCCGTCTACGTCAGTCACCAGCAGACCTTCAAACAGATCGCGGTTAACGTTAGACTCTGGAACACCTTCAATTTTGTGCGGATCAAGAGACTGCACTTCCGCACCGTTATTACGTACCAGCGTTTGCTTCTCAGCCAGCTGAACACCAGCAGGAACGTCCGCAGCCATTGCAGCGTTGCCCGCGATTAGCGCAGTTAAAATCCCCGCCGCTACCAGACTTTTTTTTGTGATGATGGACATTGTGTTGATACTCCACTCATTATAATGACTGGCCTTCGCCAGTTGTGTAATCCCCTGTTGGGGCCTGTACAGCGCAGGAGTTTTTTTTGCTACTGTCAGGTTCTTTTTTACTTCTTGCTATCACCGACTTCATTATTACTGACCGCTCGTACGGCGGTCTTGCGTCGATTCTTTACACCTTTCCCCTGTCAGAGAGATGCATTGGATATCTTACGTGAGGGCTATATGAAAATAGTTCTCATCAACTTGTTTAATGCTGCAAAATATAAGGCCGGAAAGTACCAAATGGTGCCAACTCTCGCCAATACATTTTGCAAATTTGTTAAGCATTTCTCTTTTACGATGGCTGGCATAACTAAGGCGCTAACCCTGGCTTACGCCGAAATCAACAAAAAGAGATATAATTCATACAGATAAGAAATTTTGTTGCTCCAAACGCGACGACATGGCTTAGTTGAACGAATTTTCACGATAATTTAACAATTGATTATTATTTAGCACATTCGTCTGAGTCAGCATCGAAATTACTAATATCATTTCGGTTATCTGTCAGCAAGCCCCAGAGTATCATGTGAGTAAAATAACAGAGGGTTTGAGGGATTTATGCGCGGCAAGGGGAAATGAAAATAAACAACCTCTTGAAAAACAACAAAAGAGGGTTATTAGTAGAACTTATTATGACTGGCGCCTATTTCAACTTTATTTATATGATTTGCAGATAATCACGTAAAAAAAACGGAGCCGCTGGCTCCGCTCTTTCAAATGAAAGTCAGTGTACTAACCCGGGGAAAATACTTTTTATACCGGTAACGATAAATTCGATGCCCAACGCCATTAACAACAGACCCATGATACGGGTAATCACGTTGATGCCCGTTTGTCCCAGCAAGCGAACCAGCCATGGCGCCATACGAAATACGCCCCAGCAGCACAGCGCGAACAGCGCAATGGCGACGGAAAAGCCAATCAGGTGCATCAGGCTGTGGTAGCGCGTTCCCCAGACAATGGTGGAACTGATCGCCCCCGGGCCCGCCATCAGCGGCAGCGCCAGTGGCACAACCCCAATGCTCTCGCGGATTGCTGTCTCTGATTTTTCCTGCTTGTTCTGTTTATCCTCCCCCAGCTTGCCGCTGATCATCGACATGGCAATCGTCACCACCAGGATCCCGCCTGCTATACGGAACGAATCAATCGAGATGCCGAAGACCTGAAGAATGGCGTCCCCGAGATAAAGAGACGTAAGTAGGATGATCGCCACCGACAGGTTTGCCGTCAGGTTGGTTTTATTTCGTGCCGCAGCCGTCTGATAGCTGGTCATACTGATGAAGACAGGGATGATCCCTACCGGGTTAACCAGAGCAAACAAGCCGATAAAAAACTTGAAATATGTAGGGAAATCAAAGAGCGTTTGAATCACATTAAGCTCCGCAATTGAGCATGTCCGGGGAGAAACTGCGTGTCATGATAAATCCGCGCTGAAGATACGCTTTTTAGCCGCACACTTCACCAGAAATCTGTTCTTAAACGTTATCAATTCATGATGTTAAACATTTGTGTAATCAATGATATCGCCGCTTCCAATAGTTACTTAATTATTTAACAGTAGAATAATTAGCACAAAATAACCCTGCTGAAAGGTATCAGCTTAGGACAAAATTGATCTCGATCATA
This sequence comes from Enterobacter cloacae complex sp. IR5459, assembly GCF_049238005.1. NCBI lineage: Bacteria > Pseudomonadati > Pseudomonadota > Gammaproteobacteria > Enterobacterales > Enterobacteriaceae > Enterobacter > Enterobacter cloacae complex sp. IR5459. The sequence continues at coordinate 146,805 of NZ_JBMKIG010000005.1, forward strand.
ATTTTCGTACTCAGAAGTGAGTAATCTTGGTTACGCCGCCAGGGAGATCACCTATCAAAAAGGTATGATGCTAAGGTAAGGCTCTTTTAGTAAATTAGTGAGCTGGAGCAGTGAGTAATCCTTTGTTTTACTGTGTGTTACGCAAGTGGGATCGGCTCTGACTATACTGTCAGACGTATCGAGCGCTGGTTTACTAAAAGAGTTTAAACATTATCAGGAGAGCATTATGGCTGTTACCAATATCGCTGAACTGAACGCCCTCGTCGAGCGCGTAAAAAAAGCCCAGCGTGAATATGCCAATTTCACCCAAGAACAGGTTGATAAAATCTTCCGCGCGGCCGCTCTGGCTGCTGCTGATGCTCGAATCCCTCTCGCTAAAATGGCCGTTGCCGAATCCGGCATGGGTATCGTTGAAGATAAAGTGATCAAAAACCACTTTGCTTCAGAGTATATCTACAACGCCTATAAAGATGAGAAAACCTGCGGTGTGCTGTCAGAAGACGATACTTTCGGCACCATCACCATCGCAGAACCGATCGGCATCATTTGCGGTATCGTTCCAACCACTAACCCAACCTCTACCGCCATCTTCAAATCTCTCATCAGTCTGAAGACACGTAACGCAATCATTTTCTCTCCGCATCCACGTGCGAAGGACGCCACCAACAAAGCAGCAGATATCGTGCTTCAGGCAGCCATTGCTGCGGGTGCGCCAAAAGATCTCATCGGCTGGATCGACCAACCTTCTGTTGAACTGTCCAACGCTCTGATGCATCACCCGGACATTAACTTGATTCTGGCGACCGGTGGTCCTGGTATGGTTAAAGCAGCATACAGCTCCGGTAAACCAGCCATCGGCGTAGGCGCAGGTAATACTCCTGTTGTGATCGACGAAACGGCAGATATCAAGCGTGCAGTTGCTTCTGTGCTGATGTCTAAAACCTTCGATAACGGCGTTATCTGTGCATCTGAACAGTCTGTTGTCGTGGTTGATTCGGTATACGACGCCGTTCGTGAACGTTTCGCCAGCCACGGCGGCTACCTGTTGCAAGGTAAAGAACTGAAAGCCGTTCAGGACGTGATTCTGAAAAATGGTGCGCTGAACGCGGCTATCGTAGGTCAGCCAGCGTATAAAATTGCTGAACTCGCTGGCTTTAGCGTTCCTGCTACCACCAAGATTCTGATTGGTGAAGTGAAAGTCGTTGATGAAAGTGAGCCGTTTGCTCACGAGAAACTCTCCCCAACGCTGGCAATGTACCGTGCGAAAGATTTTGATGACGCGGTAGAAAAAGCAGAGAAACTGGTGGCAATGGGCGGTATCGGCCACACCTCTTGCCTGTACACCGATCAGGATAACCAGCCTGAGCGTGTTGCTTACTTCGGTCAGAAGATGAAGACGGCACGTATCCTGATCAACACCCCTGCTTCTCAGGGTGGTATCGGTGATCTGTACAACTTCAAACTCGCACCTTCCCTGACTCTGGGTTGTGGTTCCTGGGGTGGTAACTCCATCTCTGAAAACGTTGGTCCAAAACACCTGATCAACAAGAAAACCGTTGCTAAGCGAGCTGAAAACATGTTGTGGCACAAACTTCCGAAATCTATCTACTTCCGCCGCGGCTCTCTGCCAATCGCGCTGGATGAAGTGATTACTGATGGCCACAAACGTGCGCTCATCGTGACTGACCGTTTCCTGTTCAACAATGGCTATGCAGACCAGATCACCTCTGTTCTGAAAGCGGCTGGCGTCGAAACTGAAGTCTTCTTTGAAGTTGAAGCTGACCCAACCCTGAGCGTTGTACGTAAAGGCGCTGAACTGGCGAACTCCTTCAAACCTGATGTGATCATCGCACTGGGTGGCGGTTCCCCAATGGACGCTGCGAAAATTATGTGGGTGATGTACGAGCATCCGGAAACTCACTTCGAAGAACTGGCGCTGCGCTTTATGGATATCCGTAAACGTATCTACAAGTTCCCGAAAATGGGCGTGAAAGCGAAAATGATCGCCGTCACCACCACTTCCGGTACTGGTTCAGAAGTGACGCCATTTGCCGTTGTGACTGATGACGCAACCGGTCAGAAATACCCGCTGGCTGACTACGCACTGACGCCAGATATGGCTATCGTTGACGCCAACCTGGTCATGGAAATGCCGAAATCACTGTGTGCGTTCGGTGGTCTGGATGCGGTCACTCACGCTCTGGAAGCTTACGTGTCCGTACTGGCTTCTGAGTTCTCTGACGGTCAGGCGTTGCAGGCGCTGAAACTGCTGAAAGAAAACCTGCCAGCTTCTTACAACGAAGGTTCGAAAAACCCTGTTGCGCGTGAACGTGTACACAGTGCGGCCACCATCGCGGGCATTGCGTTTGCTAACGCCTTCCTGGGTGTCTGTCACTCCATGGCGCACAAGCTGGGTTCACAGTTCCACATTCCTCACGGTCTGGCGAACGCCCTGTTGATCAGCAACGTTATCCGCTATAACGCCAACGATAACCCAACCAAGCAAACTGCATTCAGCCAGTATGACCGTCCACAGGCGCGCCGTCGTTATGCTGAAATCGCAGATCACCTGGGTCTGAGCGCACCGGGCGACCGTACTGCCGCGAAGATCGAAAAACTGCTGGCATGGCTGGAAAGTCTTAAGGCGGAACTGGGTATTCCTAAATCTATCCGCGAAGCAGGCGTTCAGGAAGCTGACTTCCTCGCTCACGTAGATAAGCTGTCTGAAGATGCATTCGATGACCAGTGTACTGGTGCTAACCCGCGCTACCCACTGATTTCCGAACTGAAACAGATCCTGCTGGATACTTATTACGGTCGTAACTTCACTGAAAGCGATGTCGCAGCCGTAAAAGTTGAAATCCCCGCAGTTGTAAAGGCTGAAAAGAAAGCGAAGAAAAACGCTTAGTTGACAGTGTGATAAAAAACCCGCCAGCGGCGGGTTTTTTTATATCTGAGGATCGGTAAAACATTCATGTTATTTTCGATTGTCGCCCTGTAACGCCGTCAGCGAGCCTACAGCCAGCGCCTCTTTATAATGCTTGCGGCAGACCGAGACATAACGTTCATTGCCTCCTATCACCACCTGCTCGCCATCAGCATAGGGTTTACCCGACTGGTCCAGGCGAAGAACCATACTTGCCTTGCGGCCACAAAAGCAGATTGTTTTCAGCTCAACCAGCTTATCCGACCAGGCGAGCAGATACTGGCTGCCGGCAAATAACTCCCCACGAAAATCGGTACGTAATCCATAGCAAAGAACGGGAATATCCAGCTCATCAACGACCTCTGAAAGCGCATGGACCTGCTCACGGGTCAGGAACTGGCTTTCATCTACCAGCACGCAATGGACAGGCTTAGAGGCATGCTCGACACGAATGTCCTCCAGCAGGTCCGTTTCAGGGTTAAACAGCCTTGCAGGCGATGAAAGCCCTATTCTTGAGCTTACCTTCCCTGCCCCAAAGCGATCGTCGATTTCGGCGGTATAAACAACGGTACGCATCCCCCGCTCCTGATAATTGTATGAGGATTGCAGTAACGCCGTCGATTTCCCTGCATTCATTGCCGAATAGTAGAAATAAAGTTGTGCCATTGGCCGAAGAACCCTAATCAATGTGAAATATTCCCGATGGATCATTGTACCATATTTTGTACCGTCATCAGCGGCGAGCAGCACACTCCAGCCTGCCATGCACCCGTAAATCCTTCGCGAGTAGCGCAAAATAATGCGTTAAAACAGGCAGTAAAGGCATTAAACACTGACAATAAGGTGAGACCGCAACCAGAGATAACACTTCTTTTTATAGTGTCTTCTTCGTTCATTAAAATTCACTATTTATTAACTATTCCTGGCTTCGCTGCGTTTACACGGGGTAATACAAAAGGCTGATATTTATCAACCGCAACTATAATTCCTGAGGTAAAAGTCACAAAACAAACATGCAAATGACGCGCTTTTGCCGTTTGAAACGATATCTCGCAGCCCCAACAAACAATGAAATTTAAGTTAGCGTAATTAATAATAGCGTCGTTTATTTTGTATTTTTTGAATTCCTTACATTCCCACCTATTGCACAAGTGAAATTAAGGCTCTATTATTAGGACAACAAACCCACCCCCATTATAAGTTTGAGATTACTACAATGAGCGAAGCACTTAAAATTCTGAACAACATCCGTACTCTTCGTGCGCAGGCAAGAGAATGTACCCTTGAGACGCTTGAAGAAATGCTCGAAAAATTAGAAGTTGTAGTTAACGAACGTCGTGAAGAAGAAAGCGCAGCTGCGGCTGAAATCGAAGAACGTACACGTAAACTGCAACAGTATCGCGAAATGCTGATTGCCGATGGTATCGATCCAAACGAATTGCTGAACAGCATGGCTGCGGCTAAAACCGGTACCAAAGCAAAACGCGCGGCACGTCCTGCTAAATATAGCTACATCGATGAGAACGGCGAAGAGAAAACCTGGACCGGCCAGGGCCGTACTCCTGCTGTAATCAAGAAAGCAATGGACGAACAAGGTAAACAACTGGATGACTTCCTGATCAAGGATTAATCTGGAAAGATTCTGAAAAATCCCGCTTAATGCGGGATTTTTTATGCCTGTAATATTCGCCCGAACATCTCCTTACATTCTGTCATATTGTGAGGCTCCGTATTTAACGTCCTTGACAATCCCCCGCCAATTACAGAGTGACAGGCATAAAAAAACCGGTGGGCGACGCCACACCGGTCTTGTTCACAGGCTGGTGAGTTTATTACTTTATACCCACGCTACCTTTGAGCCAGGCTTTAAATTCTTCACCCAGGCTGTTATGGCGAATACCATATTCGACGAATGCCTGCATATAACCGAGCTTATTCCCGCAGTCATGGCTCTTACCTTTCATATGGTAGGCTTCCACGGTCTCTTTCTCGATCAGCATATCGATAGCATCCGTCAGCTGGATTTCATCGCCCGCACCCGGAGGCGTTTTCGCCAGCAGCGCCCAAATTTCAGCGCTCAGTACGTAACGACCAACGACAGCAAGGTTAGACGGCGCGACGTCCGCTTTAGGTTTTTCAACAACGCCAACCATCGGTACGCTTTCGCCAGGTTGCAGGTCAACACCTTTGCAGTCAACCACGCCGTAAGCGGTCACGTCGTCGACTGGCTCAACCATAATCTGGCTGCTGCCGGTTTCGTCGAAGCGTTTAATCATTTCCGCCAGGTTTTCCTGGGAAAGATCGGACTCGTACTCATCAAGGATCACATCAGGCAGAATAACCGCGACCGGCTCATCACCCACTACAGGATGTGCGCACAATACTGCATGCCCCAGGCCCTTCGCCAGGCCCTGACGAACCTGCATAATGGTAACGTGTGGAGGACAAATAGACTGCACTTCCTCCAGCAGCTGGCGCTTAACGCGTTTTTCCAGCATTGCTTCGAGTTCGAAACTGGTATCGAAATGGTTTTCGATAGAGTTTTTAGATGAATGCGTCACCAGCACAATTTCGGTGATACCTGCTGCAATACATTCATTCACGACATACTGGATTAATGGCTTATCAACCAGAGGCAGCATCTCTTTTGGGATTGCCTTCGTCGCTGGCAACATCCTGGTACCCAATCCCGCCACCGGGATAACGGCCTTTCTGACTTTCGAATTAAGGGCAGCCATTGAAATTCTCCTGAACTGTTCAAGTTTTGAACTTTTATGCATTGAATAACGCGTTGAGTATACAGTCTCAGCCACTAATACGGGTCTGAAAAGAACGCGTTGCCGATCAATTAAGACAAATACGCATGAAACTTGCAGCGATAGTAGCACTGCCAGCAAAAACACAGGTAAAGCAATCTGAAAAATAAAATCTGACTGCTTACTCCGTGGACAACATTAAGCGTAACCGCCCTCCGGCACCCCAAATTTGGCACTGCCAGGAGGTGCAGCGATGGCTAATTTGATTAAGGTAAGTATTTCCCAGCGTACCCAACGGCACGCCGTTACTCACCTGAATATGGTGTTCGCCAGTATTCAGTGTGGCATTTAATCCCGCAGACACCAAAATAAGGTTATTCAACCCGCTGTGATAATAGCCAACCAGAAGCGGGAACTGCCCCGGTAAATTGGCCTGGCGAAAAAGTTGGTTGACCTGTTTTAGTAAACTGCCTAGCTCAGGAAGTCGTTGCCCCTGATGGGATAATTGTTCCTGTAGCAATCCATTAAACAGCGCCCGGAGTAATAAGGCCGCCAGAACGCCGTTATCTCCCGCTCGGGTAACATCCAGGCAATAAAAAGCGAGGTCGGAATCCGAGAGCGGCGCAATATCCAGCACCAGTCCAGGCTGGTCAGCCGCTACCAGCTGGCGATAATTTACTCTGCAATGAGAGATATTTTGCTGCACCGGCGGCTGAAGTTCCTGAAGCAGCTTCGCGGCCGCGAGAGGATTACTGACTAAAGCATCCCAGTCCTGGAAAAGACGTTCTTCTTCTTCCACCCGGGAATTAAACATATTGGGATACAGGCAGGCCAACACCGTTTCACGCAGACGGTTCAAATCTTTAACCGGTTTGAGCAGAATATCCTGCACACCTAAACGCAACGCCTTAGCAATATCCGCCATATTTTCGGTGGCCGAGATCACCAGTATCGGTGTCTGATAACCTTCATTACGCAGGTTTTCTACCAGCATTAATCCGTCCATGCGCGGCATCTCAAGATCGCAGATCATCAGATCCGGCGCCATGCTGGCCATTTTTTCCAGTGCCTCGACGCCATCTTCGGCAAGGGACGTGGTTGCACCCAGTGAGGATAACCACGAATCCAGTAGCGATCGGAAAACGGGCTCGTCTTCTACTATCAAAATATGTTTTCCGGCCAATGGCTGTGTCATGGTTCCTCCCCTGGCTGACAGTTACTCAATAGTGGCATGCTATTGGTACTATCGCCTGTCAGATTTTGCTGAAGTAATCAAAAAAGTGCTCAACGTGCTGTACGCACAAAAGGCAACAGTTCATCTATTTTCTTTTCGACGGCTAACGAGCCCGCAGCTATGGCGGCCTCAGCCCGGTGGAAATCAAGGGTAGAGATTTGTGGACAATAGGGTTGAATAAGAATATCCGGAGGATCGCCAGCCATACGGTTTCGCTTCAGGCGATTCTCAAGAATTTGAATAGAGGTCGTCATGATTTCAATGGCGTTCGGTGCGGTCACCGCGCGACGGGCAGCCAGGCGCCCTATTCTGCCGCGTAATCGAGCATGCCAGGCAAGTTTCTCCTCTTCCGTGTCATCGCTCTGAAGATTAACCGGCATCAAATCCTGCTGCATAAGGTGAGCGTCGTGCTGTAAATCCACGGCAATGACGATATCCGCCCCCATGGCGCGCGTCAGAGAGACAGGGACAGGATTCACTACGCCACCGTCAACGAGCCAGTAGCCATTGTGAGGCACAGGCGCCATTAATCCAGGCATACTACAGGATGCACGAACGGCGAGATGAATATCCCCTTCGGTGAGCCATAACTCCCTGCCCGTACTGAGGTTGGTTGCAACGGCCCCGAAAGGCATTTGGCAGTGGCTGAAGTCAGCGAGGGGCATTATCTTGCGAAACTGATTGAAAACGCGTTCGCCGCGCAACAGGCCGCCACGCTGCCAGGAGAGATCCATCAGGCGCAGCACATCCCAGTAACTGAAGGAGCGCACCCAGCTTTCAAGCTCCGGGAGCTTACCGCAGGCGTACGCGGATCCGACCAGCGACCCGATAGAACATCCTGCGACAATATCAACGTCAATCCCCATCTGGTTTAAGGTATTGATAACGCCAATATGTGACCAACCCCGGGCTGCACCTGAGCCCAACGCCAGTCCAATTTTTACCTTTCTCATTAGCCCTGTTTTACTTCCCCTGGATTCCCGACATAGCGTCAACGCACCTGCTCAGTTAACATATTGCTACCTTAAGCGTTTAACGCCTTATTTTTTGTTCCAGGAAGAGAATCGTGTCTCAACTCTGCCCCTGTGGTAGCGCTCTGGAGTATAGCCTATGTTGCCAGCGATATCTTTCTGGCAAGCAGGTTGCACCAGACCCGTCACACCTTATGCGCTCGCGGTATACTGCTTTTGTGATCAAAAACGCAGACTACCTGATTAAAACCTGGCATCCGTCCTGCCATGCTGCCGATTTTCGCCAAGAGATTGAAGCCGGATTTGCCAACACCGTCTGGCAGGGCCTCACCGTCTTTGAAGCCGCTCCCGGCCGCGATGCCAACGAGGGCTATGTCAGTTTTGTCGCCCGCTTTAGCGAACAAAACAAACCCGGCGCCATCATTGAACGCTCACGGTTCTTAAAGGACAGCGGGCAATGGTATTATATTGACGGCACACGTCCGCAATTCGGTCGTAACGATCCCTGCCCCTGTGGTTCAGGAAAAAAATTTAAAAAGTGTTGCGGCAGTAATGCCTGACAACTCAGACTTCGCAAATACATAAACAGGATTTCCCGGCGATGCAATCATTACAACGTAAAGTTCTGCGCACTATCTGTCCCGATCAAAAAGGGCTGATCGCACGAATTACCAACATTTGCTACAAGCATGAACTGAATATCGTGCAGAACAACGAGTTCGTTGACCACCGTACCGGTCGCTTCTTTATGCGTACCGAACTGGAAGGCATTTTCAACGACACAACCCTGCTTGCCGATCTGGACAGCGCCCTGCCGGAAGGCTCGGTGCGCGAGCTGAACCCGGCGGGCCGTCGCCGTATTGTCATTCTGGTCACCAAAGAGGCGCACTGCCTGGGCGATCTGCTGATGAAAGCCAACTACGGTGGCCTGGACGTCGAAATTGCCGCCGTCATTGGCAACCACGAGACGCTGCGTACGCTGGTAGAACGTTTCGACATTCCGTTTGAGCTGGTCAGTCACGAAGGCCATACCCGTGAAGAGCACGACAACCTGATGGCTGCTGCGATTGAAGCGCATAACCCGGACTACGTGGTGCTGGCGAAATATATGCGCGTGCTGACGCCATCCTTCGTGGCGCGCTTCCCGAACAAGATTATCAACATCCACCACTCCTTCCTGCCAGCCTTTATTGGCGCGCGTCCGTATCACCAGGCATACGAGCGTGGGGTGAAGATCATTGGCGCAACCGCGCACTACGTGAATGATAATCTGGATGAAGGCCCAATCATCATGCAGGACGTGATTCACGTGGATCACACCTACACGGCAGAAGATATGATGCGTGCCGGCCGTGACGTTGAGAAGAACGTACTAAGCCGTGCGCTGTATCAGGTACTTGCCCAGCGCGTCTTTGTGTACGGCAACAGAACGATTATTCTTTAATCCCTCGGAAAATGAATTGATTAGCTTTACGCCTTTGCGGATAAAAAGCAGGCAAACAGTTTCATTTTCCTAAAGGAATGCTTTACAGGGGCGTCTCATTTGATATGATGCGCCCCGCTTCCAACAGGAAGCAGGCCAGTTAAAAGCATTACCCCGTGGTGGGGTTCCCGAGCGGCCAAAGGGAGCAGACTGTAAATCTGCCGTCATCGACTTCGAAGGTTCGAATCCTTCCCCCACCACCATCTCCAGCTTTACCTCAAAATATGAATTACCCCTGGTGGGGTTCCCGAGCGGCCAAAGGGAGCAGACTGTAAATCTGCCGTCATCGACTTCGAAGGTTCGAATCCTTCCCCCACCACCATCACTTCCAGATGCTACAGCACTCTCTCAAAGCACAATGCCCCATGGTTCTTCAGTGCGGGGAAGGATGAGAAGCTTCGACCAAGGTTCGATTCGAGCGTAGCGAGAAAGCGTTGCCGCAGGCAACGACCCGAAGGGCGAAGCGCGAAGCGCTGAGTAATCCTTCCCCCACCACCATCACTTCCAGATTCTTTAGCACTATCCAAAAGCACAATGCCCCATGGTTCTCCCATGCGGGGACGGATAAGAAGCTTCGACCAAGGTTCGATTCGAGCATAGTGGCCGGGTAAGGCGCAACCGCCACCCGGCATCCGCACGAAACCCTGGATCGGGGACAAAAAAAACCCCGCATATGCGGGGTTGTATTAATACAGCGAATCAGCGACGAGCACGCACAACCTGATATTTGCGCGTCAGGTACTCCACCGGCGCACTCCAGATGTGCACCAGGCGAGAGAACGGGAACAGCACAAACAGGGTCATACCCAACACCAGGTGAACGCGGAAGATGAACGCCACGCCGTCCAGATGCTCAGAGGCGCCCCCGCGGAAGGTCACGACAGACTGCGCCCATCCCACCAGCTTCATCATCTCGCTGCCGTCCATATGCTGCGCAGAGAATGGAATGGTCAGCAGACCAAGCGCACACTGCACCATCAGCAGGGAGAGGATCAGGATGTCCGCTCCGGTCGTGGTAGCCCGCACGCGTGGGCTGAACAGACGGCGTTTCAGCAGCAACAGACCACCCACCAGGGTCATCACGCCGCAGGCGCCACCGGCGAGCATCGCCATCTTCTGCTTCACGTCAATCGGCAGCCACGCTTCGTACATCCAGTGCGGGGTCAGCATCCCCAGGAAGTGACCGGCGAAAATCCCCAAAATCCCGATGTGGAACAGGTTTGACGCCAGGTTCATCCCTTTACGATCCAGCATCTGGCTGGAGGCAGCACGCCAGGTGTACTGGCCATAGTCATAACGCAGCCAGCTTCCCACCAGGAACACGGTGCCCGCGATATACGGGTAAATGTCAAAGAAGAACATATTCAGGAAGTGCATTAGTGCTGTCCTCCGTTAGAGATATTCAAATATTGCGGAGCCACCGCTCCGGCAAAACGACGCTGATGCGCGGAGATTTCAGATTCGCCACAGCTCTGGTCAGCAAAGAATTTCACCTGCTCTTCTTCCCAGACGGCATCCAGTGCTTGTGGGGTATCGTCCCGGGCTTCATCCGCGATTTTTTCCGCCACTTTTTGACTGTCAACCGAGGCGTTAGCCAGTTTCACCAGCAGATCAAACAGGACTGCATAGCTGCTCTCACGTTGCTGGAGACGCGCGCCGAGCAACGCCAGAATGGGAGCAATGTCCTGCAACCCGCCCAGCGCTTCCTCTTTCGGCAACTGCGCCAGATATTCCAGATACAGCGGCAGGTGATCCGGCAGCTCGCGGCTGTCGAGTTGCAAACCGTGCTGCTCGTACTGGGCCATCAGATCCACCATCGCCTGACCACGGTCGCGGGATTCACCGTGAACGTGTTCGAACAACAGCAGAGACGTGGCACGACCCCGGTCAAACAGCTGGCTGTAGTCCGCCTGCGCATCAAGAAGATCGCGCGCCAGCAGATCGCGGAGGAAAACGCCCAGCTTCTGGGCATCCTCTTTATCCAGGTTTTCAGATGACGCGAGTGCATCAAAGAGTTCCTGTTGATGCTGCACAAGCGCAGCATCAGGGTACTCGAGCAGACGCGAAACAATGACGAGTTCAATCATTGGTGCGGCTCCGTTTTGCTGGTCACATCCATCGCGTCGATGCGGCGGCTGTTGAACAGGTTGAATTTGCTGTCTGACCCGTGGCAACCGTCGCCAAAGGTAAAGCCACACCCACTTTTCTCCGGGAAGGCCTCGCGAGCCAGTTCACGGTGGCTGCTCGGCACCACGAAACGATCTTCGTAGTTAGCGATTGCCAGATAGCGGTACATCTCCTGCGCCTGCGCTTCGGTCAGACCAACCTCTTCCAGCGCGCGGGTATCGTTCACGCCGTCAACAGTTTCCGCACGTTTGAAGTGACGCATCGCCAGCATACGTTTCAGCGCCAGCAGTACCGGCTGGGTATCCCCGGCGGTGAGCAGGTTGGCCAGATACTGAACCGGGATGCGCAGGCTTTCCACGTCCGGCAGAATGCCGTTGCTGCCCAGTTCACCCGCATCCGCCGCAGACTGAATCGGAGACAGCGGCGGCACGTACCAGACCATCGGCAGCGTGCGGTATTCCGGGTGCAGCGGCAGGGCCAGCTTCCAGTCCATCGCCATTTTGTACACCGGAGACTGCTGTGCGGCGTCAATCACGCTCTGCGGAATACCGTCTTTAAGCGCCTGCTCAATAACCTTCGGATCGTTTGGATCGAGGAAGACATCCAGTTGACGCTGATACAGATCTTTCTCGTTCTCGGTGCTTGCGGCATTTTCAATCGCGTCCGCGTCGTACAGCAGCACGCCGAGGTAGCGGATACGACCTACGCAGCTCTCTGAGCAGACGGTCGGCATACCGGCTTCGATACGCGGGTAGCAGAAGATGCACTTCTCAGACTTACCGCTCTTCCAGTTGAAGTAGATTTTTTTGTACGGGCAGCCGGTGATGCACATACGCCAGCCGCGGCACTTGTCCTGGTCGATCAGCACAATGCCATCTTCTTCACGCTTGTAGATGGCGCCGCTTGGGCAGGTCGCCACGCACGCCGGGTTAAGGCAGTGTTCGCACAGGCGCGGCAGGTACATCATGAAGGTGTTTTCGAACTGGCCGTACATCGCCTTCTGCATGTTCTCGAAGTTCTGGTCTTTGGCGCGTTTTTCGAACTCGCCGCCCAGAATCTCTTCCCAGTTTGGACCGCTGGTAATTTTGTCCATGCGCTGGCCGGTGATCAGCGAGCGAGGACGGGCGATCGGCTGGTGTTTGCTTTCCGGCGCGTTGTGCAGGTTCTGATAGTCGTAATCAAACGGCTCGTAGTAATCATCGATGCCCGGCAGATGCGGGTTAGCGAAGATTTTACCCAGCAGCATGGCACGGTTACCCATGCGCGGTTGCAGTTTGCCGTTGATTTTACGGATCCAGCCCCCCTTCCATTTCTCCTGGTTTTCCCAGTCGGTCGGGAAGCCGGTGCCCGGCTTACTTTCCACGTTGTTGAACCAGGCGTACTCCATACCTTCACGGCTGGTCCAGACGTTTTTACAGGTGACTGAGCAGGTATGACAGCCGATGCATTTATCCAGATTCAGCACCATGCCGACTTGTGAACGAATTTTCATTTTACGCTCTCCTGTACCTGGTCATTACCTTCGCCATCTAACCAGTTAATATTCTTCATCTTACGTACCACCACGAACTCATCGCGGTTCGATCCTACGGTGCCGTAGTAGTTAAAGCCGTAGGCCAGCTGGGCATAACCACCGATCATGTGGGTCGGCTTCGGCGTAATACGGGTCACGGAGTTGTGAATACCGCCGCGCTGTTCGGTGATCTCAGACCCCGGCAGGTTAACGATACGTTCCTGCGCGTGGTACATCATGGTCATCCCGGCCGGTACGCGCTGGCTCACCACCGCACGTGCCGTCAGGGCACCGTTGCTGTTGAACACTTCAATCCAGTCGTTATCTTCGATACCCAGATCTTTGGCGTCCGCTTCGCTCATCCAGACGATTGGCCCCCCGCGCGACAGGGTCAGCATCAGCAGGTTGTCGCTATAGGTGGAGTGGATACCCCACTTCTGGTGCGGCGTCAGGAAGTTCAGCGCCTTCTCAGGGTTACCGTTTGATTTCGCACCCATCACCGCTTTCACGGAGCGGGTGTCGATTGGCGGACGGTACACAAGCAGGCTTTCACCGAAGTCACGCATCCACTGGTGGTCCTGATACAGAGACTGACGGCCAGAAAGCGTGCGCCATGGGATCAACTCGTGAACGTTGGTGTATCCGGCGTTATAGGACACATGTTCATCTTCGAGGCCAGACCAGGTCGGGCTGGAGATAATCTTTCGCGGCTGGGCCTGAATATCGCGGAAGCGGATTTTCTCTTCCTCTTTATTCTTCGCCAGGTGCGTATGGTCACGACCGGTAAACTCGCTCAGGGCCGCCCAGGCTTTCACCGCCACGTGGCCGTTGGTTTCCGGGGCCAGGGTCAGGATCATTTCCGCCGCATCAATCGCCGTGTTCAGCATCGGCTGGCCTTTCGCCGGGCCGTCCGCTTTGGTGTAATTGAGCTTGCGCAGCAGGTCCATTTCACTCTGGGTGTTCCAGGCGATCCCTTTCCCGCCGTTACCGATTTTTTCCATCAGCGGGCCGATAGAGGTAAAGCGCTCGTACGTTGCCGGGTAATCACGTTCAACCGGAATAATGTGCGGCGCGGTTACGCCTGGGATCAGGTCGCACTCGCCTTTTTTCCAGTCCTTCACGTCCAGCGGTTGCGCCAGTTCGGCAGCGGAGTCGTGCTGGATTGGCAGCGTCACCACGTCGGTCTCTTTGCCCAGGTGCCCTACACAGACTTCGGAGAATTTCTTCGCGATGTCTTTGTAGATTTCCCAGTCGCTTTTTGATTCCCATGCCGGGTCAACGGCCGCAGACAGCGGATGAATAAACGGATGCATATCCGACGTATTCATGTCGTCTTTTTCGTACCAGGTGGCGGTAGGCAGCACGATATCGGAGTACAGGCAGGTACTGGACAGACGGAAGTCCAGCGTTACCACCAGATCCAGCTTGCCGTCCAGACCGTTGTCTTTCCATTCAACTTCTTCTGGCTTCACGCCGCCCTGCTTGCCGAGATCTTTACCCTGAATACCGTTTTCGGTACCGAGCAGGTATTTCAGCATGTATTCATGGCCTTTACCGGACGAACCCAGCAGGTTAGAGCGCCAGATGAACAGGTTACGCGGATGGTTTTTACCGTTCTCCGGCTGTTCTGCCGCGAAGCGGATTGAGCCGTCTTTGAGGGATTTAACGGTGTAGTCAACCGGTGACATGCCCGCTTTCTTCGCCGCTTCCGCAATGCGCAGCGGGTTCGTGCCCAGCTGCGGCGCAGACGGCAGCCAGCCCATACGCTCAGCGCGCACGTTGAAGTCAATCAGGTGGCCGCTGTAGCGGGATTTATCCGCCATCGGCGACAGCAGTTCCTGGGCGGTAACCGTCTCGTAGCGCCACTGGCTGGAGTGGTTATAGAAGTAGGAGGTGCTGTTCATGTGGCGTGCCGGACGCTGCCAGTCAAGGGCAAACGCCAGCGGCTGCCAGCCGGTCTGCGGACGCAGTTTTTCCTGGCCCACGTAGTGCGCCCAGCCGCCGCCGCTCTGCCCGACGCAGCCGCAGAAGATCAGCATGTTGATCAGGCCGCGATAGTTCATATCGAGGTGATACCAGTGGTTCAGACCGGCACCGACGATGATCATGGAGCGACCGTGGGTTTTGTCGGCGTTTTCCGCAAATTCACGCGCGATACGGGTGATCTGCGCGCGTGGCACGCCGGTGATCTGCTCCGCCCAGGCCGGGGTATAAGCCTTCACGTCATCATAGCTGGTCGCGCAGTTTTCATCGTTCAGGCCGCGCTCCAGGCCGTAGTTCGCCATGGTCAGATCGTAGACGGTAGTGACCAGAGCAGTAGAACCGTCCGCCAGTTGCAGGCGCTTAACCGGCAGTTTGTGCATCAGAACGTTTTGCAGCTCAACCTTGTTGAAGTGCTCGGAACCTTCATTACCAAAGTACGGGAAGCCGACATCGGCGATCTCATCCTGGCTGCCCAGCATGCTGAGACGAAGTTCCGTCTCTTCACCCGTGGTGCCGTTACGCTGCTCCAGGTTCCATTTGCCTTTTTCGCCCCAGCGGAAGCCGATAGAGCCGTTTGGCGCCACCAGCTCGCCGTTGCTGTTGCAGGCGACCGTTTTCCACTCCGGGTTGTTTTCCTGACCCAGCGCGTCCACCAGATCTGCGGCACGCAGCATACGGCCTGCGGCGTAATAGCCGTCACGCTCTTCGAGCATCACCAGCATTGGCATGTCGGTGTAGCGACGCACGTAATCAGTGAAATACTGGCTTGGCTTGTCGAGGTGGAATTCGCGCAGCATGACGTGGCCCATCGCCAGCGCCATGGCGGCATCGGTACCCTGTTTCGGCGCCAGCCACAGGTCGCACAGCTTGGCAATTTCGGCGTAGTCTGGGGTCACGGCAACGGTTTTGGTCCCTTTGTAACGTACTTCAGTAAAGAAGTGCGCATCCGGGGTACGGGTCTGCGGAACGTTAGAGCCCCAGGCGATGATGTAGCTGGAGTTGTACCAGTCAGCGGACTCCGGCACGTCGGTCTGCTCGCCCCAGGTCTGTGGCGACGCTGGCGGCAGGTCGCAGTACCAGTCGTAGAAGCTCAGGCAGGTACCGCCGATGAGTGACAGGTAGCGCGCGCCGGAGGCGTAAGAGACCATCGACATCGCCGGAATTGGCGAGAAGCCTGCCACACGGTCAGGACCGTAAGTTTTCACGGTGTAGACGTTGGAAGCCGCAATCAGCTCGTTCACCTCTTTCCAGGAAGAGCGAACGAAACCACCGCGACCACGCGCCTGCTTGAAGCTTTTCGCTTTGTCGGCATCTTCAATGATGGAGGCCCAGGCATCAACCGGATCGCTGTGCTGCACTTTCGCTTCACGCCACATTTTCATCAGGCGTTTACGCATCAGCGGGTATTTCAGTCGGTTTGCGCTGTAGAGATACCAGGAGTAGCTGGCCCCACGCGGGCAGCCACGCGGCTCGTGGTTCGGCATATCCGGACGGGTACGCGGATAATCGGTCTGCTGCATTTCCCAGGTCACCAGACCGTTTTTAACGAAAATCTTCCAGCTACATGAGCCAGTGCAGTTTACGCCGTGGGTAGAACGGACAACTTTGTCATGCTGCCAGCGTTGACGGTAACCGTCTTCCCAGTCCCGGTTGGTATCCAGAACCTGGCCGTGCCCATCGGCAAAAGTTTCACCCTTCTGTTTGAAGTAGCGAAACCGGTCCAAAAATTTGCTCATCGGGTATCTCCTGTGTGGAGCCTGTGGCTCTCTAAATCGACATTGCTGATTTGCAGCGAAGGTAACGCTATGAAAGATGGTGAGAATTGATAACGATCAAGACGAAGGGGGACTCTGAGGGGGGGTATTAGATCAAATACCACCAAAGCGGTAGCCGTTAATATTTCTTAACCTTTTGATTTATATAGATATATTTTATTTATCGTACAATAAGCGAGGCAAAATTTAACATCTTAGGTATTAAGGGGTAGAAACACCTGTAAAGCGATGGCGATCACAGCGTTACCTGCGGGTGACCACGGGTAACGCCATTAGTATGTTGTAACTATTTAGCGATTAAAAAAAGCGCGGCACTCAGGCCGCGCAAACGGATAATCAAGCTTACTTGTTTTTCTTGGTATTACGGCCATATACCAGCCAGGTGATGACCACGCAGGCGATATAGAAGACGAGGAATACTTTCATCGCACCCGCCGGTGAGCCGGTCAGATCCAGTGAGATACCGAACGCTTTTGGAATAAAGAAGCCGCCAATCGCGCCTATCGCAGAGATAAACCCAAGCGCCGCAGCGGTATCGGTGGCGGCTTCACGCATTGCCTGCTCGTCGCTCCCACCCTGCGCTTTCACGCGGTCCATGGTCAGCTTGCGGAAGATGACAGAGATCATCTGGAAAGTAGACGCACTGCCCAGCCCGGCGGTCAGGAACAGCACCATGAAGACGCCGAAGAAGGCAAAGAAGTTACCCCCCTCACCACCCGCAGGCAGCGTCAGGAACAGCAGCGCACAGAAGATGGCCATTACAACAAAGTTCACCAGCGTAACGCGCGTCCCGCCCAGACGGTCGGAGATCATCCCGCCCAGCGAACGTGCCAGCGCGCCGATAAACGGACCGAAGAAGGCAAACTGAAGGATCTGCACGTCCGGGAACTGGGTTTTAGACAGCATGGCAAAGCCTGCGGAGAAACCGATGAACGAGCCGAAGGTCGCCAGATACAGCAGCGCCATCACCCACAGGTGGCCACGCTTCAGAACCGGCAGCTGCTCGCTCAATGACGCTTTGGACGCGGACAGATCGTTCATGAAGAACCACGCCGCCAGGGTAAAGACCACCAGGAACGGTACCCAAATCCAGGAGGCGTTTTGCAGGAACAGCACGGAACCGTCGGGCTGCGTCACACCGCCGCCGCCAAAGGCCGCAAAGATGGAGACAGAGATCGCCAGCGGGGCAATCAGCTGCATCACGCTCACGCCCATGTTACCCAGACCGCCGTTAATGCCCAGCGCGCCACCCTGCTTCGCTTTCGGGAAGAAGAAGCTGATGTTTGCCATACTGGACGCAAAGTTCGCCCCCGCAAAACCGCACAGCAGAGAGATAATCACGAACACGCTAAACGGTGTGGAGGTATCCTGCACCGCAAAACCGAGCCACACGCACGGTATGATCATGATCCCGGTACTGAAAGCCGTCCAGCGACGACCACCAAAGACCGGCACCATAAACGCATAAGGAACGCGCAGCAGTGCGCCTGAAAGCGACGGCAACGCGGTCAACATAAACAGCTGGTCGGTGGTAAAGGTAAAGCCCACTTTTGGCAGGTTAACCGCAACCGCACTGAACAACATCCAGACGCAAAACGCCAGTAACAGACATGGAACGGAAATCCACAGATTACGACTTGCTACACGGTGGCCGCGCTGTTGCCAGAACGCCGGATCCTCTGGACGCCAGTCTGTAATAACGGCACCAGTTTCCCTTTCGGGAGCGGAAGAGTGACTCATAGACACCTCTGATTCTCGAATGATGCTGCAAACATTAGGGCTTTAGAGCGGCGGTAAGTTGATATAAATCAAAGGAAAAGTGGGAGGTTTTGCGGCAAAAAAAAAGCCATCACTCTTAATGAGTAGATGCAAAACGTAAAAAAGGTGTGGTTTTTCACGGTGCTGAGGCATCCCTGCTTCGTCCACCCACTAACCGTTACCTCTCTGGCAATTTAGAGGTAATCCTTTATTGGTATGGGTATACTCCAGGGTATGCACCAGAATAGCGCCATTCCTGCAATCAGGTCACGTCAGGAGCCCGGCAACTCTATGTTAAAAAGATGTTTATCTCCGCTGACGCTGGTTAACCAGCTGGCGCTTATTGTTCTGCTGTCCACCGCTATCGGTGTGACCGGCATGGCTATTTCTGGCTGGCTGGTACAGGGTGTACAGGGTAACGCGCATGCCATCAACGAGGCAGGCTCGCTACGTATGCAGAGTTACCGGCTACTGGCGTCGGTGCCGCTGACGCAGGCTGACCAACCGCTTATCGACGAAATGGAGCGTACCGCATTCAGCCCTGAACTGGAAAGAGCCGCCATCCGTGACGGTCAGCAATCTCAGCTTAAGGCGCTTCAGGGCTACTGGCATACCCAGCTGGAGCCCGGCTTAAAGCGGGCGGAAGACCGGGAAACGGTCGCCCAGGATGTCGCCGGGTTTGTGTCACGCATCGATCATCTTGTCTCCTCATTCGATCGCACCACAGAGTTACGCATTGACCGTGTGGTGATGGTTCACCGCGCAATGGCGCTGTTTATGGGTTTGCTGCTGATTTTCACGGTTATCTGGCTGCGCGCGCGGTTGCTTAACCCCTGGAAACAGCTCCTGGCGATGGCCCGCGCCGTCACACAGCGCGATTTTACCCAGCGCACGCACATCAGCGGGCGCAACGAAATGGCGATGCTTGGCGAGGCGCTCAATACCATGTCGGCAGAGCTATCAGAGAGCTACGCGGTACTGGAACAACGCGTCCAGGAGAAAACCGCCGGGCTTGAGCAAAAAAACGAGATCCTCTCTTTCCTCTGGCAGGCGAACCGTCGCCTGCATATGCAGGTACCGCTTTGCGAACGTCTCTCGCCAGTACTGAACGGCCTGCAAAACCTGACTCTGCTCCGCGATCTTGAGCTTCGGGTTTACGACGTTGAAGATGAGGAAAACCATCAGGAATTTACCTGTCAGTCGGACATCTCCTGCGACGATAAAGGGTGTCATCTGTGCCCGCGCGGCTTGCCGCCGCTTACCACCAGCGGCACGACCCTCAAGTGGCGGCTGATGGACAGCCATACCCAGTACGGTATTTTGCTGGCCACCCTGCCCGCCGGACGTCACCTGAGCCACGACCAGCAGCAGCTGGTCGATACGCTTGTTGAGCAGCTCACGGCCACGCTGGCGCTCGACCGCCACCAGGAGAAACAGCAGCAGCTGATCGTGATGGAGGAGCGTGCCACCATCGCCCGCGAGCTGCACGACTCCATCGCCCAGTCCCTCTCCTGCATGAAGATGCAGGTGAGCTGCCTGCAAATGCAGGACGAAGGCATGCCCGAGAGCAGCAAACAGCTGCTCAGCCAGATCCGCAACGAGCTTAACACCTCGTGGGTTCAGCTTCGCGAGCTGCTGACCACCTTCCGTTTGCAGCTCACCGAGCCGGGGCTGCGCCCTGCGCTGGAGTCCAGCTGTCAGGAGTTTAGTGCCCGGCTGGGCTTCCCGGTGAAGCTGGATTACCAGCTGCCACCGCGTTTTGTCCCCTCTCACCAGGCGATCCATTTGCTGCAAATTGCCCGTGAAGCCCTGAGCAACGTGCTCAAGCATGCCGAGGCGACGGCCGTTACGGTCACCGTCAGCTGCCAGGATAATCAGGTGAAGCTCAGGGTTCAGGATAACGGCCGCGGCGTGCCGGAAAATGCCGAACGAACGAACCATTATGGTTTAATTATCATGCGAGACCGCGCGCAAAGCCTGCGCGGTGATTGCCAGGTTCGCCGGGGAGAGTCAGGTGGCACCGAAGTAGTGGTCACCTTTATACCCGAAAAGCCCCTCATAACTGCTCAAGGAGAAAACCATGACTAATCAGGAACCGGCATCTATCCTGTTGATTGACGATCATCCGATGCTGCGCACTGGCGTTAAACAGCTTGTCAGCATGGCGCCAGATATCACCGTCGTCGGGGAAGCCAGCAACGGCGAACAGGGTATTGAACTTGCCGAATCGCTCGATCCTGATTTGATCTTGCTCGATCTCAACATGCCGGGCATGAATGGCCTGGAAACCCTCGACAAGCTGCGGGAGAAATCCCTCTCTGGCCGGGTGGTGGTCTTCAGCGTCTCAAACCATGAAGAAGACGTGGTCACCGCCCTCAAGCGAGGGGCAGACGGCTATCTGCTGAAAGATATGGAGCCGGAAGATCTGCTCAAGGCGCTGCAACAGGCTGCCGCAGGCGAGATGGTGCTGAGTGAAGCGTTAACGCCGGTACTGGCTGCCAGCCTGCGTGCGAACCGCGCCACGTCTGACCGCGACGTCAGCCAGTTGACCCCGCGCGAGCGTGACATTCTGAAGCTGATTGCCCAGGGGCTGCCGAACAAAATGATCGCCCGCCGTCTGGACATCACCGAGAGCACGGTCAAAGTGCATGTCAAACACATGCTGAAAAAAATGAAGTTAAAATCCCGCGTCGAAGCCGCCGTCTGGGTGCATCAGGAGCGCATTTTTTAACTTACTCATCCGGCAGCAACTTCCACCGTGGATCGTCGGCAGGCATTGCGACGAGCGGTTGCACCACGGAAAGCGTGATCTCATTGGAGGAGACACGCTGCCCATCCTTATCTTCCACCACGGCCGTTAGCCGCCATGCGTTTTTCGCCCCTTCTGAATCATCCCATGCAGGCATGATCACACTCCAGCCATCGCTGCTGTTGCCGTTTGCCGGTGAGGTCAGGCTGAGCGCCTGGGTATCACCCAGCCAGTGGATCTGCCGGATACCGTGCTTGCTGCGAATTTGCAGCTTCAGCATCACGGTTTCGCCTGGCTTAAGATCCCACGGCGGCGTGGCCAGATATACCGAGAGGGTTTTGCGCTGACGGAATTCCATCACGGGCAGATTATCGCGCTCAGGTGAATCATAGCGGCTGCCCCGCAGCGAGCGCGTCGCCGCCACTTCCCCGGCGGAAAGCTGTTTCGCCAGCGGCACGCCAAAGCGATAGTTGAGCTTCAGCCCGAGGTTATTCTGGCTAACGCCGCTCTCCCCCTGCTTATGGGCAGCCGTCAGGGTGACCAGCGGAACGGGGGTATAGTTCAGCCCCAGGTTGACCGCAACCGGATTGTGATATCCCGTACCGCTGTTAAACAGATCGACGTTATCGCCAAAATACTGTTCAAAGCTGACGCTGGTGTTCAGGTGATGAAACCAGGGAAGCCAGGCTTTGGCCGTTACGTCGTACCCGCGCGCCATGCGCTGCTCGCGGATGTCGGAACGCGGCTGCCAGCCAGCGAACGGCTGGTAGTAATTGGCCGACAGGCGCAGGTTTTCACCCCACGCCTCTGCGCCCAGCCCGGCACGTTGCAGGTTGTCTTGCAGCAGGTTGTCGTAAAAGGTGTTGTAGCCCAGCAGCCAGTTTCCGGCAACCCAGCGCTGCCCGATCCCGACATTGCTCACCAGCCCATCTGTCTGCTGCGTCAGGCCAAGCTGGCTCCAGCTCAGATAACGGGTGTTGTCGTTCCAGGGGATAAACCAGCTACCGCTGCTGCCGTTAAAGTTGCCGTCGTCATCCACCAGTACATTGACGCTGGCGTTTCCCCAGGGTGAAAGCCAGGATTCAATCTGCTCGTTGACTTCCCCGCTGACGGCATCCCGCACTTTGCCAAACGCGAACTGTCGCGCCTGCTGCCCGGCCGTCAGGCCGTTATCGGTCATACTGGCTTCACCGAAGGCCTTTGCCATTTCAGCCAGATGCTTTTCGCCTTCGGTGGTCGGTTGCGCCATACCGAGATCCGGCAGGCTATCGCCGTTATTATCAAACGGATTCTGCGCCTGCTGCACGAAGGATTTCGGCGCACCGTGAACGGCTCCAGCCGTAAAAAGGGGGAGTAACAGCAAAAAACGGATGCGGGACGATACAGCCTTCAACGTCGTCAATCAGAACCTGTGTTTATGAACAAACACTTATTATGTTAACGCCATAAGCCCTGAAAACCAGTCTTAACAGAAATTTCAGGAATATCCTGAAAAGATTTGTCGGGTGGCGGCTTCGCCTTACCCGACCTACAAATTCGTACCGGTGCGAAGCCGCCAACCGACGCCCTTGCACTATTATCCCAACAGCGCTTTCAGCTCCGGCACGCAGGAGCCGCAGTTCGTGCCGCAGCGCAGCTTCACGCCCAGCGCTGCGGCAGAATCACAGCCTCCGGCTATCGCCTTACGTATCGTATTTTCACCCACGCTGAAGCAGCTACAGATAATTCGCCCGGGATCGGCATCTTCGCCCGGCCGTTGTCCGTGCAGCAGCGCATGGCGTTCAGCGAGTTGTACGGGTGCAGCAGCAAAGGCTTCTTCAATAAACGCATGCGCCAGCGCCGGCAGCGTATGGCCCTCCCAGTAGCCCAGCATCAGCTCGCCGTGATGCCAGGCGAGCACGCTGCTGCGTTCTCCCGTCTGTGCCACCTGTAACTGCCAGCCCCGACCGCTGGCGTACGCCCTGACCCACGACAGCAACGGCTGCTCCCCCGCCACCGTCAGACGTGAGGCTTTACGCCACCAGCAGACCGACGGCGGCAGCGCTGGCAGCTCGCGGGCATACAGTTCACCCTGCCAGGCCGGTAGCCAGGGCATGATCCTCACCGCGGTTTGTTTACTCTCCGGCTGGCCGGAACCGGCATCAATCCGCCCTTCCACCAGCGCATTGACCTTCCCCTGCCGTGCAAATTGCGCGTTCCAGTGCATCGGCGCAAACAGCTCGCCCGCACGCTGCGCGGTGGAGATACGTACTCTGGCAACCATCACTCCGCGCGGTGAGCTTACCCGCGCCAGCTGGCCGTCAGTCAGCCCAGCGCGCGCCGCATCGGTTGCGTTCATCTCAACAAAAGGCTCATCAATATGCTGCATCAGGCGCGGAACATACCCCGTGCGCGTCATGGTGTGCCACTGATCGCGGATCCGCCCGGTATTTAGTATCAAGGGGTACAATTCGTCGACGCCTGCCGCATGCGAGGAAGGATCAACCGGTACAAGATTTCTTTGCGGGAAATCACCGGCATGCCACTGATAAGGCGCCAGCGCGTCCCACGCCTCTCGCGACAGCGACGCCAGTTCGCGCAGGTTTAGCGCCCGTTCGCCGTTATTTTCAAACGCCGTCAGCGCCGCATGTTCACAAAATATCTCCTGAGGGTGTTTCCAGGCGAAGGCATCGCCATAACCGAGCTGGTCTGCCATCCGGGCGATGATCCACCAGTCCGGTCTGGCCTCGCCCGGCGCAGGCAGAAACGCGCGCTGGCGGGAGATACGGCGTTCAGAATTGCTCACCGTGCCGTTTTTCTCGCCCCAGCCCAGGGCGGGAAAACGGATATGGGCAAACCGGCTGGTGTCCGTCTCCTGCATCACCTCAGATACCATGACCAGCGGGCAGGCTGCCAGAGCCTGACACACCGCGTGGCTGTCGGGAAGCGACACGGCAGGGTTGGTGCCCATGATCCACACCGCCTTCACCTCGCCGCGCGCAATGGCGTCAAACAATTCCACCGCCATCAGGCCCGGGGTCTGCGCCAGCCGTTCCGTTCCCCAGAAACGCGCCACGCGCGAAAGATCGTCCGGCTCGAAGTTCATGTGCGCCGCCAGCTGATTCGCCAGCCCGCCCACTTCCCGCCCGCCCATGGCATTTGGCTGTCCGGTCAGCGAAAACGGGCCGCAGCCAGGACGGTTGAACTTCCCGCTGGCAAGATGCACGTTAATGATGGCGTTACACTTGTCGCTGCCGGTGGAGGACTGGTTGATCCCCATGGTGTAGAGCGTGATCGCGCGTGGCGCGGTGATAAACCAGTCGTAGAAGGTGCTAATCTCGTCTGAAGGCAGATCGCAAAACGCCGCCACGCGAGGGATCGGCCACTCGCCCCGCCCCTGAATCAGATTGAGCAACCCCACAAACAGCCCGGCGTCGCTGCCGGGTCTGAGCGCGAGGTGGAGATCGGCGATATCGCAGGTGGCGGTTTTACGCGGATCGATCACGACCACTTTCATCTGCGGATTGTTGTGCTTTGCCTGCACCAGCCGCTGATACAGCACCGGATGCGTCCAGGCCGCGTTTGAGCCAACGAGTACCACCAGATCGCTGTTTTCCACGTCCTCGTAGCTGCACGGCACCACGTCTTCACCGAAGGCGCGTTTGTAGCCCACCACCGCCGATGACATGCACAGCCGCGAGTTGGTATCAATGTTCGCCGCCCCGATAAAGCCTTTCATCAGCTTGTTGGCGGCATAGTAATCCTCGGTCAACAGCTGGCCGGAGGCATAAAACGCCACCGCCTGCGGCCCCCATTCGTTGATGATGTTCCGTAGCCGCTCGCCCGCTTCGCCCAGCGCCTGCGGCCATGCCACCTCCCGGCCATCGACCACCGGGCGCAGCAGGCGTCCCTGCAACCCCGTGGTTTCCCCGAGGGCAGATCCTTTTACACACAGACGACCGAAATTCGCCGGATGAGTTTCATCCCCCCGAATGCTCACCTTTTCACCGTCTGCGCTGGCGACCACGCCGCAGCCCACCCCGCAGTAAGGGCACGTTGTCCGGGTTTCGGTCATGAGGCCTCCGCACGCATCACCAGCTCTTCATTTCCAACCCATACCTTGCCGTTTTCAATTTTTACCGGCCAGGCGCGCACCACGGGTTCGCCATTCTCCACCTGACAGCCGTCGCGCAGACGAATACGTTGCTTGTAGAGCGGCGAGATCACCACCGGTTCCCCCGCCGCATCGCCGAGGATGCCGCGTGAAAGCACGTTCGCGCGGCTACCCGGCTCCCGATCGTCGAGGGCATAAACGTTTTTGCCAAAGCGGAACAGCGCAATCGGTTTGCGCCCAAGATGCGCACCGATGCCCGCCTGCTCCGGGATCTCATCGATATTACAAATTTCCTGCCAGCGCTTGTTCTCCTCCGCGGCGGGGACGTTCACCGCAGTGCGGAACAGCGCCAGGCGGTCAGGATCGTTAAGGGTGGTTTGCCATTCGCACTGGTAAGTTTCCACCACCCGAGCCATCTCCTGCTCCAGCTCGTGGGCGATCCCCAGGCTGTCGTTGAGGATCACCTCGCGCAGATAGTCGAGGCCGCCTTCCAGGTTATCCATCCAGGTACTGGTACGTTGCAGACGATCTGCCGTGCGAATGTAGAACATCAGGAAACGGTCAACGGTGCGGATCAGCGTTTCGTCGTCCAGATCGCTGGCGAAGAGGTCCGCGTGGCGCGGCTTCATCCCGCCGTTGCCGCACAGATAGAGGTTCCAGCCTTTGTCCGTGGCAATCACCCCCACGTCTTTGCTCTGCGCCTCTGCGCACTCACGGGTACAGCCGGAGACCGCCATTTTGATTTTGTGCGGCGCGCGCAGGCCCTTGTAGCGGTGCTCCAGCCTGACCGCGAGGCCGGTGGAATCCTGCACGCCGTAGCGGCACCAGGTCGACCCGACGCAGGATTTCACCGTGCGCAGAGATTTCCCGTAGGCATGTCCGGTCTCAAACCCGGCCTCCACCAGCGCCTGCCAGATTTCCGGCAACTGTTCGAGCGTGGCGCCAAACAGGTCAATACGCTGCCCGCCGGTAATTTTGCTGTAAAGGCTATAGCGTTTCGCGATCTGGCCGATGGCGATCAGCCCGTCGGCGGTCACTTCACCCGCAGGCATCCGCGGGACGATGGAGTAGGTTCCGTCCTTCTGAATATTGGCGAAATAGCGATCGTTGGTGTCCTGCAACGGCAGATGCGCCGGTTTCAGCAGATACTCGTTCCAGCAGGAAGCCAATACCGATCCCACCAGCGGCTTACAGATCTCGCACCCGTGCCCCTGACCGTAGCGGCTGATAAGCTGGTCAAAAGTGCGGATATGGTTGACGCGCACCAGGTGGTAAATCTCCTGACGCGAGTACGGGAAGTGTTCGCAGATATCTTTCTTCACCTCCACGCCCTGCTCCGCAAGCTGGAACTCCATCACCTGCTTCACCAGCGCGCTACAGCCTCCGCAGCCGGTCGCCGCTTTGGTGCACTGCTTAATGGCGCCGATATCCGTTGCGCCCGCGCTTACCGCCTGGCAGATATCCCCTTTGCTGACGTTATGACACGAACAGATCTGCGCGCTTTCCGGCAGCGCCGCCACGCCCAGCGCTTTCGGCGCGCTGCCTGACGATACGGGTAAGATCAGCGTTTCCGGTTCTTTTGGCAGGCCGATGCCGTTGAGCATCATCTGCACCAGCGTGGCGTATTCGCTGGCATCGCCCACCAGCACGCCACCCAGCAGGGTTTTGCTGTCGTGGCTGACCACAATTTTTTTGTAGATTTGCTGCGGCCCGTGCGTCCACTGGTAGCTCAGCGCACCCGGCGTGCGCCCGTGAGCATCGCCAAACGACGCCACATCCACGCCCAGCAACTTGAGTTTGGTACTCATATCCGCGCCGGTGAAGCGCTTCTCCTCACCCGCCAGCACAGCGGCGGCCACGCGCGCCATCTGGTAGCCCGGGGCCACCAGGCCAAAGATTTTTCCCTCCCACAGCGCGCATTCGCCGATGGCAAGCACGTCCGGATCGGAAGTCCGGCAGCCGTCGTCAATACAGATACCGCCGCGCTCGCCGATAACCAGCCCGCTGCTGCGCGCCAGCGCGTCCTGCGGACGAATACCGGCAGAGAAGACCACCATGTCCGTTTCCAGCTGTTCACCATCGGCAAAGCGCAGCACCAGCCCGTCGTCTGCGGTGGCAATCTCCGTCGTCGATTTACTGGTGTGCACCCCTACGCCCAGCGCCTCAATTTTCTTGCGCAGCATTGCCGCGCCGTCGCTGTCGAGCTGCACCGCCATCAGGTTCGGCGCAAACTCCACCACGTGAGTTTCCAGCCCGAGCTGCTTAAGTGCATTCGCCGCCTCCAGACCCAGCAGGCCGCCGCCAATTACCACGCCGCGGCGAGAGCCTGCCGCATGGGCCGCAATGTTGTCCAGATCGTCGAGGGTGCGGTAGACAAAACACCCCGGCAGATCGTTGCCCGGAACGGGTGGTATGAACGGGTACGAGCCGGTCGCCAGCACCAGCTTGTCCCAGTGAGTCTCATGGCCACTGGCGGTACGCACTACGTGTGCATCACGATCGATAGCAACGATCTGCTGCGAGAGGCGCAGCTCAATGCCGTTATCGGCAAAGAACTCCCCCGCCACCAGCGAGAGCGAGTCCGCGCTGCGTCCGCCAAAATATTCCGACAGATGCACGCGGTCATAGGCGGCATAGCGCTCTTCGCCAAAAACAATAATCTGATACTGCTGATGCAAATTGCGGTTAACGCAGTCTTCGAGGAAATGATGGCCGACCATACCGTGCCCAACCACCACCAGAGTAGGTTTTGTCATAGCGTTCTGTCCTGCAACCTGCGGTTGCGTTGTGAAACGATCGAACAGCCAGTCCGCGTGGGCGGGCGCAGCCGTTGCCAGTAAATCGGTAAAGGTTGCCGCGCTGCGGCAGTCACCCATCAGCAGCACGCCAGCCAGCACCCCCTGATGGATCAGTAAACGTCGATAGTGACGGGTCAGCGGGTCCCATGAACTCCAGACCACATCGTCCGCCTGCGCCGTCGCGCGCCCGAGGCTGAACAGATCCACGCCGGTCACCTTAAGGCGCACGCCGTTGTCGGTCAGGGTAAACGGCGCGGTGACCTCCCCGGCCAGCCGCGCGGCAAGAATATCCGCCTGCGCCAGACAGGGGGCCACCAGGCCAAACGTCTGGCCGTCAATTTCGCAGCACTCGCCGATGGCGTAGATACCCGGCACGGAGGTTTGCATCTCCTGAACCACCACGATGCCGCGCGCGCAGCGAATGCCGCTGGCATTTGCCAGCGCAACGTTGGGCTGCACGCCGGTTGCCAGCACCACGCGCGTGGCGGCAATGCGGCGTCCGTCGAGCAACGTCACGGCATCGTCAGCGATGGCGGTGATGCCCGAGGCGAGTTCACAGCTAACGCCCCGCGCCGCCAGCGCCTCTTCCAGCAACAGTCCCGCCTGCTGATCCAGCTGCTGTTCCATCAGCCACGGACCGCGATGCACGAGCGTGACGTTGTCACCCTTGCGCGCCAGCGCTGCCGCTGCCTCCACGCCGAGTACTCCGCCGCCCAGCACTACCGCCGGCCCGGAGATATTCTGGATGGCGCGGGTTTCTGCCAGGGTGCGAAAGGTGAACACATGCGGCGCATCGCCGCCGGGGATCGGCGGCACAACAGGGGTAGAACCGGTAGCAAACACCAGCGCATCCCAGCCCAGCGTGCGAGCAGAGGTATGCACTTCACGCGCGTTGACGTCTACTGCGAGCGCCGTTTCTCCTCGCAGCACCGTCACGCCTCGTGCCGTGTACCAGTCTTCATCGTGCATACAGATGTGCTCCGCCTGCTTTTCGCCACCCAGCACTGGCGAAAGCTGGATGCGGTTGTATGCCTGCTCCGGCTCGTCACCGATGACGGTGACAGCGAAACGACCGGGAACACGCCCGGTGAGCGACGCAATCAGCCGGGTTGCCGCCATACCATTACCGATAATGACCAGTCGCATCGTGCCCCCTCATTACGCCGCTTTCGGCTGTTTTTCGTAGAGGAAATGGAGGATCTGCTGGCGCATGTGGTGATAGCGGCTGTCGTCCGCCAGCTGCACCCGGTTGCGCGGGCGCGGCAGATCGACGCGCAGGATCTCACCCACGGTGGCCGCCGGGCCGTTGGTCATCATCAGTACGCGGTCAGAGAGCAGTACCGCCTCGTCCACGTCGTGGGTGATGAGCACGATGGTGGTATTCAGCGCCTGCTGGATCTGCATCACCGAGTCCTGAAGATGGGCGCGCGTCAGCGCATCCAGCGCGCCGAAGGGTTCATCCATCAGCAGGACTTTCGGCTTCATCGCCAGCGCGCGGGCAATCCCGACGCGCTGCTTCATACCGCCGGAGATCTCCCCGGGGCGCTTATGCAGCGCGTGGCCCATCTGCACCCGGTCGAGATTGTGCTCAATCCACGCTTTGCGCTCGGCCTTACTCATGGTGTGACGGAAGACCTGATCCACCGCCAGCGCCACGTTGTCGAAGCAGGTCAGCCACGGCAGCAGCGAATGATTCTGAAACACCACCGCGCGCTCTGGCCCCGGCCCGGCGATTTCGCGGTTGTCGCAAATCAGCCCGCCTTCCGTCGGCAGCGTGATCCCGGCGATCAGGTTTAACAGCGTCGACTTGCCGCAGCCGGAGTGACCAATCAGACTGACGGTTTCGCCCTCGTGGATATCAAAAGAGACGTTTTGCAGCGCCAGAAACTCGCCGCTGGCGGTGGAAAAACGCTGGCTCACGGCCTGGACCTGAATTAACGGTTTCATCTTCACTCCTTATTTTTCCTGCCAGCTAAAGCGACGGGCGATCAGCATCAGCCCCTGCTCCAGCAGCAACCCGACCACGCCAATGATGACGATGGCGATGAGAATGTTTTCGACGTTGAGGTTGTTCCACTCATTCCAGATCCAGAAGCCAATGCCTAAACCTCCGGTGAGCATCTCGGCGGCGACAATCACCAGCCAGGCAATGCCAATGGAAAGACGTACCCCGGTCAGCACCGCAGGCAGCACGGCCGGGAAAAGAATGCGGCGCATGATGGTCCACTCTGAGAGTTGCAGCACCCGGGCCACGTTGAGGTAGTCCTGCGGAATACAGCGCACCCCTTCGGCGGTGTTAATGACCATCGGCCAGATGGAGCAGATAAAAATAGTCCAGCTCGATGCAGGCTCCGCTTTCTGGAACAGCAGCAGGCCGATAGGCAGCCAGGCCAGCGGGCTGACCGGACGCAGTAGCGCGATCAGCGGGTTGAACATGCGGGAGAAAAAGGTGAAGCGGCCAATCAAAAAGCCCAGCGGAATGCCCGCCAGCGCCGCCAGACCGAAGCCGATGGCGACGCGCTGCAACGACGCCAGCACGTTCCAGCCAATGCCCATATCGTTTGGCCCGTCGCGATAAAACGGATCGGCAAACAGGCTTATGGCCGAATCGAGCGTGCTGAGCGGCGTCGGAAAGCCTTTACTGTTTATCGCCGCCAGCTGCCAGAGCACCACCAGCAGGCCGAGACCGAGCAGCGCCGGGATGACGCGCTGTAAAAAATCATTCATCCGACGCGTAAACGCGGGCGCACGACGGCGAACCTGTAACGGAGGCAGGACTATCACTTCCCCGCTCTCTGACGTCTCTTGTGGTTTTGTATTTTGCAGATGCTGCATACTCAGGCCCCTTTACGGTGAATGGCGAAGCGGTTGGCGTACCCTTCCGGATCGGTGCCGTTCCAGACGGTGCCGTCCATCAGGGTGCTGCTGCGATACGGTGATGACGGTGTGGACATGCCGCCCACGGCGGTCGCGGCATCCTGCCAGACCGCGGTCTGGTTAATGCGCTGTGCAATGCCCGCGTAATCCGGCGCGGCGTTGAGCAAGCCCCAGCGGCGGAACTGGGTTAAGAACCACATGCCGTCGGAGAGATACGGGTAGCTCACGGCACCCTCGTTGAAGAAACGGATCGGGTGCGCATCCTGCCAGCGCTGACCGACCCCGTTGTCGTACTCGCCGAGCATGCGTCCGGTGAGATACTGTTCCTTGCAGTTGAGCCAGGCGCGGCGCGAGAGGATCTGCGCGGTTTCGCGTTTGTTTTCCGCTGACGCCTCGATCCAGCGCGCGGCTTCCATCACGGCGCTCACCAGCGCCCGTGCGGTGTGCGGATTTTTCGCCACCCAGTCGCGTCGGGTGCCGAGGATCTTTTCCGGGTGATCGGCCCAGATGGACTGTGACGTGGCGGCGGTAAACCCGATGCGGTCGTTAATCGCCCGCGCGTTCCACGGCTCGCCAACGCAAAACCCGACCATGTTGCCAATGCGCATGTTCATCACCATCTGCGGCGGCGGCACCACCACGGTGCGCACGTCGTCAAACGGGTTAATCCCCGCGCTGGCCAGCCAGTAGTAGAGCCACATGGCGTGCGTTCCCGTCGGGAAGGTATGCGCGAAGGTGTAGGTTCCCGGCGCCTGCTGCGCAATCAGCTTTTTCAGCCCGTCGAGGTCACGAACGCCCTTCTCCGCCAGATCGCTGGAGAGCGTAATGGCCTGACCGTTCTGGTTGAGGGTCATCAGGTTCGCCATCTGCTGCGGCTTGCCCGCGATACCCAGCTCCAGACCGTACAGCAGGCCGTAAAGAATGTGCGCGGCGTCCAGTTCGCCCGCCACCAGCTTGTCGCGCACCGCCGCCCAGCTCGCCTCTTTGGTCGGCACAATAGTAATGCCGTGTTTTTTATCGAACCCCTTCAGGGCCGCGATAACCACGGGCGCGCAGTCGGTCAGAGGTATAAACCCGATACGCACGGTATCCTGCTCCGGCTTATCTGACCCCGCCGCCCATGCGGCCTGCATGACACCCGGCAACAGCATCGCACCACTCGCCAGCATGCTGGCCTGCAATAACCGCCGTCTCGACAAATCCGCCATAATTGCTCCTGAAAAAAGGCAAAAAAAAGCGCCCGACGGTGCTGAAGCACCGCTGGACGCCTTTATCCTGAAGACGCATGCACCGCCGTTGGCGCATCGTCGAAAATGGTTAATCTGTTAATGCAAAGGTAATGCCAGCTTTTTATCCCCGGCGTTACGGGGTTTCTGCAAGAAGAGCGCTGTATTACGCACCTCAATCAGGCATAAATTGCCCACTGACTGTGCAACTACTCCCCAGGGGGTATCTTCCACAGATTTTTCACCGTAAGCAGCGCACGGGCGATATCTACCATGCGTTGGTTTTTATCCATCGCCATTTTGCGCAGGGCGGTCCACGCCTGCTCCTCGCTCATGTTCTGGTGCGTCATCAGCACGCTTTTGGCTTTGTCGATGGTCTTACGCTCCTCCAGCGTGTCGCGCAGGGAAGCAAGCTGACGGGAGAGTTGCTCAATTTCACGCGCCTGCTGGCGCACCAGCGGCAGCAGCGGTTTATCCGGAAATCGCGCCAGGATATCGTCGTGTTCATCGTCTGCGTGCAGGTTTTCGCTATAGCGGCGCTCCTCAACTGCCGTCATCAGATCGGCAATTGCCACCTCCTCCAGCGTGCGCAGGTGCTCAAGGCGCGCGGTTTGCAGGGCAAACCATTTGAGGGCGGTATCACCGTTATCTGCCGGAGGCTGGCGGGTGCACGCTTCACGCCTGAGTTTTTCAGTCTCCAGACCCGGCAGGCAGTTGAGGGTAAATGACTCCTGCACGTCTGGAGTGCAATGGGAGATAAAAACCTCAAAGCAGGCCTGCTGGCCATCAATGCGATCCACCAGCCGCTGGCGGGTTTCATCGTCAAAGAATCCCTGGGTGAAACCAATAGCCCCCAGCGCCCGCTCTTGTCCCACAAGTTCTTTGCCCTGCATCAGGCTGTAAAGGGCCACAAATCGGCCCGCGATGTGCGGATCGTCAATGCTGTCGCTGAGTTGGGGTACGATACTGAGCAAATGACGCAGTATGCGGCTGTAATGTTCCATCGCCTGCGGCGCGGTGACGCATTGACCTGTAACGCCATCACGCAGCGCCGTTAGCGTCTCAAGGCCGTGCAGTGCGCTGGCAATACGTTCGCACAGGGCGCTGCCCGGCAGCGGTTCGTTAAACTGAAGGTGCAATGCGGCGAGGTTTTCATCCACCAGGGCCCTGCTGGCCTTGCATTCAGGCGCGTACAATTTGCCCTGCGAGCAGAGCCAGACATTTGACGCACCGCGCTCGCACTGTAGCATATGCACCAGTCGACTGATGCTGTTCACCAGTGCGCCCAGCTGCGCCAGTCTGCCGAGCTGTTCCTCGCGCAACATTCTCGCACGCTGGAACCATTCGGTTGCGCCAGGGGAACTGCCAGCCACTATCGTCATCGTTTCTCTCCCCGATACGTATTCTTCGGTACGAGAAGCAATATTCGTGCCTTTTCAAAGAACAGGAGTCAACATGCAGAAGATTGTGATCGTCGCCAACGGTGCGGCCTACGGCAGTGAATCCCTTTTTAACAGCCTGCGCCTGGCAATCGCGCTGCGCGATAAGGAGAGTGAGCTGGAGCTGCGCCTCTTTTTGATGTCCGACGCCGTCACGGCCGGGCTGAAGGGGCAAAAACCCGCAGAGGGCTACAACATTCAACAAATGCTGGAGATCCTGACCGCGCAAAACGTTCCGGTCAAACTGTGCAAAACCTGTACCGACGGGCGCGGCATTACCGGGCTGCCGCTGATTGATGGCGTGGAAATTGGTACGCTGGTGGAGCTGGCTGAATGGACGCTTTCCGCCGATAAAGTATTAACTTTTTAATAATAACCCGCTAAAAATATTATTTTCTTATGGACGCGGTTTCAGCATCAAGTTTACCTGCACCGTTGCCGATAGGCATGGAAACAACACAGCAGGTATTACACTTATGTTCAGATCCATTCGCGCCCGCATCATTGCCGCGACGACAGGCTGTCTGGTCGTCGCCCTTCTTCTTAATACCATTATTAACTTTCAGGTCACGCGCCAGGATAATCAGCAGTCGCAGCGCGATATTCTGACCAGCACCAGCGCCAGCCACAACATGGCGATTGCCGACTGGGTGAACAGCAAAATAACCGTCATCACTTCGGCGCAGTCGGTCGCGCTCAGCGACGATCCGGTTCCGGTGTTTAAACAGCTTGCACTGGCGGGTGGATTTACCAACGTCTACGTGGGTTATGCCAGCAAAACGGCTAAATTTTCTGACCCAACCGGGGTGCCCGCTGATTACGATCCCACCCTTCGCCCGTGGTATCAGCAGGTCGTCAGCGCTGATGGCCCGGTAGTGACTGCACCCTATGTGGATGCGGGCACCGGGAAACTGGTGGTGACGTTCGCGGTACCCGTTAAAGAGCAAGGCGCCCTGAAAGCGGTGGTGGCGGGCGATGTGGCAATGGACAGCGTGGTGGCTAACGTGCGCGGTATTCACCCGACTCCGGCCAGCAGTGGACTGCTTTTGGACAGCAACGGCACCGTAATTGCCGGCAGCGATCCTGCGCTGACGCTTAAGCCGTTTACTGAAACGATCAAAGGGACCGATTTTGCCACTCTGAAAAGCGGCAACCTGGTTGACGGAACGTCAAACGGACGCGAAAAAACGTTCCTGGCCACCGCCGTGCCGGGGACGCACTGGCTGCTGGTTGTGGCGCTTGATAACGGCGATGCCACCGCCGGGATGCGCTCATTGCTTAAAGCATCTGCACTGTCGCTGGCAATCCTCGCCCTGCTGAGCGGAGCCCTCATGCACCTCCTGATTGCCCGCCTGCTTAAGCGGCTGTTCGGTATCCGTGACGCGATGAACAACATTGCCAACGGTACTAACGATCTGTCGCAGCGTCTGCCGGATAAGGGGGGCGATGAAGTGGCGCAAATCGCGCAGGCGTTTAACGCCTTCAGCGATAAGCTTTCTGTGGTGATGGTCCAGCTGCGTGATGCGAGCGCCTCAGTGAAAAACGCCGCGCATGAGATTGCGGCGGGTAATCAGGATCTTTCCGGGCGTACCGAGCAGGCGGCATCAAGCCTTCGCGAAACCGCCAGCGCCGTGGAAGAGATCACGGCCTCCGTTACGCAGTCAAACGAGTCGGCAGCAGAAGCGAATGAACAGACGAGCAAGGCCTCTGCCGCCGCATCCCGCGGAGGTGACGTCGTCGCTCAGGCCATCAGCACCATGCAGTCCATCGAACTGGCTTCCGCGAAAATCGGCGATATCACCAGCGTCATTGACGGCATCGCCTTCCAGACCAATATTCTGGCGCTTAACGCCTCGGTGGAAGCGGCACGTGCCGGGGAGCAAGGCCGTGGGTTCGCGGTCGTTGCGGGGGAAGTACGTAACCTGGCCAGCCGCAGCGCTCAGGCGGCGAAAGAGATCAAATCCCTTATTGATTCCACCACCGAAAGCGTTGCAACCGGCTCCCGGTTTGTGCACCTTGCGGGCGACAGCATGGATGAGATCCGCGCCAGCGTCGGGAGCGTGTCAGGCATAATGCGTGAAATATCTATTGCCACCCGCGAGCAGATGAAAGGGATCCATGAAATTAACCACGCGGTGACTCATCTGGATCGCATGGTGCAGCAGAACGCCGAGCTTGTTGTACAGTCTGCTGCGGCGGCCAGCGCGCTGCAAAGCCAGGCGGGCGACCTTGCTGAGACCGCAGGCCATTTCCGCATATAATTTTTCCCGGACGCGCGTTAAACAGGGAAAAAGTGCGTCCGCTGAAAGGTTTCAGGGATTTTGTCATTTTTGTTTAATCGTTGCGCCATTTTTTGATCGAAATCAGCATCCCACTCCTGCCCCTTTGGTGTTATGCAATGAGTAAATTGTGAACAACATCACGCTCGGGATGGGCAAAAACGACGGGGTATAAAATGGCACGAGTTAAAACAAGTCTGAAACTGTTTGGCGGGGATACGGTAGTGGTGCGTTGCTCAGAGCGTTGCCGCATCCATCTGATAAGTTCGAAAGGACAGAAACAATCGCAGGCAGATATCCTTACCGTCCAGGACGATAAGGCCTGGCTGACGGTGCCTTACACCGGCACCTGGGATGTGCTGATCGACAGCCACAGCCAGTCGCTCGAACATTCCGTAAGTTACGTGGCAGCATAACCATAAACGCCCGGCCAGCCGGGCGTATTATCAGGCAAAACCTGGCCGCAGCGTATTGCTGAGCGGGTTCCCTTCCAGCAGCGCTTTCACCTTCACCACCAGCTCACTCAGACAGTCGTCCTGCATACCGAGACGCGTCAGCTCCTGATCGAGCGAGAAAAGGTACTGGGCGTTAGTACCCAGCGGTCCACTGGCGGCGGCAATCAGCGGGGCAATCACCTGGGTTCGGGTGTCGGCTTCATACAGCGGGTGGCGCGGATCCATAATGAACACCAGCGCGTTGACGGTGCGGCCGTCATCCAGTTCCAGCTTGCACCAGCTGGGCATATAGCAGCCGGTGATCATCTCGCGCTTCCACAGCAGCGTCAGCTCATCTTCCAGCGTGGTATCCGGCAGCCGGTATGCCACGCCCGTGGTGCGCCCGCCCTCTTTTAGTGCAAGCATGCGTCCTGGCTGACACGCGCTGCCGCGTCCGGCGGTCAGGCGCAAACAGAAGGCGCGGTGCCAGCCAGGCAGCGTTCCGGTTGCCGATTCAACAAATTCGAGCGCCGGGTTCCACATCAGCGAGCCGTAACCAAAGATCCAGACCGGGCCATCATCCGGGCGGCAGGCCAGCGTTGCCGCAAGCGACGCCGCACGTTGTTCAGCCGACCACAGAAGCGATTCCTCAATAGCACCAAATGCCGTCTTACAATCTGCCTTCATCAAGAAATCACGCGTTAACACATTCCACCTCCGCCACTGCATGCTTCCTTGCGACATCTGTAATTCGCCTTCCCGGCATTCTGTGCTGTTCATTTTAACAGCAGTTGAGCAACGATAAGCAATTCGCGGGCCAGATGCAATACAGCGGCAGGTCAACCGCCTGAAATGTCAAAAGGGAGGCAGCGTATTATTCGCGGCTATTTCTTTTTGTGCCATTTATCATCGTCCCCTTTCTCATAGTCATTTTTTACGGCGGCCCAGGCCACCTTATGGGCCGTCTCTTCGCGGCTGGCATCGTCCCGGCGATCTTCTTTATCTTTGTACTGATCCCAGGCGCTGTTAAAGGCTTCTTTGTAGATTTCCTGGGCGTGGGCAGGCAATACGTTTTGCACGTTATCTGGTAATTCGCTTTTCGATTTGTATGGCATCGTTAACCCCTCTTTTGGCTAAAAGATAAGTGTGGACGACGATACGCGAGGGTGCCAGCCAACAGAAAGAAATGAACAATATAAAAATGCAAGTCATTGTTATTAAATTAATATTTAACAGAGATAGGCAATTATAAGCCTCAGGCATAAAAATTATAATAAAGGGTAAAATTAAGTAAAAAATACAGGGTATTTAACAGATTTCTGTTAATTTAATACTTTTAAAATCTATCTATAATTACAAGCACCTGCATTGTTGGAGAAACACATGACAGCAACACACGAGGCGGTGAAAACCCGCCACAAGGAGACCTCTCTCATTTTCCCGGTTCTGGCACTGGCTGTGCTGCTCTTCTGGGGAAGCAGTCAGTCATTGCCAGTGGTTGTGGGGATCAATATTCTGGCTCTGGTGGGTATTTTAACCAGCGCATTTAGCGTGGTACGCCATGCGGATGTTTTAGCCCACCGTCTTGGAGAGCCGTATGGGTCATTAATTTTAAGCCTTTCGGTTGTGATTCTTGAGGTCAGTCTCATTTCCGCATTAATGGCCACCGGCGACGCCGCGCCAACGCTAATGCGCGATACGCTCTATTCCATCATTATGATTGTTACCGGCGGCCTGGTTGGTTTTTCACTTTTATTAGGTGGTCGCAAATTTGCCACCCAGTACATGAACCTTTTTGGCATTAAACAGTACCTGATCGCCCTGTTCCCGCTGGCGATTATTGTGCTGGTATTCCCGATGGCGCTGCCGGGTGCAAATTTCACCACCGGCCAGGCGCTGCTGGTGGCGCTGATTTCCGCGGCGATGTACGGCGTGTTCCTGCTGATCCAGACCAAAACGCACCAGAGCCTGTTTGTTTACGAGCATGAAGACGACGGTGACGACGATGACCCGCATCACGGTAAGCCGTCGGCTCACAGCAGCGCGTGGCACACGGTTTGGCTGATCGTGCATCTGATTGCCGTTATTGCGGTCACCAAGATGAATGCGAACCCGCTGGAGGCGCTGTTAACTGAACTGAACGCGCCGGTCGCCTTTACCGGTTTCCTGGTGGCCCTGTTGATCCTGTCGCCAGAAGGCCTGGGAGCGCTGAAAGCGGTGCTCAATAATCAGGTGCAGCGTGCGATGAATCTGTTCTTTGGCTCTGTTCTGGCGACCATCTCCCTTACCGTTCCGGTGGTGACGTTGATTGCCTTTATGACGGGAAATGAATTGCAGTTTGCGCTGGGTGCGCCAGAGATGATTGTGATGGTGGCATCCTTGCTGCTGTGCCAGATTTCCTTCTCCACCGGCCGCACCAATGTGCTGAACGGCGCGGCGCATATGGCGCTGTTTATTGCGTATCTGATGACAATATTTGCGTAATTTTTTTGCGGGGTGGCGCTGCGCTTACCCGGCCTACAAAACCCGTAGGCCCGCGCAAGCGTAGCGCCGCCGGGCAAAGAAAAACCCGCCGAAGCGGGTTTTTTTATTAGTTGCTGGTATCCAGCTCGTCGAAGCTCTTCACCAGATCGTCAATCGCTTTGATCTGTTTCAGGAACGGCTCCAGCTTATCCAGCGGCAGCGCGGATGGACCGTCGCATTTCGCGTTAGCCGGATCCGGGTGCGCTTCAATGAACAGACCCGCCAGGCCGGTTGCCATACCGGCGCGCGCCAGTTCGGTCACCTGCGCACGACGCCCGCCAGACGCGGCGCCAAACGGGTCGCGGCATTGCAGGGAGTGGGTCACGTCGAAAATCACCGGAGACTGGTTAGAGACGTTCTTCATCACGCTGAAGCCCAGCATATCCACAACCAGGTTGTCATAACCGAAGTTTGAACCACGGTCGCACAGGATAACCTGGTCGTTACCGCCTTCGATAAACTTGTCGACGATGTTACCCATCTGGCCTGGGCTCACGAACTGCGGTTTTTTCACGTTAATCACGGCACCGGTTTTCGCCATCGCTTCTACCAGGTCAGTCTGGCGAGCGAGGAACGCCGGAAGCTGAATCACGTCTACCACATCAGCCACCGGCTGTGCCTGAGACGCCTCGTGCACGTCGGTGATCACTTTCACGCCAAACGTCTGTTTCAGCTCCTGGAAAATCTTCATCCCCTCTTCCAGGCCCGGGCCACGGTATGAGTGAATGGAGGAGCGGTTGGCTTTGTCAAAAGAGGCTTTAAACACGTACGGGATGCCCAGTTTTTGGGTCACGGTCACGTAGTGTTCGCAGATGCGCATAGCGAGATCGCGGGATTCCAGCACGTTCATACCGCCAAACAGCACGAACGGCAGGTCGTTTGCCACGTTGATATCACCAATGCTAACCACTTTTTGTTTCATAGGATCGCCTTATTCAGGTGTGAATCGGAATTAAGATTAATGCAGTGTAATGTGTTTATGCGCGATCGCGTTGATCTGCGCGCGGATCATCTCGCTGATCGGGTCTTCCGGACATTGTTCGACGAAATAATTTAAATCATTCAGCGCCACGTGCTCGCAGTCGAGCTGCGCATAAATCAGGCCGCGGTCGCGGATTTCGTACGGATCTTCCGGATTGAACTGCAACAGCACTTCGCTTGCGCGCAGGGCCAGCTCCATCTGACGCTCTTCCATCAGCGCAGACTTCAGCGTATCCAGGAGCTTGCGGATCACTTCGGCGTTATCGGCTTCATCGAGATCTTCATTGAACAGCTCAGCTATCGGGCTGATGTTGCCTTTCAGCCAGACATCCAGCGTATGCTCATCCAGCGTGTCGCCGTTAAACGGATTGATTAACCACATCTCACCGTCCAGCCACTCCGCCCGCAAAATCATCTGCGTCGGGAAAATGACCGGCACCAGTGGAATCTCCAGCTCGTGCGCAACCCACAGTAAAATGGCGCCCAACGCGACGGCGCTGCCCTGACGATTTTTCAACACCTGGTCCAGCCACAGTGCGTCAGACAGGCGGTACACGCCTCGCGTGTCGCAGAAACCCCATTCGCCGTAGAAAAGCTCAATCAGCTTCTCTAATTGCCAGTCCTGCGGACGTGCCTGATTGATCTCTTCGCGCGCCAGGCTGACCAGATTCTCCAGTTCAGCGTAAACGTACTGTGACGTAAAATCGTCGCGGATCATCTCTGAAATCAGGATCATACCATCGCAGAGCGGCACTTTGTTAAATTCGAAATCGGCTAAGGACCTCATGACTTACCCCAGTAACGGTATTCTTGTGGTGGCGAGTTTAATGATGATGTACAGCACCACCAGACCCAGCAAAAAGGCGATAAACCCTGTCTGCTGGCTGCGCGGACGATGACGCCCAAGCGCGATAAAACCCAAAACGATGTAGATGATAACGCCAAACAGCTTTTCAGTCAGCCATGCGCCTTTATCAGTAAATGGCAGATAGCCGGTCTTCCACATTAACCCGGCTCCGGAAAGGAACAGCACCGTGTCGATACAGTGCGGGGCGATGCGTACCCAGCGGGCGTTAATCAGCGGATTGTTGTTGTAGCGCCACCAGTAGCGGGCAATAAAAAAGCCAATGGTCAGGGCAACGGAAACCAGGTGAACGGAGATCAGCAGCGTAAACAGGCTCATGACCGCTGCCCCAGCGTCAGACGTTCATTGCCGCCGTAATCCCGGCAGGTTTCCACGGCAGCGTATCCGGCATGCGTAAACAGCGCTCGCACCGCCTCTCCCTGCGTCCAGCCATGTTCCACCAGCAGCCAGCCACCGGGAAGCAAATGTTGCCGTGACGTTGTCACAATGTGATCGAGATCCGCAAGTCCCTGATTCGCAGCGACCAGCGCGGTCAAGGGTTCAAAACGCACGTCCCCCTGCGCGAGATGCGGATCGTCTTCGTCGATGTAGGGCGGATTGCTGACAACCATTTCAAACATGCGGCTTTCAAGCGCGGCAAACCAGCTGCTTTGCAGAACGGAAACATTGTTCAGCCCCAGCCGTTCAACGTTGCGCCGCGCGAGGGCGACCGCATCATGCATCACGTCTACCGCCGTCACGGTGCAGTCTGGCCGCTCGCTGGCAAGCGCCAGCGCAATCGCCCCGGTGCCGGTGCCGAGATCGAGGATCTGACACGGCTGCGCCGGTAACCGCGCCAGCGCCTGCTCCACCAGACACTCGGTGTCCGGGCGCGGGATCAGCGTGGCCGCTGAGACGTACAGTGGAAGGGACCAGAACTCGCGCTCGCCAACCAGATGCGCCACCGGCTCGCCGGTTTTACGGCGGGCAAGCAGCGTCTCCAGCTGCGATTGCTGTTCAGCGGTCAGCGCGGTTTCGCCGAAAGCCAGCAGATACGTGCGGGCTTTACCCGTCACATGCTCAAGCAGAATTTCGGCGTCACGCTTCGGGCTTTCACTTGCGGAAAGCTCACTGGCGGCATGGCGTAACCAGCGCTGAAAATCCATTAATCCTGCTCGGACAGTGCCGCCAGCTGGTCGGCCTGGTATTCCTGCACGATAGGCTCAATCAGCATATCGAGCTTGCCTTCCATTGCCTCATCCAGACGGTAGAGCGTCAGGTTGATGCGATGGTCGGTTACGCGCCCCTGCGGGAAGTTATAGGTGCGGTTACGATCGCTACGGTCGCCGCTGCCCAGCAGGTTACGGCGGGTAGAGGCTTCCGCCTGCTGGCGTTTCGCCATTTCCGCCGCGTGGATACGGGCGCCCAGCACGGATAACGCCTTAGCTTTGTTCTTGTGCTGGGAACGTTCATCCTGACACTCAACCACAATCCCGGTGGGCAGGTGAGTAATACGGATAGCGGAGTCGGTGGTGTTAACGTGCTGACCACCTGCCCCTGAAGAGCGGAAGGTGTCGATGCGCAGATCCGCCGGGTTGATATCCGGCAGTTCCGCTTCCGGCAGCTCCGGCATCACCGCCACCGTACAGGCCGAGGTATGAATGCGCCCCTGCGATTCCGTCGCAGGCACGCGCTGCACGCGGTGGCCGCCGGATTCAAATTTCAGTCGACCGTACACGCCGTCACCGCTGATTTTGGCGATAACCTCTTTGTAGCCGCCATGCTCGCCTTCGTTGGCGCTCATGATCTCCACGCGCCAGCGACGGGATTCGGCATAACGGCTGTACATACGGAACAGATCCCCGGCGAACAGCGCCGCTTCGTCGCCGCCGGTACCGGCGCGGACTTCCACAAAGGCGTTACGCTCATCGTCCGGATCTTTCGGCAGCAGAAGCACCTGAAGCTGCTGCTCCATCTCTTCTGAACGCGCTTTCGCATCCTGTAACTCTTCCTGCGCCATCTCGCGCATCTCAGGATCGTCGAGCATCATCTGCGCGGTTTCGATATCTTCCTGGACCTGTCGCCAGTCGGTAAAGCATTTTGAAACATCACTTAACTGCGCGTATTCACGCGACAGCGCGCGAAAACGTTCCTGGTCGGCAATGGTCCCGGCATCGCCGAGCAGCGCCTGGACTTCTTCATGGCGCTCGTGCAGAGCTTCCAGTTTAGCGACGATAGAAGGCTTCATAGGCGTAAATGCACCTTGTCTTAGAAAATGGGTATAGGGCGCTATTCCAGCCCGAGGCTGTTGCGCAGAATTGTCAGGCGTTCATCGTCCCCGTCACGGGCAGCCTGCTGAAGAGATTTGGTTGGGGCATGGATCAGGCGGTTGGTCAGTTTCCAGGCCAGATCCTGCATAATCGCCTGCGCGTCGCCGCCCTGTTCAAGGGCCGCTAACGCTTTGGCCGTCAGGTCATCACGCACCTGCTCCGCCTGACCGCGGTATTCGCGGATGGTCTCGCTGACGCTTTGCGCGCGCAGCCAGGCCATAAATTCGCTGGTTTCCTGTTCAACGATGGTTTCCGCCTGCACAGCCGCCGCCTTACGCTGGGCAAGGTTGTGCGAAATGATGCTTTGCAGGTCATCCACGCTGTACAGGTAGGCGTTCGCCAGTTTGCCCACTTCCGGTTCAACATCACGCGGAACGGCGATATCCACCAGCAGCA
Organism: Enterobacter cloacae complex sp. IR5459; assembly: GCF_049238005.1. Classification (NCBI taxonomy): domain Bacteria; kingdom Pseudomonadati; phylum Pseudomonadota; class Gammaproteobacteria; order Enterobacterales; family Enterobacteriaceae; genus Enterobacter; species Enterobacter cloacae complex sp. IR5459. Next base: position 190,300 of record NZ_JBMKIG010000005.1, read on the forward strand.
TCGGCTGATTGCGGCGGGATTTCAGCGCACGCTCGACCATCCCTTTCCCGATAATCGGCAGCGGGCTGGCGGTAGAGCTGATAATAATGTCCGCCTCTTTCAGACGTTCATCGATGTCGCTCAACGCAATCACCTCAGCGCTCACTTCATCTGCCAGCACCTGTGCACGTTCGCGGGTGCGGTTGGCGATGATCATCTTCTTCACCTTGTGTTCGCGAAGATGGCGCGCCACCAGCTCGATGGTTTCGCCCGCCCCCACCAGCAGTACGGTGACGGTCGACAGCGATTCGAAGATTTGACGGGCAAGGGTACAGGCCGCGAAAGCAACCGAAACCGCACTGGCGCCAATGTCGGTTTCGGTTCGCACACGCTTCGCCACGGAGAATGACTTCTGGAACATTCGTTCAAGTTCGCTGGCTTTCAGATGCCCTTTCTGGGAATCCGCGAAGGCTTTTTTCACCTGGCCGAGGATCTGTGGCTCGCCCAGCACCAGCGAATCCAGACCGCTGGCCACGCGCATCAGATGGCTGACCGCATCGTTATCCTGATGCCAGTACAGGCTGTTGCGCAGCTCTTCTTCGTTGAGGTTGTGGTAGTCACATAGCCAGCGGATCAGCGCCTCGTGCAGGTTGTCCTGCTCCTCCACGCTTAAATAGAGCTCGGTACGGTTGCACGTCGACAGCACCACGCCACCCTGCACCATCGGCTGTGCAAGCAGGCTGTCCAGCGCCAGGTCGAGCGTATCCGGCGAAAACGTAACGCGTTCTCGCAGTGAAACCGGGGCCGTTTTGTGGTTAATACCGAGTGCTAATAGGGTCATGTTGAGCGGGAGTAGTACCAGCGTTAATAAGGTTAGCAGGACGCATCATACAGGATGCGCGAGATCAATAAAAGAGACTGCCCCCTTTCGGAGTAATAGCTTACGCCACGCTTTGAGATAATTTGAACGTAGACGGTGGCACCCTTCAACGCTAGCATTAACAGTTATAACTGCAACGTATCTCAAGGATTTGTCATCATTATGACCCGAATGATTCGCCTGCTGCCTCTGGCGGCCCTGGTTCTGACCGCCTGTTCCGTTCATCAGCCGAAAGGCCCGGGCAAAAGCCCTGACTCACCGCAGTGGCGCCAGCACCAGCAGGACGTGCTGAAATTAAGCCAGTATCAGACCCGCGGTGCATTTGCTTATCTCTCTGACGAGCAAAAAGTTTACGCTCGCTTCTTCTGGCAGCAAACGGGTCAGGACAACTATCGCCTGCTGCTGCTGAACCCGCTGGGCAGCACCGAACTGGAGCTGAACGCGAAGCCTGGCGAAGCGCAGATTACCGATAACAAAGGCCAGCACTACACGGCAACTGACGCCGAAGAGATGATTGGCAAGCTGACCGGGATGCCGATTCCGCTCAATAGTCTGCGCCAGTGGATCCTTGGCCTGCCGGGTGACGCAACCGACTACACGCTCGACGATCAATACCGTCTGAGCCAGGTAAATTACACTCAGGGCGGTAAAACCTGGAAAGTGGTGTACAGCGCGTATGACAGCAAGACTCAACCGTCGCTGCCGTCCAATATGGAGCTGACGCAGGGTAGCCAGCGTATCAAGCTGAAAATGGACAACTGGATCGTTAAATGATGACCCACTGGCCCTCTCCCGCAAAACTGAACCTGTTTCTCTATATTACCGGGCAGCGCGCTGACGGCTATCACACCCTGCAAACGCTGTTTCAGTTTGTCGATTACGGCGACACGATCTCCATCGAACCGCGTCAGGACGGGCAGATTCACCTGCTGACGCCGGTCGACGGCGTGGCGCATGAGGATAACCTGATCGTGCGCGCTGCTCGCCTTCTGATGAAAACGGCGTCGTCGTCGGGTCGTCTGCCAGCGGGAAGCGGTGCGGATATCCGTATCGACAAACGCCTGCCTATGGGCGGCGGTCTTGGTGGCGGTTCATCGAACGCCGCGACCGTACTGGTGGCGCTTAACCACCTCTGGGGCTGCGGTCTGACGACGGACGAACTGGCAGCGTTAGGATTGACGCTGGGCGCCGATGTACCGGTGTTTGTGCGCGGCCACGCGGCGTTCGCTGAAGGTGTCGGTGAAATCCTCACGCCGGTCGATCCGCCGGAAAAATGGTATCTGATCGTTCACCCTGGCGTGAGCATTCCTACCCCGGTCATCTTTAAAGATCCTGACCTGAAAAGAAATACCCCGGTACGGTCAATAAAAACGTTATTAAATTGTGAATTCAGCAACGATTGCGAGGATATCGCAAGAAAACGTTTTCGCGAGGTTGATGCGGTGCTTTCCTGGCTGTTAGAATACGCGCCGTCGCGCCTGACCGGTACAGGGGCCTGTGTCTTTGCTGAATTTGACACCGAAACCGCCGCCCGTCAGGTGCTTGAGCAAGCGCCGGTTTGGCTGCATGGTTTTGTAGCGCGCGGGATGAACATCTCCCCCCTACAGCAGGCCATTCTGGCGCAGACTGAGTTTCGGTGACAACGTCACCCTGTTCCAGACGTTGCATCGCGCTCTTTAATACACCGCCTGGATAGCGTTTGCTTAGGCCCCGCAGTTTGCGGCGAACGCTATCCACCACTGGACGCATGCCTGAGGTTCTTCTCGTGCCTGATATGAAGCTTTTTGCTGGTAACGCCACCCCGGAACTAGCACAACGTATTGCCAACCGCCTGTACACTTCCCTCGGCGACGCCGCTGTAGGTCGCTTTAGCGACGGCGAAGTCAGCGTACAAATTAATGAAAATGTACGCGGTGGTGATATTTTCATCATCCAGTCCACCTGTGCTCCAACGAATGACAACCTGATGGAATTGGTTGTTATGGTCGACGCGCTGCGTCGTGCTTCTGCTGGCCGTATCACTGCTGTTATTCCTTACTTTGGCTATGCACGTCAGGACCGTCGCGTCCGTTCCGCGCGTGTGCCAATCACCGCTAAAGTTGTCGCTGACTTCCTGTCCAGCGTCGGCGTTGACCGCGTACTGACGGTCGACCTGCACGCAGAGCAGATCCAGGGCTTCTTCGACGTGCCGGTTGATAACGTATTCGGCAGCCCAATCCTGCTGGAAGACATGCTGCAACTGAATCTGGACAACCCGATTGTGGTTTCTCCGGACATCGGCGGCGTGGTACGTGCGCGTGCTATCGCGAAGCTGCTGAACGATACCGACATGGCGATCATCGACAAACGCCGTCCGCGCGCTAACGTTTCTCAGGTGATGCACATCATCGGTGACGTGGCTGGCCGCGACTGCGTGTTGGTGGACGACATGATCGATACCGGCGGTACGCTGTGTAAAGCCGCTGAAGCGCTGAAAGAGCGTGGTGCGAAACGCGTATTCGCTTACGCCACTCACCCGATCTTCTCCGGCAATGCAGTAAACAACCTCCGTAACTCCGTCATTGACGAAGTTGTGGTGTGCGATACTATCCCACTGAGTGACGAGATCAAAGCGCTGCCAAACGTGCGTACGTTGACTCTGTCCGGGATGCTGGCCGAAGCGATTCGTCGTATCAGCAACGAAGAATCCATCTCTGCAATGTTCGAACACTGATCGAACACGGCCAAAAAACCCGCTACGGCGGGTTTTTTTGTTTATAGTATTTATTTGTATGACTTATGCCTCCTTCACCTGCCATTCATATGACAGATGATGCGCACACGGATGATAGATAATTGTGAAAAACGTAACCTCCTCACATGTTCTGCCCTTTCGCGCCCTCATCGACGCCTGCTGGAAAGAGAAATACACATCGTCACGCTTTGTTCGTGACCTGATAGCCGGGATCACCGTCGGGATTATTGCCATCCCGCTGGCGATGGCGCTGGCGATTGGTAGCGGCGTCGCGCCGCAGTACGGGCTGTACACCTCGGCCGTTGCGGGGATTGTGATTGCGCTGACGGGCGGGTCCCGCTTCAGCGTCTCCGGCCCGACGGCCGCCTTTGTGGTGATCCTCTACCCGGTTTCCCAACAGTTTGGTCTGGCAGGCCTGCTGGTTGCCACCCTGATGTCCGGCATCTTTTTAATTCTGTTTGGTCTGGCCCGCTTTGGTCGCCTGATTGAATATATTCCCCTTTCCGTAACGCTGGGGTTCACCTCGGGAATTGGGATCACCATCGGAACCATGCAGATTAAGGATTTCCTCGGCCTGCAAATGGCCCATGTTCCGGAGCACTATTTACAGAAAGTGGGCGCGCTGTTTATGGCGTTGCCGACGGCCAACCTGGGAGATGCGGCCATTGGCATCGTTACCCTCGGCACTCTCATCGTCTGGCCTCGCTTAGGTATTCGTCTCCCGGGGCATCTGCCCGCTCTGCTGCTGGGCTGCGCGGTAATGGGCGTCATCAACCTGCTCGGTGGACAGGTCGCCACCATTGGCTCCCAGTTCCACTATGTTCTGGCGGACGGCTCACAGGGCAGCGGCATTCCGCAGCTGCTGCCGCAGCTGGTTCTGCCGTGGGACATGCCGGGCTCCAGCTTCACCCTGAGCTGGGATTCCGTTCGCGCTCTGCTTCCTGCCGCGTTCTCCATGGCCATGCTGGGCGCAATCGAATCCCTGCTCTGCGCCGTCGTGCTCGACGGCATGACCGGCACTAAGCATAAAGCCAATAGCGAGCTGGTCGGCCAGGGCTTAGGTAACATCGTTGCACCGTTCTTCGGCGGTATTACGGCTACGGCTGCGATTGCCCGTTCCGCCGCGAACGTACGTGCGGGCGCGACATCACCGGTTTCGGCGGTCATTCACTCCCTGCTGGTGATCATGGCGCTTCTGATCCTTGCCCCGCTGCTTTCATGGCTTCCGCTCTCTGCCATGGCTGCGTTGCTGCTGATGGTGGCCTGGAACATGAGTGAGGCGCATAAGGTGGTTAACCTGCTGCGCCGCGCGCCGAAAGACGACATTATCGTGATGCTGATCTGCATGTCGCTGACCGTGCTGTTCGATATGGTTATCGCTATCAGCGTCGGCATAGTGCTGGCCTCGCTGCTGTTTATGCGCCGCATCGCGCAGATGACGCGTCTCTCCCCGGTTAACGTTGAGGTGCCTGACGATGTGCTGGTGCTGCGCGTGATTGGTCCGCTGTTCTTCGCCGCAGCGGAAGGTTTGTTCAGCGATCTGGAATCCCGCATCGCGGGCAAACGGATTGTGGTCCTGAAGTGGGATGCCGTCCCGGTGCTGGATGCCGGCGGTCTGGATGCCTTCCAGCGCTTTGTTGCCCGCCTGCCGGAAGGCTGCGAGCTGCGGATAAGTAACCTCGAATTCCAGCCCCTGCGCACCATGGCGCGCGCAGGCGTGCAGCCGATCCCTGGCCGATTGTCCTTCTACCCTAACCGTGAAGCTGCATTAGCGGATCTGTGAGTCATCTGATGCAGAGACGCGTCTTTGCATCATCACCCCGATCGCCTGCTGGAGCCATTCAAGCACGGCAGGCGTCATCCACGTGCCTTTCATCAGATGCGGCTCCTGCTGCATGGCGAGGCGAAATTTTTGCTGGGTCTGCGGGTTTGTTCCCGCATAGGACTGGAATAAAACCAGCCACTTTTCTGCCAGCTTTTGCGCATCGTCAGAAGCGGGACTGAGATTATCTCGCTGCGCCTGATGCAGCTTCGCCACCAGCGGCGGCCACTCCATCATCCGGTCAAAGTAGTGCGCCCGGGTAAAGGCCATCTCTTCGGCAGTGAGATATTTCTCCCAGATGCTGAGCTTTGATTCGGCAAACGCCCGCGTGATGTAATCAGTTATCTCCGGCGTAATGCCGGTTTGCTCCTGCATCTGCGGCTCCACGCTGTGCATCTCGTTCAGGCGGGTCAAAAATTCCGGTTTGCCTGCGGTATCCTGCTCCAGGCGTTCCATCCACCGTGAAGCCAAATCGGTCGCCCGCGCGTCCGTGACGCTGACGTTCTGTTCCAGCAAGTGTTTAACCTCCCTCACCAGCCCCGACCAGATATCCGCCAGCGCCTCTTTCTCTACCGCAAACGGCAGTTGCTGCAACTCTTCTTTGCTAAACCAGCGATCGTACATATTCATTAACTCCAGAGTCTGTAGCCAGGATTCCAGATCCGGCGTCGCATCGTCGGTCAGCCCGGTACGCAATTCCACCAGCCGGTTGCGCAGCGTATGGATGCTACGCAGTTGCTTGTCCAGCAGAGTGATTTGCCCGTCGAGTAATTCGGCTAATGACAGCGAACGCTGTTTCAGAAAATCCCTGATTTCGGCAAGCTCCAGCCCGGCTTTTGCCAGCGTCTGGATCATATGCAGACGCTGCACATCCGCCAGGTTATAAAGCCGGTAGCCTGCCGCGCTTCTGGCAGAAGGTAACAACAGCCCTGTTTGCTCGTAGTGATGCAAAGTCCGCACGGTGATCCCGGCACGTTTCGCCAGTTCTCCCACCTGTATCAACATAACGGCTCCTTTTGTTCTGCCAGTGTCGTTACTCTGAAGCCTTACGTTACGTGAGGGTCAATGCGTCATGCAAAAAAAAACGACTTCAGATGAAGTCGTTTCGGTGTTCTTTATGGGGCACTAGCTATGCTTGCGCTGGTCGCGGCGGCATCGTTTATCGTAATGACGCACCCACCAGTATTTATCGCAGACTTCCTCATGTCCGCTCACGCGCGCCCCGGCGAGCCACAGTACCGCACCGAGGAAGATACTCAGCACCGCGCCATGCGCAAAGTATTGTGGGAGGTCAAGCTGCGGTAATTGGTTTAAGATTGAATAACCGACACCGGCGACCATCACGAACAGTCCCAACCCCATTAGCACGTTACCGAGCATTGAAGCGTTTTTGCGTTTCATATGTCACCTCCGGAACTTTGGGTTGTCAGGGGAAAAGCCCCTTCTCCTTGTGTGTAAAGTATAGACAACGCCTCTTATATGAGTTGCGTGAATGATCACATTTACTGATAACTCCCGGACAAAAATTTACAAATAAGACATTGAACAGCTTGAAATTCTAATTGTTCAAAGAAGAAATTATTCGCATTTCGGTGTACAGCAGGCAGAACTTTGTCAAGCGGCGCGCCAGACAGTAAACTACGCGCCAGATCTGGAACCCATTAGGAAGTAAATCGTGACGATTAAACTGATTGTCGGCCTCGCCAATCCGGGCACAGAGTATGCCGCTACCCGCCATAACGCCGGTGCCTGGTATGTTGATCTGCTGGCGGAGCGTTTGCGCGCTCCCCTGCGTGAAGAACCCAAGTTTTACGGGTATACCTCACGCATCAATCTTGCGGGTACTGACGTGCGGTTGCTGGTGCCAACCACCTTTATGAACCTGAGCGGCAAAGCCGTGGCAGCTATGGCAACGTTTTATCGCATCAATCCGGATGAGATCCTGGTGGCCCACGACGAACTGGACCTGCCGCCAGGGGTGGCGAAGTTCAAACTGGGCGGCGGTCATGGCGGCCACAACGGTCTGAAAGACATCATCAGCAAACTGGGTAATAACCCTAATTTCCACCGTTTGCGCGTGGGAATCGGCCATCCGGGCGATAAAAACAAAGTTGTTGGTTTCGTACTGGGTAAACCCCCGGTTTCTGAGCAGAAGCTGATTGACGAAGCGGTAGACGAAGCGGCCCGCTGCACCGAGATTTGGCTTCAGGACGGCCTGACGAAAGCCACCAATCGACTGCACGCTTTCAAAGCGCAATAATCGGCGTTCTGGGGCTTTTTTACCGCGCGTCGCGCGGGTTACGTGTATAATAGGCGTAGTTATTTACTTTTCTTCAATCGGTTATCGTTAACGGATTGATTATCAAGATATTAAGGTGATTTAGAAATGGGATTCAAATGCGGTATCGTCGGTCTGCCAAACGTGGGCAAATCCACCCTGTTCAACGCGCTCACCAAAGCAGGTATTGAAGCGGCGAACTTCCCGTTCTGTACCATCGAGCCGAACACCGGCGTTGTGCCTATGCCCGATCCGCGTCTGGACCAGCTCGCGGAAATCGTGAAGCCGCAGCGCATTCTGCCCACCACCATGGAGTTCGTGGACATCGCGGGTCTGGTAAAAGGCGCATCCAAAGGTGAAGGCCTGGGCAACCAGTTCCTTACCAACATCCGTGAAACCGAAGCGATCGGCCACGTTGTGCGCTGCTTCGAGAACGACAACATTATCCACGTTAACAACAAAGTGGATCCGGCTGACGACATCGACGTCATCAACACCGAGCTGGCGCTCTCTGACCTCGACACCTGCGAGCGCGCAATTCACCGCGTGCAGAAGAAAGCCAAAGGCGGCGACAAAGACGCGAAAGCGGAACTGGCTGCGCTGGAAAAATGTCTGCCACAGCTGGAAAACGCTGGCATGCTGCGCGCGCTGAAAAACCTGACTGACGAAGACAAAGCGGCGATCAAATACCTGAGCTTCCTGACCCTGAAGCCAACCATGTACATCGCCAACGTTAACGAAGACGGTTTCGAGAACAACCCGTATCTGGACAAAGTGCGTGAAATCGCTGCGGCTGAAGGTTCTGTAGTGGTTGCGGTTTGCGCTGCCGTTGAATCTGATATTGCAGAGCTGGACGACGCCGATCGTGAAGAGTTCATGGCCGAGCTGGGTCTGGAAGAGCCGGGCCTGAACCGCGTGATCCGCGCGGGCTATGAGCTGCTGAACCTGCAAACCTACTTCACCGCTGGCGTAAAAGAAGTGCGTGCGTGGACCATCCCTGTGGGTGCGACCGCGCCTCAGGCGGCTGGTAAGATCCACACCGACTTCGAGAAAGGCTTCATTCGTGCGCAGACTATCGCGTTTGAAGACTTCATCACCTACAAGGGTGAGCAAGGCGCGAAAGAAGCAGGCAAGATGCGTGCGGAAGGGAAAGATTACATCGTTAAAGATGGCGACGTGATGAACTTCTTGTTTAACGTTTGATTTGAATGAAAAAAATCCACGCTTTGGCGTGGATTTTTTTATTGTGAGGTTAAAACACATTGTCTAAGAGATCAGTTTTCATGCTGGAATCTAAGGGAATGATTTCGGCAGACACAAGCCTAACGCCTGAAAAGAGCCCTCGCGCTAGCGCTCTTTAAGAGATGCAGGACTCTCAGATTTAGCGAGAATGACCCCACCAGTTCTTGGGATCCGTCTTCCGGAAGTCAGAAATATCCCCTCTGAATACCCTTTTTTAGTCACTCAACATGAGAAGGTATCGTTGGGTCAACCTCCTCAAGGGGTTTATATACGTCAATATGACAATGTAAACCGTAGTCATCTTTTTCCTCGTAGCCTTTTTTAAACTGCTTGATATAACTGCTGATACAGTTCCTTTTTTGCCACCGGTTATAGTTATCATTTTTTTGGCGCTTTTGAACTTAATACGCAGGGCCCGATTGAGACAACACGTTACGCTTCATATCCCAGGAATAAAACCAATCATGCCAGCCATTTTTTTTTGCTGGATAGCTACAGACAACGATCACTTCCTTTGACAGGTTGAATGTTAAGTAATAGAAAGTCGCACCTTCAGGAGGGGCAGACCAAAATAGTTTTTCGCCCTGCACATTGAAGATGGTCAAAACGGTTGGTAATGGCTTAGGCTCGCTTAACACAAAGACTAACTGGCGTGTTAAGTCGACCAATGCATAGCTTAAAAATGGCACACTAACCAGTATGTTACTTTCACCACATGCCCATTGAAGCAGGTCTTTTTCTTTAATACAAATGAGATTTTCAATCATTGGTAAACCTCAACGTTTAAAGTTTGATCTGCTTCAAATCACCTTCAAAAAGCCCCACAAGATATACCCGGTATCGGGCTGGCTGCACTTCTTTATACGTTAATATAGCGGAAAACTCTTTTAAACACTTTGAACATGTGTTTTTCGAAACATCTAATTGGCTTTCATCATAGCTATATTTCTTATGTTCACTATCAAGCTTCACACCTCTCATTTTCTTAACCAAAAAGCATTTTACCTCTTCTGTGAGCGTGTCAAACTCATATGAGTTTACGATAGAGTAGACTATTACCCCCTCGCATTCAGGGCATGTTATTTCCTTTCCATACTCTATGAAATCATTGTCAATGCCATCAAGGACTAATAACTTCTTTTTCAGTCGATTAGTAAGTTTCATTATTTAAATTTTAAGTTTATCAATAAAAAAGTAAGGCTATAAGAAATGGAGGATTTTATTAATCATTAACATCATTTAGTCAAACATTCCATTCTATATAAACACCACAATCGAAGCTTTTTTCATTAGATTGTACAACAATATTTCCCCATTCATGCCTCCATTGAAATCCATATGGGGGATTGTTAATTTTAAGATTAGGCTTTGATGTTATTTCATTCTCAACCCATACTGTCAAACGCTGCTGCTCATCCGATAAATTACTCAGACTAGCCCTTTTATCCCAATCCTCTAACGTTTTATAAAAACTTCCATCCTTACTAGTAAGGAATAATGATGGAGAAAAAGAAAATGCTGAAGGCCTCAGTTCCAAAATGAAAACTTGATCTTTCCATTTAACATTATCGATAGCGAAATAAAAAGGACCTACTGTAGTCAATGGCGAGAAAAAACTTGTAAAATGCGGAATTTTTAAAAGTATCAACATCTTTTAATTCGATGGGGTAGTTGTTAATTTCTACAAATCCAGTATGAACATCAAGTTTCATTTCTAACATATCTAAACCACCTTTTTTGGAAGTGACTACTTTATATTCCAAACTATATATACCCCATGATTAAATGACTTTGTCTCATATGAGACTGAAACCCGCCCCCACTCAAAGTTCCACCTAATGATGTCTGTTTCCGTGGTATCAGGCGTGTCCAGGTTCAGTGATTCTTTCAGCCAATCAGACAGGCTTTTCACTGATTCATTTAGCATGTGAACATTAGTTCGTGCATTCCAATCATTTAATGATTTATAGTATTGACTATTTTTATCAACAAGATGAAGCATAAAATGAAAACCATAGCACACCGGGCGTATAGTAACTTGAAATTCTTTATCGAAAAACATTACTGAGTCAACAAGGTAGTGATTCGACATATTTTTATTTACAGCTTTGCGTTTTACTAATTCGTGGTATAAATCACACTTACAAAAGCCTTCTTCAGTATCTATTTTTAAAGGAAGACCATCAAGGTTTAGCTCACCGGTAATCGGGTTGAATTTAAATTCAATCATGCGACCTGAAGCTTATTTTTATTTGTAATAAAAAATGGCACTACAATGCAGCGTTGAGCAGTTTCATCTAATATAAAAGAATTATCTATTTTGATATTGACGTTGGCTCCAAATGCGTCCTCTGGTAATGGGTCGAATATAACATAATCTTTGTGAAGAACAGCACCTTGAGAAACATTGCCTTTTCCCCAGTAATTCAGCTTTTCGTCATAGTCTCTGGATCGTAACAACATTTGACTATGTGAAATCAGTAGCTCAACTATTTGTATTTTTTTATCATTCATTACATTACCTCGATTTTTATTATCGTTCTACCGATAATGTGGGGTCAGTCCATTAAAAATAAAATGCTTGTGAAATTCTTTAAGGGGTTAATGATTAGCTGTAATATGAAAACTGATAGGGGAAGCACCCTTCCCCTGCTGCTCAAACTTTGAGCAGCAGGTTAGTAACAAGCGCAAACCCTGAAACCCCCATTATAGTTTAATTAGGATATTCGGCAACAACTAACCGCCTGATTTAGTCCTCTCCATTATACAAATCACCAGCATAATTAAATATTTTCAATTATTTTTTCTGTGAGATCAGCGTAACTAATAATTTCCTAAACGCCATTGCTAATATTTTGATTGCCGGTAAAGATAATTTTCATCTCTTTACCGAGCCATTCCCAACCAAAAAAATATAAAAAAACGAACGGAAAAATAAATCCCCCACGTAATTATCTGTCAACAAAAATAAAAGTAAATATCCCGTATTAAATCTCCATCAACTTCATCAACAGTTCTGGTTTTGATTTTATTAAAGTCAGCTAAAATACCTTTCACTGGCATAGTAGACTTTGATATATCATCATAAAATGCTTTTTGTTGACTTTCCGGAACATATTTTTTTATTAAAAAAACAAGATTCTTTCGTAACTCTTCATCTGTCATCGCTTTTACTCCGGAATTATAGTAACACGTTCAAAAATAACAGGGTAATTACGTTCGATTGGTAGCAACTGTAATGCCCCACCTTTACCATACTCAGGATATGCACTGGTGAAAAGCTCATATCCAGGCCCTCGACCACCATTGGCAAGAGGTACTTGCACCTGAGGCACTCCATTTTTATACAGTTGTAATGTATCAAACTCACCTAATAAACGTGCATCACTCCATGAATCAGGATTACCTTTCTCATAAAAAATTTGATAGGCGTCCCTGGCTTCATGTGCAGATTTATATTTCGTATACCCAAAATAACTTAACGGGGCTGATTTATTTTCTATTGTCTGTGGAGCATATTTGCTATCCATATAACGATATGCTGTAGAAGGCATAGTCGAACTAGGGCCATTTGGACCAACATAGAAATCAGGTTTTGTTTTACCGCTACACTCGCGGCTCAACCCCCACGGATCCACCCACCCCAGCGCGTTCGGCGCATACTGGTAAAGGTTTATCCCCCCCGCCAGCCCTATCGGGTCCTGCTGCGTAAACCGCCCGCAGTCCGGGTCGTAATACCGGAACAGATTGTATGCAGCCCTGTCTCACGATCCAGGTGTTGCCCCTGCATACGCAGGTTCTGGGAATATCCTGATACCTGCGTCTCGCTTTCCCGCAGCAGTTTGCCCCAGGCGCTGTTCACCCCTTCCCAGCGCACCTGCCCTTCGCTATCCGTCATCCGCTCCGGCGTGCCGTTGGGCTGGCAGTGGAACCAGAAGATTTCCGGGGCATCAACGCCGTCAATACGTGCCAGCGGATCGTAGCTGTCCTGATCGCTGTAGACGTAGGTCAGCGGCACATCCCCGTGCACTTCCTGCAACAGCCGGAACCCTTCCCATACAAACCGGGTGGTGACTGGGTTACCGGTTGGCTGTCCGCCCACCATCTGGCGACGCGTTTTGCTGATGCGTCGCCCGAGCGGGTCATAGCGTAAGCTGGCCTGCGTCTGCGGCCTGTTGCGATTCCGCGGCTGGCTGATGACCTCCGTCAGGCGATGCTCGCTGTCGTAGCGGTAGTGCCAGCGGGTCTGGCCGTTATCCTTCTCCACGGTGCGGCCGTGGATGTCATAGCGCCAGCGAATGCCGTTCAGCTGCGTCAGGCGGTTGTGCGTGACCTTCTCAGCAGACTCTTCAAGCGATAAAGGTTCTGTAGTGGTAGCGTTTTGGAACGCGGTTGAATCCGATATCGCTGAAATGAACGACGCCGATCGTGAAGATTTCATGGCCGAGCAGGGTCTGAACCGCGTGATCCGCGCGGGCCATGAGATGCTCAGCCAGCAAACCTACTTCACCGCGGGCGTAAAAGAAGTGCGTGGACCATCCCTGTGGGTGCGACTGCGCCTCAGGCGGCCGATAAAATCCACACCGATTTCGTGAAAGGCTTTATTCGTACACAGACTATCGTGTTTGAAGACTTTATCACCTACAAGGGAGAGCAAGGCGCGAAAGAAACAGGCAAGATGCGTGCGGAAGGCAAAGATTACATCATTAAAGATGGCGATGTGATGAACTTCTTGTTTAACCTTTGAGTTGTTTTTAATGGGAAAAATCCCCGCTTGGGCGTGGATTTTTTTTTACATGGTAAAGAGAATGATGTCGGCAGTCGCAAATTTTAACGTCTGAAAAGGGTGCTGGTGTAAACGCTCTGCTGGTCAGGCAAGTCTCTCACCTTTAGCAGGTATACCCCCTTTGCGTACGCCAGTTTCAGGCACTCTTGTCGCTGTAATTTTAATGTTAAATGTGAATTTAGTACGAAGGTCCTGATCTAGACAACGCGTTACGCTTCATATCCCAAGAATAAAACCAATTATGCCAGCCATTTTGTATTACTGTAAAATTACATACAACAACCACTTTCTTTGACTGGTTTAATGTTAAGTAATAGAAAATAGCACTTTCAGGAGATGCAGACCAAAATAGTTTTTCACCCTGAGCGTTGAAGATGGTCAAAACGATTGGTAACGGCTTTGTCTCGCTTAACACAAACACAAATTGGCGTGTTGAATCGACCATTGTATTGTCTAAAAATGGTTTGCCGAAAATATATTTTATCCTTTAGCGATCAAAACGCTTCTATGATCAGTTTCATTTTTTATCCAGAACATTTCATCTTGAGGTAACGATCCATTACTGCAAAAATCAACAAGTTCACCTTGCCAACCATCAGGAACATATTCTTGATAATGCATACTCTCAACATATTCCGAATATAATCTTTTATTATCAAAGTCTATAAATAAATCCGGCATAAGTTCATATATATCCCACCAAATTGTTTTTTGCGAAAGCCTTTTATAAAACTCCTCAGCAATGTCATCCTTATCGTATGAATAACCATCGTTAATTAAACCTTCAATGAATATCTGCGCGTTTTCTTCATTTACAACTGGTATGTCATATCTTTCCTTATGGGTATTCTGTAGGTTTATTTCCACCCCACTTTTTCACAAAATCCTCTACCCATTTTACTCTGTCTAAGACCCACATTTCCTTGAACGCAACGAACCAATAAAATCTTCCTTCATACTTAACTATCACAAGGAGTTCGTCATCTTTATTGATATTCATATAGTAACCTATCTTACATTCCCGGAGCCTGGAATCGCTACTTCTTCAAGCCATTCTGCCCATATTGATGGTAATTCACACGACCTACCTGGCGTTGTCGGATCCACGCGTAATGTTTGATTTTTTTATAGAGTAACGAACTTATCCCTTTTGCGCAGATAGAACTCTAGATATTTTTTAGGTCTATCCTGAAACGCACGCTCTTTGCTGTAGTTATAAGCATCGTTAAAATATTTATACGCTTCCTCGAATTGATTTAACTCATAACAGACCATGCCGAGATCGATTAAGGGTGCAGTGTCTATATCCGATCCACGTGTCCGTAATGTCGTTTTTCCCCATTTGTTTTCCTCAGCATAATCCGCAAGATCAAAACATGCGCTGTACATGCAGGCAGCGATCCAGTTGGCGAGTTCCCATTCGAGCTTTGGCTCAGGAAGCGCTTGCCAGGCTTTTTGGTTTTGCTCTAAAGCCTCGGCGTATTTTTGGTTGTCGTGAAACTCGTTCCCTTGATCAATAGTATATTGTTATAGATATTATAATACTTAAGATCATGTCCTTTTAAATAAAAAACTTTGCCTAAGAAACCGCCAAAAACACCATAATCTATGGTTAAATTTTATTTAAAATTATAAAGTTATTACATTGCAATCAATCATTTTATAGCAAATATTTTTTAGTATTAAGGACTCTATAACATTCCAATCACCACCACCGAGGCCAGCTCCTATCCTTGGCATTTGTATAGAAAGGCGATTAACTAAAGCAAAGTCAGATAATTTTTCAAGACAAACTTTCAGAGAGTCATAACATACGTATTGTTTTTTGTCGTTGATATTTTTCTTTATACCATCCTGCGCATACATATTCGCAATAAATATCTTCTCCTGAGCATCAACCATAACAAAATCAACCACCCCTAATTCTGGGAAGTTATTTTCTTTGAAGCAACTAAGATAGCTTTTTTTTGCCACAGGATATTTATTTGAAAGGGACAGAACAAAACCTTTACCCCACTTCCCTTTATTATTCACAATATGAGCAATAACTGTGGATTTTTTCAAAGGTTCCACAGCATCTCCAGACAAGTATTTTATTCGCTTTTTTTCTTGCAATGAACCCGTTGATGTTTGCCAGAAAACTTCAAATTCCTCATTTGAAATTTCTTCGGCGTCACTTAAGTTCAGGTCGCTTTTCTTACCATCATACAGCAGGAAGCCAACTTTTTCTTTTTTATCTAGCAAAGAGGAAGAAGCATAATAATTTCCATCTATAATATTTATTTGTCGCGTGGCTACTTCTCCTATGAACTCATTGAGAATAGTCCCTTCACCTGCAATAAAATCAACACTTCCTTTATAATATTTTTTCACCTCAACCACAACTCCTCCCACTTTTAACAATTCTTTTAGAGACAACGAGATCTTTTGTGTTTAAGATCAAAAATGTATTTTTCCGGGGTTCAATTACATCTAAGCCAGTTACATCTAATTTTACCTGTAACGCTTGATGATAACCCAAAGGATCACCTCTATATTGATTGACTGTTGGGAATGTCACAATGTATGAGGGTAACGGAAGCTGACCTGCGTCCGCGGCCTGTTACGGTCCCGCAGCTGGCTGATGACCTCCGTCAGGTGATGTTCACCGTCATAACGGTAGTGCCAGCGAATGACGTTCAGCTGCGTCAGACGGTTGTGCGTGACCTTCTCAGCAGAGTCTTCAAGCGGTAAAGGTTCTGTAGAGGTAGCGGTTTACGCCGCGGTTGAATCCGATATCGCTGAAATCATCGACGGCGACCATAAAGAGTTCATGGCCGAGCGGGGGCTGAACCGCGTGATCCGCGCGGGCTATGAGCTGCTCAGCCTGCAAACCTACTTCACCGCGGGCGTGAAAGAAGTGAACGCGTGAATCATCCCTGTCGGTGCGACTGCGCCTCACGCGGCCGGTAAGATCCACACCGACTTTGAGAAGGGCTTCATTCGTGCGCAGACTATCGCGTATTAAGACTTTATCACCTGCAAGGGTGAGCAAGGCGCGAAAGAAGCAGGCAAGATGCGTACGGAAGGGAAAGATTACTTCGTTAACGAGGTTCATGTGGTGAACTTCTTGTTTAACGTATGATTTTTTTTCATTCGATTTAGTTATTATTAACTTTAAAAAAAACCCTCTTTTAGAGGATTGTATTTTTTCCCTCCCCAAGGGTCGTCTAATAAAAACTTAGCAGGGATTGCTTCTTTTTCAGGCACAAGAGTAAAATTATAATAAATCTCGTCCCCTTCACAAACCTCATAAAAGAGCGAATAAATCTTGCCGGTTACGTTAATGCTTACATCAAATTTCTCTGTCGCAGATGCGATCTGGATCTTATTTTTATCCGTAATAAAAAATGGAACAACAATGCAGCGTTGTGCATTTTGATCTAATTTAAAAGCATTATCTATTTTGATATTGACGTTTGCTCCAAATGCGTCCTCTGGTAATGGATCGAATACAACATAATCCTTGTGTAAAACAGCGCCTTGAGAAACATTACCTTTTCCCCACTGACTCAGCTTTTCGTCATAGTCTCTGGATCGTAACAATATTTGACTATGTGAAATTAGCAGATCTACTGTTTGCATGATCTTATCACTCATTATATTCCCTAGACTTTTATTTTTGTTCCATATGATTGTTATGGAAAAACATTACCAATACTCGAACCTGCACCAAAATTACTGCTTTTAGATATCAGTTATAAGTTGTGCCGTGCCGTTGGATTGGCAATGGACCCAGAAGATATATGAAGCATCAACACTATCTACACGCGCCAGCAAATCGTAGTTGTCCTGACCACTTTCGTCGACGTAGGTGAACAGCACATCCCCGTGCGCTTCCCCCAGTAGGCAGTCATTCCCAGACACACCGGGTGGTGATGGCTTGCCGGTTGGCTGTCCGCCCAGCTTCTGGCGTCGCGTTTTACTGATGCGGCGACCGAGCGGATCGTAGCGGAAGCTGACCTGCGTCTGCGGTTTGTTGCGGTTCCTCGGGTTTGGCCGTTATCCTTCTCTACAGTGCAAGCATGGGTATTATAACGCCAGCGAATATCATTCAGCTGCGCCAGGCGGTTGTGCGTAATGTTCTCAACAGAACCTTCGAGCGGGTTAGCGGCTGCATCCCAGACCCCCTGCTCCTCTCCGGCCAGCGTGCCGTCCTGAACCAGGAGACGCCCGGCACTGTCTGTCGTACTGCCAGCGGTACCATTTGAGCGGGTTATCGTCCCGCTCTTCGCGCACCAAGTTATTGCGGTAGTAGTAATCCCAGCGGCGCTGCGACGGGCGCTGGGTATTTTACTTACGACAGTGGATGTCATGACGCCAGAGAATGCTTACCTAGGGTTTTATGTAAAGTAAATAATCCGAGGGATCAACCCTAACCCACACTTCAGCGTTTTATTTTTTGTGGGTTCCAATCAGAGTAATCAGCAACACGGATTTCATTAAGAACAAGATCTAGTGGAACATGTGCAATGCTATCTGCAATTTCATCATATGGCGCTGGCAACTCGAATGAAAAACCAAAGTCGTCATTTATAATAATACAGCCATTAAATATACGCTGTTTGTAAGTCAACCCTATTATTTCCCCCATCGTTTGGCCTGTTTGTAATATTTTATTATACCTCCCCTTATAGTTTACGTTACAACCAATAGAAATGATCGTTCCATCTTCAAGGGTAGCGATTGTCATTGTGTCATCTACAATATATGCAAGCCTTTTCTTATCATCAGGCAAGAAATAATCAAAGTAAGTTACCTTATAGCCAGCATATAACTCGCTTATGTACTTACTGATATTATCCCCCAAAAAAACGTTACCTAGTGCTCTTCCTGATAAAATATCAGCATTAAAATCAATCATTTTATACCCCCCCATTAAGTAAAACTCCGTCAACATAAACAGGTGAATCGGTTATTAAATCATAATTTTTAAACTCTCCATGACCAATTCTCCCATATACTACATCAGCACCATCAACTCCGCGATAAACTTTCCAGTAATCATTACCATGAATATTAGGTTGAGTTGGAGTCCCTCCGGGATGATAATCTAATTTGTACGTAGTACCTGATTTTGTTGTTTTGACATATTGAATATGTTGGATAGCTCCTGGTTTATTGGCTTGTGGATATGTTCTCGTCTAACCTTTGGATGTCAAAATATTATGAACATCAGCGGGTTTTTTCCCTGTTAATCTATCCACCCATCTTTGTGTTATACGATCTTTTTGAGAAAAACCACATTTTAACCCCCACGGATCCACCCACCCCAGCGCGTTCGGCGCATACTGGTAAAGGTTTATCCCCCCCGCCAGGCCTATCGGGTCCTGCTGCGTAAACTGCCCGCAGTCCGGGTCGTAATACCGGAACAGATTGTAGTGCAGCCCTATCTCACGATCCAGGTATTGCCCCTGCATGCGCAGGTTCTGGGGATATCCTGATATCTGCGTCTCGCTTTCCCGTAGCAGCTTGCCCCAGGCGCTGTTCACGCCTTCCCAGCGCACCTGTCCTTCGCTATCCGTCATCCGCTCCGGCGTGCCGTTGGGCTGGCAGTGGAACCAGAAGATCTCCGGGGCATCAACGCCGTCAATACGTGCCAGCGGATCGTAGCTGTCCTGATCGCTGTAGACGTAGGTCAGCGGCACATCCCCGTGCACCTCCTGCAACAGCCGGAACCCTTCCCAGACAAACCGGGTGGTGACCGGCTTGCCGGTTGGCTGGCCGCCCAGCATCTGGCGGCGCGTTTTGCTGATGCGTCGCCCGAGCGGGTCATAGCGGAAGCTGACCTGCGTCTGCGGCCTGTTGCGGTCCCGCGGCTGGCTGATGACCTCCGTCAGGCGGTGCTCGCCGTCGTAGCGGTAGTGCCAGCGGGTCTGGCCGTTATCCTTCTCCACGGTGCGGCCGTGGATGTCATAGCGCCAGCGAATGCCGTTGAGGTGCGTCAGACGGTTGTGCGTAACCTTCTCAGCAGATCCTTCGAGCGGGTTACCGGTAGTATCCCAGCGGTGCAACCAAGAGCACTGAAAATTACCGGTAACTATATCCCGGCGATGCAGGCGGCCAAGACGGTCATATTCGCTGCGGGTTCGTTAGTGTTAGTAGTTTGCGCCACTTTTGAATCCGATAATACCGAACTGGACGATGCCGACCGTGAAGAGTTTATGGAAGAGCTGGGTCAGGAAGGGCCAGGCGCGAAAGAAGGAGGCAAGATGCGTGCATAAGGAAAAGACTACATTGTTGAAGATGGCGATGTGATGAACTTCTTGTTTACGTTTAATTTTTATGAACGGGAAAAATCCACGCTTTCACGTACATTTTTTATTAGGGAGTCAAAAAAATATCTTAGAGATCTGACTTCTTGCTCACCTCCAAAGAAATGATTTGTGTAGTCGCAAGCTTTAACGTCTGAAAAGGCAACTCGATTAATCACTCAACAAGTAAGGCCAGACTCTAATACTTAGCGAGGCTGACACCACCGTTTCTTAGGAGAGGTCTGCCGGTCGACAATAATATATCTTCTAAATCCTTTTTTTTGCGAGCGGGAATCGTTAAAAGTTTTGAATCGCATTTTATCATAATAAGCAGGGCCTGATCGAGACAACGCGTTACGCTTCATGCCATTTAAATAAAACCAATCATGCCAGCCATTTTGGTTTTCCACATAGCTAAAGACAACAACCCCTTCTTCGTTCAGATGATTTTTAAGTAATAGAAAAATGTGCCTCGTGGCAGTGCAGGCAAAGAAGCTTTTGCCCTAAGCATCAAATAGGGTTACAACGGTTAATAATGGCTTTTTATCGGTTAACACAAAAATTAACTCGCGTGTTGTAAGACCATTGCATAATCTAAAATGGTATGCTGAAAATTTTTTTTACCCTTTAGCAATGATAACGTTTCTATGGTTTGTTCCATTCTTTATCCAGAACATTTCATCTTGAGGTAACGTTCCATTACCGCAGAAATCAACAAGCTCACCTTGCCAACCATCAGGAACATATTTTTGATAATGCATACTTTCAACATACTCCGAATATAGTCTTTTATTATCAAAATCTATAAGCAAATCCGGCATAAGATCATATATATCCCACCAAGTTGTTTTTTGCGAAAGCCTACTAAAAAACTCATCAGCTATGTCATCCTTATCGAATGAATAGCCATCTTTAATTAACCCATCAATAAAAATCTGCGCGTTTTCTTCATTTACTACGGGTATGTTATATCTTTCCTTATGGACATCCTGTAGATTTATTTCCACCCCACTTTTCACAAAATCCTCTATCCATTTAATTCTATCTAAAACCCACATTTCTTTGAACGCCACGAACCAATAATATATTCCTTCTTTCTTTACTATCACAAGGAGATCATCATCTTTATTAATATTCATATAGTAACCTATTTTACATTACCGGAGCCTGGAATCGCTACTTCTTCAAGCCATTCTGCCCATACTGATGGTAATACATACGATCTACCTGGCGTTGTTGGATCAACGTGCTTAGGAGCCAATCCCCCTTGATTTAACGGATTAAGCATGCGTCAGGGGGTTGTGCGTGTCCTTTCCAGCAAGTCGTTCGAGGTGGATTACCAGCAGACGATCGCAGTTGTCATAATTTCATTATTGCGTACAGCTGGTAAAAGACTTTTAAATGCTCAGAGTCTAATATCTAAAGACTTTACACTTAAAAGAATGAGCATGACGTAAAGAAAAAGGTAAGTTGCGTGCAGAAAGCATAAAATCAAATCGTTAAAAATGGCGATGGGATGAACTTCTTGTTTAAAGTTTGATTTGTTTTTTATGAAAAAAACGAACTTGCGCACCCTTAGGAAAATAGAACTCAAGGTATTTTTCAGCTCTGTCTTGAAACGTTCGTTCTTTGACGTAGTTATAAGAATCATTAAAATATTTGTACGCTTCATCAAATTGATTCAACTCATAAAAAACCATGCCGAGGTCGATTAACGGCGCTGTCTCTATATCCGATCCACGTGTACTAAGTATCCTCTCCCCCCATTTTTTCGCCTCATCGTTCTCCTTGAGAGCAAAGCAAGCACTGTACATGTACGCAGAGTTGCAGTTGGCAATTTTCCATTCGATCTGCGGCTCAGGAAGAGCCTGCCGGACATTTTGTTATTGCTCTAAAGCCTCGGCTTATTTTTTTATCATGAAATTCGTTTCCTTTTTCTACAAGAGATGTAAATATTATTCATGTGTTTATTCATTAGCAATAGCAAATAAACCTCCTCACCTATAAAAAGGGGAATAAGAAATAAATGCTTTTAGAAGCAAGGAGGTATCTAAGACAGTAAATCTTTATTATTAAAAAACTTAAAAACTAACCAAAAAAGAATTTCTTAAACCCTTCAACCTCAACATCTTTTAGTTTAGTTTTAAGCATCACATCGATATCTTCCAGAAAATCTTCTCTTAAATTAAATTCATCATCTGTAGCATCACCATCATAATTATTTTGTTCCATCTCAATAGCAGAACAAAAAGCATTCAAAAAGTCAGCTAAGGAACCAGAAATTATAAAGTTTCGTTTTTGAATGCTACCATAAACAGGAGATGTTAGATTTTGGGTGTCACAAAAAAGAACGTCACCATTTCTTTCAGCAAAGATTATATATTCATCGCGCCAAGCCGTATCATTTTGAACTCGCCAACCGGATAATATTTCGTTGAGATCTTGAGGTTCAATAATCTGTAAATAAAAAGTACCATCAAATGTTGGACTGTCATTTAAAATCAAATGACGATAAAAAAAATCAACCTCCCCATTTAAATTCACGGGAAAAGAAGTCTCATTTTCATCGTCTGTATAGTCTATCTCTCCCATATTCAATTCATTCATTTTAAATTTGTTCACAAGATCTTGGACTGCATTTTTTATGTTCATCTTTCCACCTATAATTGCTTACATCGTTGTCTAGATTTTAGTGTTCTTTCTCTATCGATTAAGCGCCCACGCGTCGAGTTCTTAGTATTCCCTCTATGTCCTTGATCACCATGGACATGCTCATTGAACTTGTCGGGATGGTTATGATTTTTCAAGAATACAATGTTCCTCGGATCACCTTGCCATTTGGAACCAAGTGTACCATTGCCTTCTACCGAATTGATATGATGCCCGGTATAACCTGCCCGGGACATCACAGAGGTTAGGCTCTTGTTGGGAGTCTTCAAAATTAAATCCCTCTCTTGCGCTGTCCAATTTCTTGTGCCAGCCCCACCATCCTGCAATAAGGCTTTTTCTTGCACCCATGCCCTAGAAATAGCAGAGCTTCTAGCTCCACCTTGAGCAGAAAGAGAATCATGTGGCCGGTAACGAATGAGATCGTCAGGAGTCAACCCCCACGGATCTGCCCACCCCAGCGCATTCGGCGCATACTGGTAAAGGTTTATCCCCCCCGCCAGCCCTATCGGGTCCTGCTGCGTAAACCTTCCGCAGTCCGGGTCGTAATACCGGAACAGATTGTAGTGCAGCCCTGTCTCGCGGTCCAGGTATTGCCCCTGCATGCGCAGGTTCTGGGAATATCCTGATACCTGCGTCTCGCTTTCCCGCAGCAGCTTGCCCCAGGCGCTGTTTACCCCTTCCCAGCGCACCTGTCCTTCGCTATCCGTCATCCGCTCCGGCGTGCCGTTGGGCTGGCAGTGGAACCAGAAAATCTCCGGAGCATCAACGCCGTCAATGCGCGCCAGCGGGTCGTAGCTGTTCTGATCGCTGTAGACGTAGGTCAGCGGCACGTCCCCGTGCACCTCCTGCAACAGCCGGAACCCTTCCCAGACAAACCGCGTGGTGACCGGCTTGCCGGTTGGCTGGCCGCCCAGCATCTGGCGGCGCGTTTTGCTGATGCGTCGCCCGAGCGGATCGTAGCGGAAGCTGACCTGCGTCTGCGGCCTGTTGCGGTCCCGCGGCTGGCTGATCACCTCCGTCAGGCGGTGCTCACCGTCGTAGCGGTAGTGCCAGCGGGTCTGTCCGTTATCTTTCTCCACGGTGCGTCCGTGGACGTCATAGCGCCAGCGAATGCCGTTCAGCTGCGTCAGCCGGTTGTGCGTAACCTTCTCAGCAGATCCTTCGAGCGGGTTACCGGCTGCATCCCAGCGCCACTGCTCCTGTCCGGGCAGCGTGCCGTCCTGAACCATCAGCCGGCCTGCGCTGTCGTACTGCCAGCGGTACCAGCTGAACGGGTTATCGTCCCGCTCTTCGCGCACCAGGTTATGACGGTAGTCGTAATCCCAGCGGCGGGACCAGCGGCGCGGCGACGGGCGCTGGGCATTGCCGGTAAAAACGTCCCGGCGGTGCAGTCGGCCGAGGCGGTCGTATTCGCTGCGGGTGGTCAGCAGCCCCTGCGTGCGGCTGGTCTCGCGGTGAAGCTCGTCGCGGGTAAAGTCGGAGACCGACAGCTTATCGAGGGCAATGCTGAGCAGATGCCCGCTGCCGTAGTAGAACTGTTTCAGCTCGCGGCCATCGGGCAGCGTGACGGAGGTGCGGTTGCCCAGCGCATCATATCCCCACGCCAGATCACCATGCTCGCCCGCTTCGCGCGTGACGCGCCCGAGCGCGTCATACTCAAACACAAGCTCCTGCTCTGCCTCGGTGGTCCACACGTCGGCTGAAAGCGCAGGATGAAGCCCAATCCGGCTCAGAAGGCCGGACGGCGTGTAATGGTAGCGGGTCTGCCCTTCCGGCGTGGTGCGGGCGACCAGCTGGCCGCTCGCGCTCCAGGCAAAGGCATGGGTGATGGCCTCCGGATGACCGGCGGCAAAGGTGCGCGCAATCGTGCGCCCGCAGGCGTCATAGCGATACTGCGAGGCCACGCCATCAAGCCCCACCTCTTCCAGCAGCAGCGAGTCTGGCCCCCAGCGGAACTGATACGCTTCGCCGTTCTCGTTTTCCAGGGCAATCAGACGCCCGCGGCTGTCCCAGCGGCGGCGCACCTCTTCACCCTGCGTATTACGGGTGGCGGTTAAGCGCCCTGCCTCGTCGTATCTGAACTCGCTCTCTTTCCCATCGGCGCCCGCATGCTTCACCGGCAGGCCACGTTCGTTCCATTTGAGCGACTCGGTCCAGCCTTCTGGTCGGTCGAGCTGCACCGGACGCCCTGCGGCGTCGTAGCGGTAGCGAGTCTCTTCACCGTCGGCGGCTGTCTCAGCCACCAGCCAGCCCAGCGGATGATAACGGTATTGTGTCACACGGCCCGAACAGTCCGTCGCACGCACCATCTGCCCGGCCTCGTTGTACTCCTGGTAGCGGCTGTTCCCGGCGGCATCGACTTCTTCCACAACCTGACCAAACTCGTCCCGACGCAGCAGCGTGGTCTGCCCCATCGGGTCCACCACGCGCTTCAGCCCGTGATGTTCGTCGTACCAGAACCGGGTGGCGCTGCCGTCAGCTTCGATAATGGCCGCGGGAAGCGCGCGGTGCTCCAGCCAGGTGGTGGTGCGGGTGTTGCCGTCGGCGTCGATCTCCTGCACCCGGTTGCCCATGTCGTCATAGACGAAGGTAACGGCATTACCCAGCGGATCGATGCGACGCGTTAGGAGTTCGTTGTCATCCCACTCGTAGCGCCAGTTCTCACCGCTCTCGTCAACGTAGCGAACAATGAGGTTTTGCGCGTTCCAGTAATGCTTTCGCGTCTGACCGTCGTAGTGTTCGACGGTCGTCAGCCCGGCGGCTAGATCATAGGTAAAGCGACAGCCGTCGCCGGTGCTGGTGCGGTTTTCCACCACGCGCCAGTGGTCGAATTTTTGCCAGCGGTATTCGCTCTCCAGCCCCCCCGGCAAGCGGTGCCAGGCCATCAGGCCGTGGTCGTTGTAACGGTATTCACGCGTCACCACGCCGGAGGCATCCGTCGCGCTCGCCAGCTGGCCGCGCGCATCGTACCCCCACTGCATCAGCGGCCAGGTTTTGTTGCCGTCGAGATGGCTGGCTGCGGTAACACGCTGCGGGAAACGTTCATCGTCATAGCGCAGGGTGACATCGATCGCTCGCGGCTCGTCGTGAAGACCGATCAGCCTGCCGTGCTCGTCCCATTCCGTCAGCAACGCGTTGCCGTATTCGTCGCTGAGGGAGGCCAGGCGCATGATGGCTGGGTTAGCGCGGGTCGGTTTATACAGACGCCACACCGCGCCGTCATCGTCGGCTATCGCCACGTCGCCGCTCTCATTGCGGCGGATAATGATGCCTTCGCTAATGCTGTAAAACGCGCGGTCGACCGGCGGCAGTTCAAAGCTCAGCTCGCGCCCGGTTTCATCGAACCAGGTGGCATTGTTTTCTTCCAGCGTCAGATAGCTGTCAAAGGTGGTAGCCCAGCCCAGACCGAAAAGCCCTTCGCGGGTGGTCAGGCTGTTGTAGCTGCGCTGCCAGCGCAGCGGAAAGCGCCCCGGCAGCGAGAAATCGAGTTCGTCGTCGTCATTCAGCACCTTCACGCCGGTAGCAGCGTGAACCGGGTGCGAGGAGCCGAACACGGCGTTGACGGCCATATCAGCCAGCATCCCGCCACCGGCAGCAGCCAGCGCGCAGGGCATGTTTTTCAGGATCTTGCCCGGACGCCCGCGCAGCAGGGAGAGCGCAATCATCCCCAACGCCAGACCCGGCGTTTTACCGCTTTTGATATCGCGGACCGTGAGGGTGTCGCCGCCGATGATCACGTTCGGGGAGACGTCGTCGGAAACGGTGCCTTCGCAGGTGGTGCGATCTTTCGCGCGTACCGCGGGTTGTCCGTTGATAAAGACGCTTTTAGAGCCTTCCGCCAGATACTGCGGCCCGGAGTGCTTTTCGCAAGCCACCTTGTCTTCTTCCAGCGGCGAGGTTCCCGCGGCAGCAGAGGCGACGCTCGGCTGCCACATCTCGCTGCCGAACTGTCCGGCAGCGGAGAGCAGCATACCCGCGTAGTCGGCAAAGCTGCCCGGCGACTGCGGCTCAGGGGACGGGGTATCGGCAGGCGTTAACGTCCCGGCTGCGCGTGCAGCGGGAAGTTTATTTGTCAGAACGTTGCTCGAACCGGTGGTGATTTTGCCCGCGGGCGACGGCGGGAAAAGCGCGTTACCCAGCCCTTCAGCGGCGTTGCTGATATCGTCGGTGATCCCGGCGACGTTCGCCAGAACCCCGCCGATAATGCCGCTCAACAGACAGCTGGATCCAATCGCCGCCACGCCCGCTGCTGCGGCCCCGGCTCCCAGCAGTGGGGCCGCGACGGTCGCTGCTGCGCCCACCGCCGCGCCAATCACCGCATAGGCGGCACCTTCCGCCACAATGCTGGTAATATCAGCAAAAATGCTGGAGTGAATAATCTCGTCGCCCTTACGGGCCGCGTTGTTATCGCTCATGCCTTACACATTCCGGTTGTCGTTTAGCGTCAGACTTTGCTTCAGTGCGCTCCAGCGCGCCTCGTCCTCTTCCGTAAAGGCTTTTAAGGCCGAGAGGGTAAAAATCATCAGTACCGGTTTGCCTGGCGTCTGCACGGCCAGCTGTTTTTGCCACAGGCGCTGGCCGTTACGGTCAAAGGTGGTCTCAACTTCCAGCCCGTTAATTTTTCCGTCAGGCCCGGCTTTTACGTGCTGAAATTCGCTCTGGGCGATCTCACCCATCTGAGGACGCAGCACGTCCCACTGGCGGTGAAACTCTTGTTCGTAGTCGCTGCCATCCGGGATAACGCCGCGGCTGACTACCACGGACAGCCCGCTTTCGTCATCGCGAATGATGTTCATGCTGTTGTCCTGCCAGGCGGCAGGAAAAAGGGTAAAGGAACCTTCCTGGAGGGTGTATTTCATAAGTGAACTCGGGATGATTTATTAGAAAAATAAAATTAAAAGCGCTAAAATTTATACCGCCAATATTAATTACTGCTTAGCGACTCAGAGAAATATGATCATTAGAACGTTAGCACTTTCTTTTTTTCCGCAAAAACTTTAGGGGCAGCGATATTATTGGCCGTTTGATAATTATCTTCTTTCACAGCCCGTAAAATTGCCTCGCAACTTATTGTTCGTAGCGTGACATAACTACCCTGCCCAGGCATTCCTGATTCAGAACTGGAAAGCTAAATGCCCATGCCAGCCCGCGTTCATCGGTAGGGGTGCGATATCCAACTGATTGTCCCGGCGTGTTTCCGCGAGGGATATTAGACAATTTTAGATCCGGAAAATGAGATTTGACTTGATCAAGAGTAATACATGGTTGATTAACTACGAAAGAAACCAAAGATACGCTGTTATCACCATTTCCCCATAAACGAACATCCACATTACTGATCCGTGTGCCATCAGTTAACGTAAAGGGAGCTGAAGTATAACGGTCTTCTTTCTCCTGTGTATTATTAATCAGCGGTTGGTTAAACAGTTTACTGACATCCTCAACTTGTTTACCCCACACTGATTTCATTTCTTTAATCATTTGCCACAACGAATCTTGATTCATTTTATTATGCCCTGCATAGGTAAATATTGAAAATAGTGGAAGAACAATGAGGAATGTAGCTTTAATCATCCTACTTTCCATAGAATCCTCCATAGTAATCATTATAATTTAGATTAGTCCCTGAGGCTATTTCGCCTTTACCATACACTTTTCCTATTGCTTTGGCTGCATCAATGCGAGATAACTCACCACTTACCATTTTATCATAGGCAGAATTATATGCTTTTAGGTTTTCGGCACTTCCCGCTATATCAATATCAATACCGCCGTTTGCAAGGATCTCGCGTTGTATTTTAATGTTATTCAGCGTTGCTCCACCTTCATCCATAAGCTGGCTGTTGATGAAGCTTTCCTTACTCGAAGAATCTACCGCAACAGGATAAGTTGCATGCCCTGCCTCATGTGCCAGAGTTTGCACCGTTGTGGCTGTATCTTCCATGTGTTCAGGGTCCATGACAATCAATTTGTTATTCGTATCAGCGTAACTCCCCCCTCCTGCTGCTCCCGGCTGAATAGCCCACCCTTTATCTTTTAGATCTTTTAATTGTGTCTGAAGCGTTGGTGACTTATTGATTTCCTTAACTACATCTTCACTGAAGGGCATCACATCAGAGTTGTAGGAATTATTTTGATAGACGTAACTCCCTTTTAATGGTGGCGCTGATGCAAATTTTGTTGTTGGTTTTGGTCTGGTTGCTGCTGGCGCTGAAGCTGCGGGAGCCGGATTCTTAGCACTTTTATTCGGAGAAAACTTCTCCTGCACCGCCGCATCAATATCCCCTTTATGCCCCGATCCCGGCGCCGTTGTGCCCGGCTTGGTGCCCGACGTATTCAGATGCAGCTTACCGCCTGTGGTGATATACCCATCCCCTTCCACAAAGAAGTTAAACTCTTTGCCGATCAGGTTAATTTTGCCGTTAGCGTTAAGCTCAATAGCACTCTCGCCCGAGACCAGCCGCAGCTTCGTCCCGGAAGCAATGACGTACTGCTCCACCGCTGCATCCAGCTTGCCTTTACCCGTCAGGATCTCGGTTCCGCCTTTCACGGCCTGGATCTGATTAGCCTCCACGCGATGCAGCTCATTTTTCTTCACGTAATGGCTGCGCGCGCCGCCAACGGTGTGCGTTTCATCATTTTTAACGCTGGTGTCCATGTTGCGCTCGGCCTGGATCCACACCTGCTCTGCGCCCGCCTTGTCCTCAAAGCGCAGGGCGTTGGCGTTGTCCACGGAACCGTCCTTGGTGCGGCTCATAAAGCCCATCTGCGTCGCGGCAGCAGGCAGCGCCCACGGCGGCATGCTGGCTTCGTTATACACGCGACCAGTGATAATCGGACGGTCCGGGTCGCCGTTGATAAAGTCCACCACCACCTCATCGCCGACGCGCGGGATCTGCACCCCGCCGTAGCCCTGGCCCGCCCAGGCGCTCGACACGCGCACCCAGCAGGAGCTGGTGTCATCGCCCTTCGCCAGGCGGTCCCAGTGGAACTTCACCTTCACGCGGCCATATTTGTCCGTCCAGATACTCTCCCCCTGCGGCCCCACCACTTTCGCCGTCTGCGGGCCGTAGGTCCGCGGCCACGCCGTGCTCTGCGCCGGACGGTAGGACACCGACGCCGGAATGACGCTGAAATCGGTGCGGTGAATGGTTTCCCCCTCGCCGCTCGCGTAGCGGTTCTCCTCGAAGTGGTAGCCCGCCGCCGTCACCAGATACTCGCCGTTGTCGCTGAAGAACGGCGCGTTGGTCAGGGTGAAGATGTGGCCCGGCGCAATGCCCGCCGCCGTGGCGGTGGCCTGAATCTGCTGATGCTCAACCTGCCAGCGCTCCTGACGGATGCGGGCGTAGAACTCCGCATGGCCTGTCTCCACAAAGCGACCCGGCCAGTCGTACACGTCGATGCTGCCCGGTTTCGGTGACGCCGGGTTCTGCTGCGCCTGGAACAGCCACGCATTCGGCTTGCGGAAGTCGTAGTCGTCGAGGCTGTAAATCCCCGGCGTGACGCTGTCCTCCAGCGCCCACTGGCTGATGCCCTCTTCATCCGTACTGCCGCCGGACGGCGTCTGATGGTAAGGAATAACCTCATAGCCGCTGAACGGCTGATGCTGCGTCGCGGCGTCGGTCAGCACCAGGGTGTGCTTGTCCGCCTCATGGCGGAAGTAGTACGCAATCCCCTCCAGCTCCATCAGGCGGCTGATGAAGTCCAGGCTCGACTCCTGATACTGCACGCAGTAGTCCCACACCCGGTAGCTGCCGGTGAGTTTGTCTTCGAGGTTAACCTGATGCTCACCCAGCAGGGTTTTGACAATCTGCGGTACCGTCTGGCCCTGGAAGATACGCAGGTTACGGTCGCGCTTCATCGGCCACAGGTCCGGCTCCACCGTCAGCTGGTACACCGCATAGCGGGTGCCCGTCAGCTCCACGGCGCTCACCGCCACGCGGGTAATCTTGCCGTTAACATAGCGGGAGGTCAGCAGATTCTGCGTCGGGATGGTCACCGTGACCGGCTGGCCGAGCAGCCTGCTGCGGTCGATGCGCGCGTCTGTGCCGAGCACGGTCAGCGTCAGCGCGAACGACTCGGACATCGCCTCGCGGCCGGAGAGTTTCCAGAAGAGCAGCCCCTCAACCGGGAGCTGGACGGTAATTCGGTTGAGCATAATCTTTATTCCACTATGGACGAATCTCAGTGCCAGAAGTTAACTCATCTCAGTATGCAAAGCGGAAACGCCGTTGATGTGATAATGAGTAGCTGTAAGATTGACTTCGCTTGCCACAAAATAAAACTACTTTTCCTGTAGTTTCATTGAGATAAACAGTTATAAGAAAGTGTCTTCGGGGGCTCTATCGAACAATTCACCAGCCATTTTGGCGATACGTTCATGTTGTACAAGATTGTTTTTCCACTCCTGCGGAATACCGGAATAACCATATAATGCTCCAGCTATTTGTCCCGCCGTCGCCGCAACGCTGTCAGCATCATCGGCAAGGTTGGCTGCCAGCAGAATGGCATCACGGAAATTATCCGTATTCCATACGGACCACATCGCGGCTTCAAGCGTATCGATAACATAACCACTTGAACGAATCTGATCGCGAGTTTTTTGCTTATATTCACCCGCGTTGATAATCATTACGCGTGGCTGAAGCGGCATAACGTGCGGAGAAAAAACAAAATCTTTATTGCTACCGTTAATCATATGCACAAGCAAATAACTTAAATACTGCGTGCTATTGATTGCTTCCGCGGCACCGTGTGTTGCGATACATTGTTTTTTAGCTTCATAAAACGCTTTGCTTAATGACTTTCTAAAAAAAATAGAGACAGGGGCTTGTCTGATAATGGAAGCATTACCCGCAGTTTCTGGAGCAGTATTGCCGCTCCATCCTGGGCCAATTGTTAAATATTGCTCTAAAGCAAATCGCGTTGTATTACCTATATCAAAACAGACGCCATTTGAACTGTTATAACCATGCTGATACCATTCCAGAAGCTTATTCCTGAAACATATAGTATCAGCATCGCCTTTCTCAAGAAGCGTTTCCGCAAGTCATAATGCCATGGATGTATCATCCGTCCATTCGCCTGCACGAAGTTGAAATGGCCCACCTCCTGTCATATCTTTGACGTATGCTCTGTCACGAGGCAAAAATTCGAGCGTCGTACCTACAGCATCTCCAACAGCAAGACCAATAAGCGTACCTACCGCACGATCCCGTGATTGCGCTAGTGAGATATTACATGGTGGTGGTAAATCCCATTGTTTTTGTACATCACTATTTGAGGATGACTCTAATGGCTTATTATCATACGTATACTGCATCCTTCGCTGGACTGAAGGTCTGCTAATGGGTAAGTATTTACGATATCTATCAACATATTTTAACAAGGCATTTAAATCAGCATGTAAGTCAATCACCTTTCACCCATAATAAAAAATATTATTCATATGAAATACTAAAATTCATCAGGGAATTTCTTCATGAGGTTTTGTTTCTTTTTATTATAGTTGGTATCGACCTCATGCGGCAGCCTAACCTTTAACCCTCGGCGGATTTGATCCACAATAAACCAGGCATCTGACAACCTTTCAAAAAACAACTCATCAGAATGATCAAACTCCTTCCCTGCATACATACCGAACGTCATATCCCATAATTTCGCTCTATCCTTTTCCTTGCCTTCGATTAAATCCCGCAGAAATAATAATTGTTGTACAATAGAGTCGTACATTTGCAAAAGCGGGGATTGGGGATCACGATTCTTGACGTCTGCATATCTTTTCTGTGCTAAAGTTAATGCTCTATCAACGTAACCAAACATTGTCATTTCATTCATTGCAGTAGATTCAGTTAACTAAAAATTCCATACCTGATCGCAAGTCATCATATGCCCTCGCTTACCCTTGGTAATTCTAACTATAAAAAATTATCCTCAGGTGCTCTATCGAATAGTTTACCCGCCATTGTGGCAATACGTTCGTGTTGTACGAGTTTATCTTTCCAGTCCTGCGGGATAGCGGAATAACCATACAACGCCCCCGCTATTTGTCCCGCCGTCGCCGCAACACTGTCAGCATCATCGGCAAGGTTAGCTGCCAGTAGAATGGCATCGCGGAAATTATCCGTATTCCATACGGACCACATCGCGGCCTCAAGCGTATCAATAACGTAACCACTTGAACGAATCTGGTCGCGAGTTTTTTGCTTATACTCACCCGCGTTTATGCTCATTACACGCGCGCACAGTGGGAAAACATGAGGCGAAAAAGCTTCTTCTTTTTGATAACCGTTGATTAAATAGTGCAATACCAATCCGAGAAATTGGCATGCGTTAATTGATTCTACCGCGCCATGCGTTGCTCGACTCTGAGCCTGTGATTCGAAGTAAAACGCACGCAGTGATTTTCGACGAAAGATAGACACCGGTGCTTGACGATTAACCCCAGCATTACCAGCAGTGTGTTTCTCTGTATTACCATACCAGGAAGGTCCGACACGCATATACTGTTCAAGCGCGAACCGCGTCGTATTGCCGATATCGAAGCACCGACCATTACTGCTATTCTCTCCGTCAAGATACCATTTCAGGAGATATTTTCTAAGCACATCGGTGTGCATTCTGTTTTCTGAAAGATAAGTCTCTGCCAGACATAATGCCATGGACGTATCATCTGTCCATTCACCAGGTTTTAATTGAAAAGGCCCGCCACCAATCATATCTGCTACATGTTCACTGTCTCTTTTCTTAAACTCAAGAGTGGTGCCGACGGCGTCCCCAACAGCCAATCCCACAAACGCCCCAAGCGCTTTATCACGTGAAACATCTTCAGTCGTGACTAAAGGTAATGTTACATCCCATGGGAGAGATGAATTCGACGCATCTATACTATTGCTTCTTAATCCATTACGGACATCAATTGGCATATAACATTGATAACGATCGGCATAATGATTGATTACTGAGTCTTTACTGTGAAGATCTTGCATCACACACCCTTTAAATAGAGCAACAGGGGGGGTCATATGACAGACCATTATTCATCTTTTCTCTTACCAAAAAATCTTTGATTAATTTGAAGAAGGGAGATTGTAATCAAACACTGCGCATCACTTGCGATATCTTTTTTGCCTTTTTAAGTATTCTACGCCTTGCTCATAAGGAAGAATAATCTTAAATCCTTGTCCCATTTGCGAAGCTATATACCTAGCATTGGACAATGCTGAGAAATTTCGTCATCAGTAGTATCAAACTCTTTGGACGCAAGCACTCCGAGATTCAATGTGTGTAATTTACTTTTATATTTTTCAACACCAATGAGAATAGATTTAATATAATCTTACTGATTCTTCTCCATAACATATAAAGAAATGTAGGATATTGCTCTAATCGACTATTAATTGCATCAATAGCATCATTGATATAATCCAGCGCGGTATAATTTTCTTTACTCATGATCCAACTTAAATATATCCTTTTCACTTGAAAGAATCTTTGAAAGCGTGCTCTGGCGTAACCACTGCCGCCGTGGTGGTGTGAATTTTCTGATGCCCGACTTACTTGCCTGCGCTCCTGACGGATATCGGCATAGCAATGCCTCCAGCGCCATCAGACGGCTGATGAAGTCCAGGCTCGACTCCTGGTAGTGACGGTTTATGGTGGAGATGATATTGACAGGGCAGGGAAACCGACAAAGTCACCGATCATCTAAAAAAAGAAAAGCTACGCGTACGCATGAATTTGTCCTGAATATCGAGTCAAAGATTAGACATTTTCTATATGGAATGTTGACAGGATGATTTCGAGGCAGCGTTTATTCGCCTCGAAGTGGTAATCATGATAGTTACGGTGTCTGCCAATCAGTTCTGCATAGCACCAGACTTTGCCCACGCTAAAAATATAGCACTGGTAAACAGCGCGCATTTCTTCCTCTGCGCTGAACATTTCCCCCCGGCATGTCCACAGTGTTTTTCCGAGGGATGGATTAAACTCATTTGGAATAGTAGCAAGTGCTTCAGTCTTAAGCGTAACGGCAGGTTCTCGATCGTGAAACCGTTTAATCGAAACGCTAAAAACATCCTGCGCGGTAAACAACATCTCCTGCGAAAAAAAGCAAAGATTAATGACACCGTAGTTAATGCCATCAAACGAGTGCTCGACCACCAGGCGCGTTTCTGTAAGGGGATTCACCTGCCAGGATTCCGGTACTTTAAATCCACTGCTGTTTTTAGCACTGAGGTTCACGGTCTTAAGCAGTTCAGCCAGAACCAAGTTACTACGATGCAGTAAATCCCAGTTCACTACAGTAAAGTAAATATCATTCGCCAGCGCAGGGTAGTCGCGAGCGGCACAGGCCGCTTTAATCAGGAAATAATTTCCGCCTCCTTCTTGCGGATTGTAATCTTTCTGTACGGTATAACGTGAAATGACCTCGTCGCCGGATGAGTGCGTTTTGAGAGTTAGCACATCTGCAAAAAGGCCACTACCGGAAGGATGCGCAATCAAGCGCTGATTCAACACTTTCTCGCCCATCAGTTCCAGTTTATTAAACAGCCAATCAGAGGGATTCATCTCCCAC
The DNA here is from genome assembly GCF_049238005.1 of Enterobacter cloacae complex sp. IR5459. NCBI lineage: Bacteria > Pseudomonadati > Pseudomonadota > Gammaproteobacteria > Enterobacterales > Enterobacteriaceae > Enterobacter > Enterobacter cloacae complex sp. IR5459. Next base: position 225,561 of record NZ_JBMKIG010000005.1, read on the forward strand.
TGACAGCGTTCATAAGCGGCCCAAACTTCCATATAGGGTTGCGCATCATCGGTGGCATAGCGACCCAAGTTAGTCAAGCCGACCTCAGGAAGGTGCTGCGGGGTCAGTTCAGCTGGCTTAACACGATTTGGCAAAATCACCCAGTACTGAAGCATTTTTTTATCAGCAGAGGTATACAGGCATTTCCAGTAGTTCGCCTTAATCTCTTCATTGCTTGCGGTTGAGACGATGGGAAAAGCATAATTATTACCAGTGTTCATAAAACCTCTTCAACTCAGACAGTGCTGCCAAACCAGATACCATAGAACATTAAGATACAGCCTAACGAGGCTAGACACTTTACTACCAGGCGTAATTTTGCCCCATACTTACCAGATAGTGATAATAATTTTGTATAGTTTGCTGCAGTGTTATAGCGCTTGTGGAATCGCATAATAATATCGAAAATATTATTCAACATCACGACAAAAAACTTCGACAGAAGCACTGCCATAAAGGAAGCTGGTATTATTACTGATAATGACCGTGCAGTTTCTCTGGTAAGCAACGGGATGAACTTAGAAAAGCCAACCAAAACAATGACCAATACAAATGCACCAATCAGTACTGAAATGAATTTTATTCCAAAGCCACGCCATTCTTCTTTTGTATATAGATCTTTTCCATTCCAGATATAGATCAAAGTGATTAAAATAAAAATCGTTAAGCCAGCCCATTTCATTATTTCATTGTCCTCTCACATCCCTTAATCGCCTATCAAAACAGTAACACACCCGGTAATAATTGTCCCATCCCCGCTTTCTGTCGGAACAGAGGTGACGGCTGGCTCATCCTCTTCCCCATACAAATAGTCAAAGAAATCCAGTATAGGCTTAAATGCCACTTTCAGACTTGCATCACCCTTAAGCCCTACAAGCCCTGCAGCCCCACCAGTCACCCTGACGTTAACGGAATAATCTTTAGTGTCCCAGAAAGCGCTTCCACCTCCCGCGAGACCAGCAGACCCAAAGCTACCGTCGATTTTTGCTTCTCCGGAAACGATGCCCAGAATATCAAGGTTACCCGAAACTTCGCCTTTCACTCCTTTCGCTTCCGCACCGGCGTCAGCAGTCAAACCATACTTCCCATCATTGCCGGTATAAACTTCTAATACGGCTTTAGCTTCTGCTGTACCAATAGTTACATCCCCTGATACTCCACCATACAACGTTCCTTCTTTACCCGCAGCAACCGAACCACCGTATTGCTCACCTGTCGCAGCGGCATTCGCATTCAAGCCATAAATATCGTTGCCGCCACCATACAGAGACCCCGTCGCATTGGCGACGGCGAGTTTATTACGCATTTCTGCCCGTAGCAGATCCTTACTTTTCATATTCCCAATTGTAATATCCGCCAACGCAAAACCAGCTGAAGCGGTATCAAAATCACCGTTGAGGTTTTTATCTTCGAGGCTGGCGTACGCACCCAGAACACGAGCATCAAAATGTTCGCCGTGCATCATCCCATCTTCGCCGGCATTTTTCGCCAGCGTGCCCCCCCAATATTGAGGTGCTGCTGCTTTCGGTATGGCAGGTGCCGGTGAGCCGCTAACATCACACTTCGTCTTGTCTCCTTGACGTGCAAGTGGCATACCGTTAACGAAGACAGTACCGGAGCCCCCCACAATAATACCGCTGCCGTGCGTCGAGCAGGATAACGTATCACCCTTTCGAGCGGCGGGAAAACCACCGATGATGACGTCCGGGCTTCCCGACTGTATTGGCCCCGAATGTGCGCTGACATCTATGGTCGCTCTGGCGGCAGGCTGTCCCATGTTCAAAAATCCTTCTACATATTAGCTGTTAATTTTAACAACAGCGCCTTTAATATCTGTCAGGTTTGTACCATTGAGATGAAGAGTATCATTAGCTTTCATCTCGGCATTTATTCCGCCGCCTAACTTCGTCAACTCCGTCCCTTTGAAGGATGCCACAGTAATACTCTCAGCCTTGAGTGTCCCTTCGGAAACGATAATTTCAATTGTCGATGGCGTGATAAGAATGTAGTTATCATTCACCTTTAACTTAATCGAGGTTGTCGCTTCCAGCAGAGCATTTCCCTCTTTATCCATAGTCAATACGGTTTGGTTTTTACCTACATTGAATTTGTGCTGATTACCCGTGTTGCTGGTTGAATTCGCCCCCACGTTCACGTCCCGGTTACGCTTAACCGTTACGTGCTCATCCCGGCCGATAATTTTTTTACGGTCTACCCCTACGTCATGTGTCTCGCAGTTCTCGATCTCGGTGTCCATGTTTTTTTCAGCATGAATCCAGATCTGCTCTTGCCCAGCCTTATCCTCGAATCGTAGGGCATTGGCATTATCTTTGTGGCCATCCTTACTGCGGCTCATAAAACCCATCTGCGTCGCAGCAGCCGGCAGCGCCCACGGCGGCATGCTCGCGTCGTTGTACACGCGCCCGGTAATAATCGGACGGTCCGGGTCGCCGTTGATAAAGTCCACCACCACCTCATCGCCCACGCGCGGGATCTGCACCCCGCCGTAGCCCTGGCCTGCCCAGGCGCTCGACACACGCACCCAGCAGGAGCTGGTGTCATCGCCCTTCGCCAGACGGTCCCAGTGGAACTTCACCTTCACGCGACCGTATTTGTCCGTCCAGATACTCTCCCCCTGCGGCCCCACCACTTTCGCCGTCTGCGGGCCGTAGGTCCGCGGCCACGCCGTGGACTGTGCCGGACGGTAGGACACCGACGCCGGGATAACGGTGAAATCGGTGCGGTGAATGGTCTCCCCCTCACCGCTCGCGTAGCGGTTCTCCTCGAAATGGTAGCCCGCCGCCGTCACCAGATACTCGCCGTTATCGCTGAAGAACGGCGCGTTGGTGAGGGTAAAAATGTGGCCCGGCGCAATGCCCGCCGCCGTGGCCGTCGCCTGAATCTGCTGATGCTCCACCTGCCAGCGCTCCTGACGAATGCGGGCGTAGAACTCCGCATGCCCTGCCTCCACAAAGCGACCCGGCCAGTCGTACACGTCGATGCTGCCCGGTTTCGGTGACGCCGGGTTCTGCTGCGCCTGGAAAAGCCACGCGTTCGGCTTGCGGAAGTCATAGTCATCGAGGCTGTAAATCCCCGGCGTCACGCTGTCCTCCAGCGCCCACTGGCTGATACCCTCTTCGTCCGTACTGCCGCCGGACGGCGTCTGGTGGTAAGGAATGACCTCATAGCCGCTGAACGGCTGGTGCTGGGTGGCGGCGTCGGTCAGTACCAGGGTATGCTTGTCCGCCTCGTGGCTGAAGTAGTACGCAATCCCCTCCAGCTCCATCAGGCGGCTGATGAAGTCCAGGCTCGATTCCTGATACTGCACGCAGTAGTCCCACACCCGGTAGCTGCCGGTGAGTTTGTCCTCAACGTTGACCTGATGCTCACCCAGCAGGGTTTTGACAATCTGCGGCACCGTCTGGCCCTGGAAGATACGCAGGTTGCGGTCGCGCTTCATTGGCCACAGGTCCGGCTCCACCGTCAGCTGGTACACCGCGTAGCGGGTGCCCGTCAGCTCAACGGCGCTCACCGCCACGCGCGTCACCTTGCCGTTGATAAAGCGGGGAGTAAGCAGGCTCTGCGTGGGGATGGTCACCGTGACCGGCTGACCGAGCAGCCTGCTGCGGTCAATGCGCGCATCCGTGCCGAGCAGGGTCAGCGTCAGCGCGAACGACTCGGACATCGCCTCGCGGCCGGAGAGTTTCCAGAAAAGCAGCCCCTCAACCGGGAGCTGAACGGTAATTCGGTTGAGCATAATCTTTATTCCGTAATGGTTTATGCTGAGAATATTTTTAACGCAAGGCTTTTTAAACGTGAATGTTCTGGTTATTGGCCGTCTTACTCTTTAACCGGGGGCCTTTCCCCTACATATTTATAAATCCACAGGGAATAGATTTTCAGAAACTCTGACAAAATGAATAAAAATCCATTTAGCCAGACATTCATCACGCCCGTGAAACTTAACACCAGGGGAAAAAGGGAAACTGAGTAGCGAAACCCAACCAGACGCAGTATTTCCTGGTAGAGTGCCAGTCTGCTCGCGTATAAATTCCGGGCGAAGAAGCACCATGCTGAGGCAATAAAAGAGAGCAACAACAAAAAATCGAGAATAAAGAAAAGAATAACCAGAGCGCTATACCCACCAGCAGACAGCGCGTTCACAACCGTACTGAAGGCGTGTATATCGGAAATAAAAGGGATCTTGTCATGCCGCATGGACTGGGCACAATATAAGACAACGGCCAGGGCATCCATGCATCCCCAGAAAACGAAAACCTTATCTCTGGCGCTCATGACAGTTGAGCAATCACTTAACCGGCGCGGGTGGCCATTCGCCCCCCTTCTGGATGAGCTTCTCTTTTATTTCGTTTAATTTCTCGTATTGCTCACTGCCTCGCTCAAGTCCATTAAGCGCGTCCGCGAGCGCATTGCTCATCGACCAGCCATTTTTGGCCTTAATTGACGGATCCGCTCCTCGATCGAGCAGCAACAAGACATGATCGTAAGCCTGGTTATCCAGCGCATCAAACACCAGCGTTTTACCCAGTGAGTTGGTTGAGTTGACGTCAGCACCGCGATTGAGCATGGCTTCCAGCGTCTCTGTATTTTTCGCTTTAAGCGACTGGAAGACGATCGGTTCGTGGAAAACCTTATCTTTCACGTTGGGTGAGAGGCCACCGTCCAGCATCGCGTCGATCCAGTCCGCACTGTCTCCCTTTAGGGCAAATTCGGCAGGACTGCTTTTTCCCTGCGGTCGAGGCTGGAGCGGATCTGCGCCAGCCTTAACAAGCAACGTAATCACCTTTAAATGGGGCGATGTCTTTTTATCATTAATCGCGTTGCCGATGGCCCAAAAAAGCAGGGTCATATCCTGCTTTCCCGGTTTATTAAGATCGCTGTCTGGTGCAAGCGTCTTCACCGCGTCGACATCGCCTTCTTCAATCGCTTTCGCCAGTTCAAGCTGCTGACCGCTGAAGTAGTCCTGTGGATTAAGGTCCATATCCTGCTTACACCCCTGAATCATGAATAAAAAACATAACGCGACAAAAGCCATCAACCCTTTTTTCACAATCGACTCCCGATTATCGAAATATCCTCATCCTTCTGTTGCTCTATGCAATCAATCGCCTGATTAATCCCGTGGCGGTCCAGCGCACTTCCGGTTCCACCGGGAAGGTCATGGGGTATTCCGGCAGCATTAGGGCTCAGCGCAGAGATTTCCTCTTTGAGGATCCACGAAGGGACATGCCCTTTCATCGTTTTCAGATCTTCCCAGGGGTTAACTTCCTGAATCTTCGTCAGCAGTTCACCTTCAACCCGATACGCCTGGATATTATCCGTACTGCCTAATATCTTACCGCCGTATTTTTCTACGGTTCCGGCATTGAGGCCGGCGGCGTTAAACGTCCACCCCGCTTTCCCGCTGCCCATAGAGGTTGCAGAGGCGAGACCACCGCCAAGGGAATGACCGGCAATATCAATATTCTGGCTTGACCTTGCCAGCTCCTTACCGATACTCACGGCCTTTTTATAATAATCTGAAGCCATACTCATGCCCTGTGAGAAGTTATTCGACCAGTCAGCCCCGTTTACCACCGGCGCCAGTTCCCCTTTGGTCAGTAGAGAGGAGACATTCTCAGACAGAGAGGCGAAGCCAGGCTCGCGCGATCCCCTGAATACCAGCGTGGGGTTCATATCTGCACCAAACACTTCCGGCTTCGGTTGATAGACGCGCGCCAGAAAATTGGGGGACGTATCATCGTCAAAGAGCATGGATTTGTTCAGCCCGAACTTTCCTAACAGCGCATCGTCATTACTGATATCCGTCCATCCCTCCGGCACGCCCGGTGTGGTTTCCAGCGGGTTCACGGTCTTATAAATATTTTCCGCAAGCTTCGCTTTTTCCACCGCGATATTATTCGCCGCCAGACGTTTCGCGGCGATCTGGGCATCCGGATAAAGGCTATTGCTCCCCTTCGCGATCAGATCTTTACGCGCCTGCCAGCGTTCTGCTTTGGTCATTTTCTGAAGCTGCCCGGCATAGGTTTTACCGTCCTTGCCCGGAGTAGGTTCATCCGGCACCTGTGCCGTTTTAGATTTCACCACCTGTTTTGGCAGTACCGTTGGCGCAGGGCGAGATCCGTACGTTCTCACCATAGTTTCGTAGCGGTCAACAATTGTACTCACCGGATACCAGCCCAGGCCGACCAGCGAGGCAGCCTGGAGTTGCCCTTTGGCGTTGATATAAAAAATTTCCGTTACTGATGACCAGTCACGAAAACTTTCGTCAATGGCAACCACTCTGCCCATCTCTAAATCCTGCGCGATCAGCGTACGGGTATCGCGCCCGGACTGATAAGGATTCGCACCGGTGATCGTGCGCAGCAGATCGTAGCGCGTGAAGAGTGAGCGCAGCGAATGGTCGGGAACCGACATAATCCACTGTCCGGCAACGGACGGGCGGATTATTTTCGCAAACAGCGCTGGCGAGACGTTCTCGTGGAACAGATAGACAAACTTGATGTTATACATTCGCTCCGTCCTGTTACCCGCAGGCTTACGGATTCACCAGCCAGGTGCCTGGCTTCGCAATATCCAGCGTCTGGGTACGCGTTCTTCCATTGCCTTCCAGTTCAATGCGGGTCTCGCCCGCAGGCAATTTCAGCGATGCGTAACCGTTATTCCCCGGACGCAGCGCTTTAGACTCGCCGTTCACCTTCAGCGTCTCGCCATCAAGCATGCGGATGTAGACCAGCGCGACCGGGCTGGCGTCGACAGGCGGCGCACTCTGCTGCGCCGTAGCAGGTGGCGCACTCTGCTGCGCCGTAGCAGGTGGCGCTACCGGCTCGCTCACGTCTGCCGTTGCCGGTCTGGTTTCCGATTGGGATGAGGTCTCAGCCGGAGGGCTCACGGCAGGGGTTTGCGCCGTCTGCTCTGGCGTTTCCTGACTGCCGCCGCCGAACAGCATCGCACCGGCAACCACCCCAACCAGCACACCCGCGGCCACCAGCCCCGGAAGCTTGTAACGTCGCCAGTCCAGCGCGGAAGCAGATGCCTCCTCTTCCACCGGCACCAGCATCGTGCCGGTCTTCTTCGCGGTCAGCACCTCGTCGATACCGGCGACGGGCATCTCGATCAGCGCCGCGAACTCCTCAATGGATTGCGGACGGTCTTCCATATGCAGCGCCAGCGCCTTGTCGATGGCCTGTAGCAGCGGGATGGAATAGCCCTGCGGCATCAGCTCCACCAGCGGTTTGCAGGTGTCCTGAATCGAGCGCACCACGCTGACCGGTGGCGGAGAGCCCACGATGAGGGTGCGCAATACGGCGCCGAGCGCGTAGATATCCGTCCACGGCCCCTGCTCGCTTTCATTGTCGTCGGTATACTGCTCGATAGGCGCGAAGCCCGGACGCAGCATGGTTTCCGTCTCATCCGAGAGATTACCGATGGTGCGGCGCGCCGATCCGAAATCGAGCAGCACCGGCAGGCCGTTATCCTGAATCTGAATGTTATCCAGCGAGATGTCGCGGTGTAGATAACCCTCGTCGTGGATCGTTTTGATGGCGCCGAAGAGCATTGGCAGCATGCGGCGGATCCAGGCCTCGTTAATCAGCTCCGGTTTCTCTTCGCGCAGACGCGACAGCGTGGTACCGCTGTAAAACAGCGTCCCCATATAGGCCGTGTCGTTTTGCACCCAGAAACGCAGTACGTGCAGCAGGTTCGGGTGGTTAAAGCGCGCCAGCAGGCGGGCTTCCTGGATGAAGCTGTTCAGACCGGCAGAAAACGCTTTGCCGAAGCGCTCGCTGCGCAGCACCAGCGTCATATCCTCGCCGCGCACGGCGAGGGAGGAAGGCATAAATTCTTTGATAGCGATAGTGCGTTCGAGCTGGTGATCCCAGGCGCGATAGACGATGCCGAATCCGCCGCCGCCAATCACCTCTTTTATCTCAAACTCATTGAAACGGTACCCGACCGGGAGCGCGTTTGGGACAGTCCGATTGTTATCATTATCCGTCATCTTTTACAGTTCTCTTGATGATTATTACGCGGCAAACTGACAGTGGAACTCGCCCTGCTCGCAGGTGACATGCAGACGTCGGTACTGCTGGTCGCTGCGGCTGGCGGTAAGTAAAATCTGGCTCATCTGAGGCAGCAACGTATTGGTCAGAATCGCATCCACCATACGCCCGCCCGACTCAACCTCGGTACAGCGCTGAACAATCTGTTCGACCACGCTGTCGTCAAATTCAGAAATAATGTTGTGATTCTCTTCCAGACGACGCTGAATGCGCCTGAGCTGAAGACGCACAATCTGCCCCAGCATCTCGTCGCTGAGCGGGTAGTACGGCACCACCAGCAGACGGCCCAGCAGCGCCGGTGGGAACACCTCCAGCAGCGGCTGGCGCAGGGCGCCGCTTAACGCGTCAGGCTCCGGCATCAGTTCCGGGTCGGCGCACATGGCTGCGATCAGGTCGGTGCCGACGTTAGAGGTCAGAATAATAATGGTGTTACGGAAATCAATGTGACGCCCTTCGCCGTCCTCCATCCAGCCCTTGTCGAAGACCTGGAAGAAGATCTCGTGCACGTCCGGGTGCGCTTTTTCAATTTCATCCAGCAGCACCACGCTGTAGGGACGGCGGCGCACGGCCTCGGTTAAGACGCCGCCTTCACCATAGCCCACATAGCCCGGAGGCGCACCTTTTAACGTCGAAACGGTGTGCGCTTCCTGGAACTCGCTCATGTTGATGGTAATGACGTTCTGCTCGCCGCCGTAAAGCGACTCTGCCAGCGCCAGCGCGGTTTCGGTTTTACCCACGCCGGATGGCCCGCAGAGCATGAATACGCCGACCGGTTTGTTCGGATCGTCAAGCTTCGCCCGCGAGGTTTTTACCCGACGGGCAATCAGTTCCAGACCGTGACGCTGACCAATAACCCGCTGGTTCAGCGTGTCGGCCAGGTTCAGCACCGCGTCAATCTCGTTTTTCACCATCCGGCCCAGCGGGATCCCGGTCCAGTCTGAGACCACCGCAGCCACCACGTTCTCATCCACCGCGGCAAACAGCAGCGGTTCGTCACCCTGTAAGGTCTTCAGCGCCTGCTGCTGTTCTGCCAGCTGGCCGCGCAGTTCAGCCGTATCCTCATCTCCCGCCGCAAACAGCGCGGCACGCAGACGGATAATCTCCTGCACCCGCGTGCGCTCTTCTTCCCAGCGACGGGCCAGAGCTTCGCGTTGGGTTTCGAATGCGTCACGTTCGGCGGTTAAGGTCGCCACACGCGCCGGATCGCCCGCCCCCACGCGCGCTTCGCGTTCAGCAATCTCCAGCTCCACGTCCAGGGCCGCCAGGTGACGCAGACAGTCTTCCAGCTGAGCAGGCGGCGCGCTCTGGCTCACCGCGACGCGGGCGCAGGCGGTGTCGAGCAGCGCGACGGCTTTGTCCGGCAGCTGACGCGCCGGGATGTAGCGGTGGGACAGCTTCACCGCCGCGCTGACCGCTTCGTCGAGCAGCAACACCTGGTGGTGCGTCTCCAGCGGCGACACGGTGCTGCGCAGCATCAGAATGGCTTTCGCTTCGTCCGGCTCGTGAACCTGCACCGTCTGGAAACGACGGGTCAGCGCAGGATCTTTCTCAATGTATTTTTTGTATTCCGCCCAGGTGGTCGCGCCGATGGTGCGCAGTTGCCCGCGCGCCAGGGCTGGCTTGAGCAGGTTAGCGGCATCGCCGGTGCCCTGCTGTCCGCCTGCGCCAATCAGGGTGTGGATCTCATCGATAAACAGAATAATTGGCGTGGCGCTGGACTGCACCTCGTTAATCAGCGCCTGGAGGCGCGCCTCAAATTCCCCTTTCATGCCCGCTCCGGCCTGAAGCATGCCGATATCCAGCAGCCACAGCTGAACGTTTTGCAGCGGCTCCGGCACGTCGCCGTCGGCGATACGCAGCGCCAGCCCTTCCACCACTGCGGTTTTCCCGACGCCGGCTTCCCCGGTCAGCAAGGGGTTGTTCTGGCGACGACGCATCAGGATATCGACCATCTGGCGGATCTCTTCATCGCGCCCCACCACCGGGTCAATCTTGCCTTCCCGGGCGCGCGCCGTCAGATCCTGACCATACTGCGCCAGCGTGCCCTGCGCAGCCGGTACTGCCCCGGCAGGCGCGTCCGCAGCGGCGGCGGCCTGCTGGCTCTCTTTGCTGCTGGCGCAAATGGCGTCGAACTGCTCGACCAGCACCTCAACGTTAAGACGTGTGAACTGCGCCGAAATACTTTTCAGCACGTTAGCCAGATTCCACGTTTTCAGTATGCCGATCAGCAAATGGCCGCCGCGGATGCGGCTGACGCCAAACTTCAGCGAGCCGTAGACCCAGGCGCGCTCGACGGCGCTGTCGATATGCTCGGAAAGATCAGACACGGAACTCGCGCCACGCGGCAGGGCATCCAGCGCCGCCACGATATCGCGCGTCAGCTGCTGTTCATCAAGGGCGAAGTGACGGATGACCTGTTGCAGATCGCCATCCTGCTGCTGCATCAGCTGATGCAGCCAGTGCACCAGCTCAACGTACGGGTTGCCGCGCAGCTTACAGAAGGCAGTCGCGCTTTCCAGAGAGGTAAATAACAGCGTATCCAGTTTGCCGAAAAGCACGGCACGGCTAATTTCTGACATGTTAGTTTCCATTAACAATGATTCGGTATACGGAAGGATTATCGCTCTGCGCGATACACCAGATCGCCACGCGGAACAGGCTGAGGCTGAAGGCCGAGCCAGGTGTTGTACCCTAATCGCCCGGCGCTACCGAGCGTGGCGCCCTGCACCGCATCGGCGCGCAGGATCACCCGTGTTTCCCATTCAAATTCCACCCCGGCGTACTGTCGCACCCAGTCGCGCAGCTCGGTGACCCATCCTTCGCCCGGCAGAAAACGGTTGTAGTCGTCTGCGCTCAACGGGCCAATCTCGAGCCGGAATTTATGCTGCACGTCGCGTACCGCAATGCCGAGAAAAGCGGACTCTCCCATGCGCGGCAGGCGACGCCCCTCACCCAGCTGTGCCTGCTCCCGCGTTGAGAGCGGCATCCACTGCGGGACGTTGGCCACCAGCCTGACCGGCACGTTGAAATAGTTGCGCAGGATTTTCTCCAGCCCTTCCGGATCCCGCCCGTGGCGGGTCAGGTGCCCGGCGTGAGTAAAGCGGGCATGCGCGCTCAGGCTGCCTTTCGACATCTGGGCAGGCTGCCCCATGCCAATCAGCGATGCCAGATACCCTTCGAAGCGCCTGTTGTCGTCGCGATCCAGTGAAACGGCAGGCTGCGCGTCCGCCCAGGCGCGGTAGAACAGCAGCGTCAGGCGGTGGTGAAAGAGGTCGGCAAACGCGCTGAGGCTGTGATCCTGATGATGATGAATACGCTCGCGGGCATACTCAGTCATGTGCACCGGCAGTGGGCCGTTAGGACCAAACAGGCCGAAGCTCAGAATGGAAACCTCATGCAGTCCGTTCTCTTCCCGCTGCCGGACCTCAGCAACCGTTGACGGCGCAAAGCCCATTGAAGGCTGCTGACCAATACGCAGCGGCTCAAATTTCGGCAGCGGCGCGCGCCCCAGCGGGTAACGTTCACCGCCCTGGGCATCAATGCGTCTTAACAGCTGGAACAGATCGTAGCGCCACGGCGTCTCGCGCACTCCGCGCCAGAACGCATCGGGCAGCGGCGTCAGGCGATGCACGCGCAGCGTTGCAGGGGCAACTTCACTCATACCAGCGCCCTTTTACCCATACGAGGCGCCCAGTAGCCGATTTCGCCGCGCTGCTGGCTCTTGAGCGTGAACTCCGTAAAGCTGTTGATGGAGACCAGGCGGGCAAAAAGGCGTTCCAGCACGCTGCCGAAAAGCCACGGGCTGGCGCCGGAAAAGGCACGTTCGTCCACCGTCAGGGTGATGCCGATCCCGCGGGCGAACACCACCGGGCCGGGTTCCGGCACGCGGCGGTGCACCGGCTCCAGCACGCAGTGACGAACGCCATCCACCTGACGGGCAACCGGCGTCTCGGCGAGGTTGGCGTACAGCCCTAACAGCTGACGCAGCGCGGCAGCGCCCTCTTCGTTTTCGCTGTCCATCAGGCTAAGGTAGTTCATTTGCAGCTGGCTGATGAGCCGCCAGGTGCTGAACCCTTCGGCCAGTGCCGGACGCGGCGGCGTCGGGCCTTTACGCAGGGTTAACGCCTTCACCGGCATGGAGTCGGCCATAATAAACTGCCCAAGCTCCTGCTGGAGCATCAGCGGCAGGTCACGGCTGGTGCACAGCACCTCGGCGGAGATATAGTGCAGGTTTTCCTGCCACGGCGCGTGCTGCGCATCCACCAGCGAGACGAAGACCTCCGAGCCGATATAGCCCGTGCGGGTGCCATAGCGCAGCGCGTGTTCGGAGAGAACGCGCTGCTCACGGCGCAGGGAAAAATAGGCGCCGTAGTTGCCCGCGTCCCCGCTCCAGGTACTCCAGAACGGACGAAACGTCTGGTCGTCCCGCTGACCATCCGCGCTGGCATAGATTTTTTTCACGGCATAAATTTCATAATCCAGCGGGCGGATGTTATCCACCACCAGGTGGTATTCATGCTGGCTTTCGCTCAGCTTCTGCCGGGCCGCCACTTTCGGGAACAGGTTGATCACCGGCGTGCAGTGCAGCGCCAGGTGGCTGGCATCCACCACGCGCTCCAGCTGATCGTCGCTCTTGTCGAGCAGAATGAAGATATCAAACGCTTTTTCGTCTTCGCAGCGCTGGATCAACTTGCCCAGCCCGCTCAGGCTGATGAAACGAAAACGCGCCGGGAACGCGAAGTACTCCTGCAACAGGCGATAGCCGTCAAAGTTACGCAGATCGTCCGGGAGCAGGGCCTGGTCCGCATCAAAGCCTTCCTGACGCAGGGCGTCAGACGACAGCAGCTGGCGCTGGGGCTGCTTGCTGACCGTCTGGCAGACGATGCCCGCGTGGTGCTCCATCACCAGCTCCAGCAGCTTCAGCGCCTCGATATCCGGGCCGCTTAAGAAGAACTCCAGGCGGTCAAAATCCAGGTGCCCGAGATGCTGCGGGCCATCGCAGGCAATGCGGACCCGTAAGGCGCTGCTGATCCCCCGCTGACTCAGGCCGAGCTGGGCCAGCGGCAGATCGGCGGGAACGCCGCCCAGCTCGATCCGCTCAATTTTTAACGGCAGCAGGTTGACCTCATGCGCCGTGGTATAGCTGCACGTAACGCCGGTTTTTTTCAGCGCCAGGCTGTCCATCATGGTGCCGCGCGGCACAATAAAGCCTTTGCTCAGGTCGCCCCGGCTGCTGTCGGGCTGAATTTCAGCGATCGCCATCGACGGCGTAGGCGCCAGATAATTTGGCGCAATCATCTCCAGCATACGCTGTGAAAAGCGCGGGAATTCGGCGTCCATTTTCATCTGCACGCGGGAGGTCAGGAAGGCGAAACCTTCCATCAGGCGCTCAATGTACGGGTCCGCCACTTCGATGCCGCGCATGCCGAGCCGCCCCGCCACTTTCGGGTAGCGTTCGGCGAACTCCGCGCCCATCTCGCGCAGATAGGCCAGTTCACGGTTGTAATATTCGAGCAGTTTGCTTTCCATCATTACCCCGCATCTTTCAGTTCAAAATGGCCGTTTTCCAGATCGACGTCGGTGCGAAAGAGAAACTCCAGCGGATACGGCACGCACCACAGGCGGCCTTTGATTTCGATAGACAGAACGTTGTGCAGATCTAACGAGGAGGTATCGGACACGCAGCGAACCTGAAGCCCCTGGGGCAGGATCCGCGGTTCAAAGTTAATAATCGCTTCGGTGAGCTTGCGCTGAATGTCGTGCCATTCGATATCAGACATTCTTTTCCCCGCCAGCGGCGCGACGCCGAAGTTAACGACGGAACGGCTCACCTGCGTCAGCCCGCTCAGATCGCTGGAGGCATCGTGGTTGATGGTATTAAACAACCACTGTAAATCCCGCAGGACGTTACGACGCAGCGCGGCGTGGGTAATCAGATTGCTGTTGGCGGACTCGCGTTTTTTTTCCGGATCGTTATCCGTCAGGCGATCCAGCAGTGAGGGCTGCATTTTGTCGCGCGCCCCCACTTTCTCCTGCCTGCTGCGGGCCTGCCAGCCGCTGCGCAGCAGATCGCCTTCGCCAGCGGTATTACTCATCCGCACCATCCGAGGTAAATGTCACCAGGCTCAGGGTAAGCAGCGGGCTTTCGCTTTGCTCGCTCAGCCAGGCTTTCTGCCCCATGCCTTCATACAGGACACCGTCGTCGTCGAGCGGGAGCCACTCGGTGGTGCGCCCCAGTCTAACGCTATCGGAAGCGCCGTCAGCAAACGGATAACGCGCCGGGATCTGACACACCTGCTCGGTGCCGTCCGTGAGGCGGACCAGCGCATGACGCCACACCAGATCGGTCACGCTGGCCGGAGCCTGAAAACGGATCGCATCGATGGCGCAGAACGGCACCCAGAAATAGCGGCCATTGACCAGGGTTTCACACACCGGCCCCAGACGGGCATCGCCGTCCATCAGCCATTCAAAGGTGTGGCTCTCTTCATTCTCCAGCGTGACCTGCCCGCGGCTTGCCGGGGCCTGTTCGAGTGCCTCCAGGCGCAGCGTTTGCGCTTGCCCGGCGCGTTCGGTCAGCGCCTGGGCTAACCTCGACAGCCACGGCCACTGCGCCTCGGGCATTGCCGGTCGCGCCTCTCCCGCGAATACGCGCGCCCGCTGCTGTTCACCCTGAATGGCCTGCTCCAGCAGCGTTACGGTTGGTTTTGCCTGCGGCATCAGCGCCAGCCAGCTCTTCAGCTGGGTCAGGGCGCGCGCCCAGTTGCCGCTGAGGATCAGAAACTGCACAAACGCGGCGCGCAGATCGGCATCCGCCGGACGAGCTTTGATTTCGGCTTCCAGGCGAAGCAGCGCGTCGCTAATCGACTCACCCGCCAGACGTTGATAAAGCGTATTCATAGCCCCTCCTTAATTCGTCGCGCGCCAGGTGCCCACTGCCGGATCGCGCAGCTGCGGACGCAGCGTGTCAATCAGAACAACGTTCAGCTCCGCGCCCGGTGCAACCCATGCGCTCCAGATCTTCTTCATCTCTGCGATACGCGCCTGGAGTCTGGCGTCGTCGCTGGCGATCTCACGGGTGATTTCCACCGCCACCGTGCCGTTGCTCTTCCAGCCGTTCAGAGTGCTGTCGTACGGCAGGATCATCCAGCTCTGGTCGCTGTTCGGGGTGCTGAAGACCATGCGCTCTTTGTTAACGGAGGTGATCAGCGCCTTTTCAGGATCGACCGCGTTGTTCAGTCCCATCACCGGGAAGCCGTGAATGTAGGTGACCGGAATCGCTTTCTGCGTCCCGTTACGATTTTGCGTCACCACGGTGTGGCCGCTGAGCCAGCTACCGTTGCCGCAGCGGGTGGTGTCGGAATCCGGAATAAACAGCGCCGGCGCGGAGGAACCGCCCTCCCAGAAGGTGCGCAGGTGGCAACCGTCCTGAAGGGTGAACTCCTGCCATGGCGTACGATCTGCCGCCACGGTGTGCGTCTCCGGATTCTGGTCAGGCGGCAGCAGCGCGCCTGAGGTGGTGGTCGTTGCCGCCGCCGTTTCCTGCTGTTTCACCACCAGCGCCCAGTCCTGCGCTTTAGCCGCTGTGCCCCGGGCAAGCGTCGTGCCTTCCGGATCGTTAAGCGTCCAGTTCAGGGTATTCAGCTTGCTGCACTGGTGCTCCAGCAGCGAGCCAAGGCGCGGCACGAAGTTTTCCAGCACCGAAACCTCTTTCTTGCCGTTCGCCACGATACGCAGCGCCACGTCCGCCTTACACCAGCTTTGCGGCGTATTGTCTTTAATGTTGTCGATCCAGATATCCAGCTTCTGCGCAGGAGACTGCACGATGCGGAAGTTTTCAGCCTGTGCGGTGGTCGCCACCGTCAGAAGAGCCAAACCCGATAGCCAAAGTTTCATATCAATCCTTGTGTGTCTAATCAGTTCCGCAGGGAAGAAATTGTGCTGCGTCAGAGAGCGTATGCAGCAAAGTGGTGTCCTGAGGGTTGCCCATCCACACCGCCACGGCGGTATAGTTATCCTGAGCATTGCCCTCCTGTTCGGCATTCTTTTGAATGATTTGGTTCATTAAGGTCAGCCACTCCTGTGGCGTATTGACCATGTGCAGCGACTGCTTCATCTGCTCTTCGCTGACGCCGTGCCAGAAACCGTCGGTGCAGAGCAGGAAGGCATCACCGTCCTCGACCTGCACGACATCGCTGTAGCTCGCTTCCGGTCCGCCATTCTCAATACCCAGCGCCAGATACAGCAGGTTGCTGTTGAGATCGTCGGTCTGATGCCCGGCATCTTTCATCTGCTGGACGAGGCTGTGATCGGTGGTGACATGCCACAGCCAGCCGCGGCGAAACAGGTACAGGCGGCTGTCTCCGGCGTGCGCCCAGTAAGCCAGACGGTAATCCCTGTCGATAAACAGGCTGACTAGCGTGGTGCCCATCCGGCGATAGTCCTGCACGGCCTGTTGTTCGCTGAGGATGGTGCGGTTCGCCGTTTGGACGTAGTCACGAATATGCTGCGCATTAAGGTGCTTGTCGCCGTCAAAGCGGGAAATAATGCTGTTGCGGGCCAGCTCAGCGGCCACCTCGCCGCCCGGCAGGCCCGCGATGCCGTCACAGACGACAAAGCAGGCTGAACGTTCCCCGATGGTTTCTCCCGTCTGATCCTGGTTGCTGGCGCGCGTCCCCTGGCGGGAGAGAGAAGCCGTTGCGATATTCATTTTTCTTCCGATCCGCTTTGTGAGTCTTTGTACTGATTGACCTCCATGTCATAGGCATGGAGGAAGGCTTCGCCAAACAGGGTATGGAAGTCGTCCTCGATCTCGCCCGCCGTCTCGCCATAGCTGCGAACGAAATAATCCCACAGCGCGGCTTTACGGCTGCCCGGCAGCGCCAGGCGTGACGTCATCCCGTTCTGCTTCGCCTGCTCTTCCAGCTGTTCCGGATTAAAGGATTGCAGCATGGCGGCGATAATGGCGCGGATACCGGAGATCATCCCCAGCTGGTGCGCCTGGAGATCGATTAGCGCATCACGCACCGATTTGGTCGGCGGCATAAAGCCCGGCATCGGCGTGCCGAACATCTGGATCAGCACCGTTTTCCCGGTCGGCAACAGTTTGAACGGGTTGTTCGCATCGTCGAGCACCATGGTCATATCGGCTTTCACCCCACGCTTGAGGATGGAGCGCGAGGAGAGCAGCGCCACGGTCCCCTGCGAGAACATGCCCAGGATCTGCCCCAGCTGACGCATATTTTCCCGGTCAAACTGCGGTACCGGCTGCATTTCGCTCAGGCCCATGCCCTCCAGCAGCGCCTCCAGCAGTTCGCCCTGAAGCACCTCGCCCCGCTCGCCGGTCTGCGCGGAGGCAGCAGGCGAAGCAGCGTTTTTAACCGGGTCGATACGCAGGCGGCCTTTAGGCGCCTGCGCGTTGCTGCGCGCCACGGCCTGCGGCGTTGGCATGGTGAAGCCAGCGTAATCGGGACGCGCGGGCTCTTCTTCCGCGCGCGGCGCATCCTGTGGTTCAGTCGGTTCCGGATCGAACAGCGGTGAGCTGGCCAGCGCATCCTCTTCCTGTGCGGCTTGCGGTTCAGGCTTTGGCTCCGGCTTATCGGCCACGATTTCATCCGGATGGGTTAACGGCGCGCCACCCATCAGGCCGAGGGGGTCATCGTGACGCGCGGCAGGTGCGCTCGCCGACCCGCCAAACAGGGCTAACGGATCAAGTTCGTCCGACGCCTCTTCCTTTGGCTGGGCAGGTTTGCTTTCGTCCGGCTGTACCAGCGTTGAAGGGGTGACATCGTCCAAGATGCTCTCTTTTTTAAACAACGCTTCATCGCTGAACAGCGTGTCCGGGTCAACGTTTTTACGTTCAAGCGACGGTTCGGCGTCGTTAAACATTGCCAGCGGATCTTCGGCATTCCGCTCCGGGGCCGCAGGCTGAGAGAACGGATCGTGGGATGCCGCGGGCTGTGGTTTTGCCCGGTTGCTGGAGATGCTGTCGGAGATGGAAAACTCCTGCATCAGGCTGTCCCAGATTTCCGACGGCACGGCCGTAGGTTCAGCTTTTCCGCGAGGCGCGGCGCTGGCCGGTTTCGGTTGTGGCGCCGGAGCAGGTGTCGCCGCTGGGCGCGCCTGCTGCATGCTGGCCGCCATGCGGCTTACGGGCTGGGTGTCATGAATGAGTTCGCTGACTTCAATGCGATAATCATCAATACCGAGAATATCCCCGTCCTGAAGCTCAACCTGACGCCCACGCTCCAGCGGGATATCATTCAGTACCACGCGGGTAACGCTGCCGCGGTTCGTGACGCGGCATTCGCCACTGGCGTCGACGTGAACGATGGCCTGCAAACGCGAGATAGTGCGGTCATTGTCCGGCAGCACCAGATTGTTATCCGTACCGCGCCCAATGGTGCCGCCCGGGGCATAAAAATCACAGCTGCTTTGCGGCGGCTGATGACCGGGTTTCGTAGAAATAATCGTGAATCGCATGGCGTATTCCTGCTGGTATGATTAGCGCTCAAACGCTGCCGCTCTCGGGGGTGAAAACGGCGGGGTTTGGGGGTTAATTCAGAAAGGCATCGTTAAAATTTTCAACATAAAATTAGACACTATTAATGCTCGAAAGAATTAACAGCAGTAAAAATATAACAGTGGCAATAAATATTTTTCTTCTATACGACTTAACCCATGACAAATCAAAATCAGAAAAAATTTTATTGCACGACTGTGGCTCAAGCCAACGACACTCAGTTAATCTCACACGCTTACCCTGTAAGACCCGTGATAAAATTGTGGTGAGGAAACCAAATCCCCAGAACCCAAGATTTTGCCAGGTTTGATAATCTTCTTTTTTGAGCAACTGTTGATTTGTTAATATCGCATATATTTGATTAACCTGTCGATAATTTTTCCGATAGTCTATATAAAATGAAATAACTATGCCTATAAAAGCAATAAAGAGACAGATAATAACAGCAGAGTAAATATTATTAAAAATCACTTTATTCTCCGCTAAAAATTAAATTGTTTAGCTGTTCTCCTGCAAACCCACCGATTTGTGTTCCGCCCGCTGCCCCGACTGCACCAACCACTAAACCACAGATGAGTGTACCTGTCCCCGCTGTGGGCACACCTAATGCAAGACAAACAGGAGCCGCAAGGGAGGAGCCTAATGCAGCACCAGCGACACCGCCTCCAAATTTGCTATATTCTGTCACTGCAACTCTGCTGCACTCATGTTCTCTTCCAGTAGTGCAGGCATGATAAACTTCGTTAGACGTATTCATAAAAGAAAAACCTAAAGCAACCCATCCACCTGCTTTCAGGTAAGAGGATATTCTGGCTGCTCTGTCAATATATGTTGAGTAGCCAGGGATTGCACCAATACCAACTGTACTCCATTCATGGACTATTGATTTCGTGGACAGTCCTAATGCTCTCTTAAGATCCGCATAATCTTTAAACTTAAGCTGTTTTTTAGTTATTTTATTTAACAAGGGTTTCAATTGCGCGAAAAGCGCATTGCGCTCAGCATAAAATTGTTGGCCAAAAAGCGCACCTTGTGTCCTGTACTGATTTTGATAGGTGGCTTCAATTTTAATTAAAATATTTTCAATTTGCTTAAAATATGACTCACCTGTACCGCTCACGCCCCCGACGATTGTATCGCCCCAGCCTGTTATGGCTTTTATATTATCATAATTATTTTTCAAAAACTCAGCGGTGGCTCCATCCAAAGTCGCAAGCGCGTTGGTCACCTTCTTTTTTGCAATGGCTAAGCTATTGATCTGTTGAGTTTGATTATCGCCAAGCGGGTCAGCAACAATTAATATTTGTCCGGGTTTGAGCCACGCAGTGTCTTTATTCAATTGCATAAAATACTCGGATTTTTCATTGCGCGCAGTGCCAAATAGCTGTCTTGCCTGAAAATCCAGAGTGCCGGGTTGCTGAACGACACAGTAACCTGGAGCAACGTTTGACGGACTTGCCATGTAAACTCCTTGTATTTTTAATGTGTAGCTTTTGCAGAAAGTTTATTTTTGGACATTGAGTTGGCGAATCGCATCGCTATGGGATATTAAGCTGCACTTTAATACCTCATAGTTTGCCGGTGCCGTACCACCTAGCTTTTGTTTCAGTAAGGAGTTAATAACCTCGTCGGCTTTTTCGAAATTCTCGGCAGGCAGGTTACTGACTTCCAGCCATGCTGCGGCGCTTGCCTTTGCATCATTTTTCAGCGTCGCACTGTCCGCAATCTTGCCGATACAGCGATTCTGCACCCAGTTTTCAAAAATCTGTTGTTGAGAAAAGGTGTTAACGTCCGGGAGAGTATGGGCGATGGTATATGAGGTATTTAACGCGAGTACGAAAGCGAGTAAACGTCTCATTTCAGGCTCCAGAGCGTAGCGCTGCCAGGAATAAACGAACCATTACCGGGAGAACCCAAGAAATGGCAATCATCGGAGCAAATATTCCCATTCCAGAGCGTGACATGTCCAGTGGCATCGCTCCAGCCGTGACCGCTAAAGATAATAATACCTTGTTTACCTGCAAATTGGCTTGGTGTTGGAGACGTCACCGTCATATCTGCATTACCCAGTACAGTTGGCAGAAAAGCAATCATATCCTTTACGCGATACATGTAACGTTTTTTATCACTCCCCGTAACCGTCGCATATCTGCTGTTGGAGGGAATTGGAACGCCACAATAATTTAAAACGTAGCTCATACGAATGGGGCATGCATTTTGGAAAATTCCGGCTTCAATATTGTGCTGGACTTTTCCACCCAATAATTTGCCCACCGTTTCGACATTGACATTAACTTCTCTAAATCTGTTCCAGGCGGCACCAAAAGCAGGACGCATAAATATTTTCCCTTTTAGAAAGTACAGGATAAAGTGAGCCCTTTCGGGCCCACTCCTGTTACGCTTCTTTGTTTTCTTTGATGTTCCAGCCAGCGCTGCTTTCAGCACCTTTACCACCGGCAGTGGTCTGCTCCCAGTACTGCTGTTTCACTTTCGCAGCCTGGAATGCATAGGTCACGCCAACGGTATCGCCGTTGTCTGCACCCGTGTACTGAACGGAAGTCACGAGAACGTCTTCCAGGGTGATGCGGGTGTATTCAACCTGCTGACCACCCGCTTTGCAGACGGACAGTTCAACTTTGGTCAGGTGTTTACCGCTTGCGCAGTGTTTCAGGATTGCTGTAGTGGATTTGTCGATCAGAGCGTTAACGTGCAGGTCGTTAAAGTTAACTTTACCGGCACCCCCGCCACCGCCAACGCTCATATTACCTGGCTGGGACGCGCCCCAGGAGAAGGAGGTAATATCAGTCCAGCCGGTGTGGTTAGAATCTTTAGATTCGCCCGTAACACCCTCGACCTTCAGAAACATATCAATAGCCATAATATCTACTCTTCGTGGATGAACAATATTGCTTTCGAAAAAGCCCTTATATGGCAAACAGGAAAGCATGGGGCTGAATAAAACCGTCCATATTTTACCTCTGCCTCATATCAAACGACCCGTGTCATTTGACAGTCTTACATTCCCCCGAAATAACGGAATGAATGTGAAGTCTTTATTACTGTGCTTTATTGTGGAACCAGTTAAGGACAGCATTAGCAATTTAGCCGTCTTTCTTGCCGGGTGGCGCTGTGCTTACCCGGCCTACATTGAGCAACGATATCAATTGATTGCACGTTTGATTGTAGGCCCGTGCAAGCGTAGCGCCGCCGGGCGAAACTCACAAAACGCACGTAGTCAGCAGTCTGACGCTCTTACGCGTCCTTCGTCTTCAGCGACGGCAGTTTAGATACCAGACGCAGGGAAACGGTCAGACCTTCCAGCTGGTAGTGCGGACGCAGGAAGAACTTCGCGGCGTAGTAGCCCGGGTTGTCTTCGATTTCTTGCACCTGCACTTCCGCCGCCGCCAGCGGTTTACGGGACTTGGTTTCCTGGGAGGAGTTCGCCGGGTCACCGTCGACGTAGTTCATCACCCAGTCGTTCAGCCAGCGTTCCATCTCTTCGCGCTCGCGGAAGGAGCCGATTTTGTCGCGCACGATGCACTTCAGGTAGTGAGCAAAACGACAGCAGGCGAACAGGTAAGGCAGACGGGAGGCCAGGCGCGCGTTAGCGGTGGCATCCGGGTCGTGGTACTCGGCCGGTTTTTGCAGGGACTGCGCGCCGATGAAGGCGGCGAAGTCGGAGTTTTTGCGGTGAACCAGCGGCATAAAGCCGTTTTTCGCCAGTTCCGCTTCACGGCGATCGCTGATGGCGATCTCGGTCGGGCACTTCATGTCCACGCCGCCGTCATCGCTCGGGAAGGTGTGGCACGGCAGGTTTTCCACCGCCCCGCCGGATTCGACGCCGCGAATCGAGGTGCACCAGCCGTACTCTTTAAAGGAGCGGTTGATGTTGGCCGCCATCGCATAGGCCGCGTTCGCCCAGGAGTAGCTGTTGTGGTTCGCGCCGTCGGTCTGCTCTTCAAAATCAAAGCTGTCGACCGGGTTGGTGCGAATGCCGTACGGCAGGCGCGACAGGAAGCGCGGCATCACCAGGCCCAGATAGCGGGCATCTTCCGATTCACGCAGTGAACGCCAGGCGGCGTATTCGGTGTTCTGGAAGATTTTGGTCAGATCGCGCGGGTTAGCCAGTTCCTGCCAGGACTCCATCTGCATCACGCCCGGTGCGGTACCGGTGATGAACGGACAGTGGGCCGCGGAGCCAATGCGCGCCATCTCGCCCAGCAGCTCAACGTCCTGCGGGCTGTGGTCGAAGTAGTAGTCGCCCACAATGCAGCCAAACGGCTCGCCACCGAATTGGCCGTACTCCTGCTCGTAGATTTTTTTGAAGATCGGGCTCTGGTCCCAGCCCACGCCCTTGTAGCGCTTCAGGGTGCGGCCCAGCTCCTGCTTGGAGATGCTCATAAAGCGGATCTTCAGCATCTCGTCGGTTTCGGTATTGTTCACCAGGTAGCTCAGGCCGCGCCAGGCGCTTTCCAGCTTCTGGAACTCCTCGTGGTGAATGATCTGGTTCACCTGCTGCGAAAGCTGCTCGTCAATACCGGCAATCAGGTTCTGAATGGTGCGGTAGGTATCGTTTGAGAAGGTCACGGTGTTTTCCAGCGCCTGCTGCGCCAGGGTTTTAACCGCGCTTTCTACGGCAGAGCGCGCCTGATCGGTTTTCGGGCGGAACTCTTTATTCAGCAGCGCGCTGAACTCGTCCTGGCTGAACGCCTGGCCCGCCTGCTGATCGTGTTGTTGAGTCTGGTTGCTCATCGATTATTCCTCGCTACCTTTCGCACTTTCGTCATTTTTTGGCATCTGGCTCAGGGATTTGAGCAGCGTCGGATCCTGAAGGATTTTTGCAATCAGCTCTTCCGCGCCGTTTTTGCCGTCCATGTAGGTCAGCAGGTTAGAGAGCTGGGTGCGGGCTTCCAGCAGCTTGTTCAGCGGCTCTACTTTACGGGCCACCGCGTCCGGCAGGAAGTCGTCCATGCTGTCAAAGGTCAGATCGACGTTGAGCTTACCTTCGCCGGTCAGGGTGTTATCTACCTGGAACGCCACGCGCGGCTTCAGCGCCTTCATGCGTTCGTCGAAGTTGTCGATGTCGATTTCCAGGAATTTACGCTCGTCGACGGCTGGCAGGTTTTCCACCGGCTTGCCAACCAGATCGGCCATAACGCCCATCACAAACGGCAGCTGAATTTTGCGTTCTGCACCGTAGATCTCTACGTCGTATTCGATCTGCACGCGGGGAGCACGGTTGCGTGCGATGAATTTCTGTCCACTGTTACTCATTGCCATGATGTTCTCCATCAAAGATGCGCGGTGAAGGTGAAACGGCAGACTCCATGCCTGTCGTCATAATGCCAGGACGCGTCATTCGCGGCGTCCAAAGATGTTTTCCAGTTGGTTAACGCCGTCTGGCGCCAGGTCGCGAATAATGTCCATAAAGTTGAGTTCAGACAGCCGCTGCACCCGTTCAATCATCAGCGGTGCGGGGTGGCTGGGTTCGTACTGCGCAAAGTACTGTTTCGCTTTTTCCAGCATTAGCTGCGCGTCGGCGCGGCTGGTCACCTGCAGGCTGCGCCAGTCGGTGACCGGCTGAACGGGCTGCGCTGCCGCAGGCTGCGGCTCAGCGTGCTGTTCAGCCTGCGCGTCACGGTTCGGCAGCAGCTTACTGATGTCGGTCACCTGACACGCGCTGGCGACCAGCCCGACGGTTTTCAGCAGCTGTTCCATCTCAGGTACGCCGCTTTCACCGAGATGCCCGGTAAGCAGCTCGCGGATGGACAGCAGGCGTTCGTTGATCACGATTACCGCTTCGGTGCCGGGCTGATCGCCCCGGGCCAGCTCATCGATCAGTCGTGGACGCCCGCCCGGATAATCCGGACACTCGGTTTTACTGCCGTCAAGC
Organism: Enterobacter cloacae complex sp. IR5459; assembly: GCF_049238005.1. NCBI lineage: Bacteria > Pseudomonadati > Pseudomonadota > Gammaproteobacteria > Enterobacterales > Enterobacteriaceae > Enterobacter > Enterobacter cloacae complex sp. IR5459. Next base: position 250,096 of record NZ_JBMKIG010000005.1, read on the forward strand.
AGCGCCTGGGCGTCACGGAGCGAGATCTCATCGCCGTTTGAGCGGAGCAGTGAGGCGTTACGCACCGCGACCGTCAGGTCAGATTTATCACTCAGCCCGGCGAGGGCGTTGATGCGGTAGAACGGATCGGTTTCGCCATACTCTTCCAGCAGCGGGTAAAGTTGCTCCCAGTAACGGGACAGGGCTTCCTGCACCAGCAGTAGCCCGTCGGCGTAACCTGCCAGCCCGCGACGACGTGTCCAGGCATGGGTTAACGCCAGCATGACGCGAAGATCTTTGGTGCGTCCCAGTAGGCTGGTGGCGAGTTTTTCCACCGTGTTCCAGTCGGCAGGCTCTGCCGGAATGATGGTGTCGCCAAACTGCTGCTCGGCTTTGCCCTGACTGGCCTGCCCCATGGCCTGGAAATCAGCGTCGTACTCCAGGTTTTCACCGCAGGGGTTGTCGGGGCTTATCGGCGCGAGAAATTCATCGATATTCATAAGATCCCTGCTTATTCAAACATAGGCGGGTAAAGACCGTGGCGGCCCGGACGGGCGCCGCCTGCCGGATCGAACAGCAGCGTAAAGAGCTGCCCGGTGAAGTTTCCGCTGTGGACGTGGGTGTACAGCGGATAGCCGTCGCAGCGGTTTGTCCACCAGTAGCTGGTCTGGCGCAGCGGATCAAAACACTCCGCCGCCTGCGGCCAGCCCAGCGTGCTCTGACCCTCGTCGTCATAGCCAATCACGTCGAGAATGTCGGAGCGCTTTTGCGGCTCAACCGGCTGGGGCGCCGGGATGGTCATCAGCATTTCATCCAGCTGGGAGGCAGAATAGCTGTTACGCACCGCGTGCAGCCCCAGACGACCAAGCTGCTGGTACCAGCTCTCAGCCTGCCCGAGCAGGCGGGATGACCACTCGGCGGGAGTGAAACTCAGTTGCAGGCATACCGGATAGTGGCGGCCTACGCTGTCACGGCCCGGCAGCAGGCAGCCCATCTGAATCATCTGGCTACCGAGCATCGGCGGGACGACAAAGTTCCACACCGGGGCTTTAGAAAACGGGCGCTCGCCGCTGCGCTGCTCTTCCTGTTGCCAGGCCAGCAGGCCGACCTGGAACCAGTGCGACCACTGGCGTTGCAGGGTATCCGGAAAGCGACGCTGCAAAAAATCTCCGGCGCTGGGTAATTTGCCATACCAGCTATATCGGTTCATCGCAGGGGTATTCGTCATACGGCTGTCCTTGCGGTTATGGGCATGAGAAACGGGGAAGCTGGAACGGATTGCGGATGCTGTTCGGGGCAAACTCCAGCGTGACCTGATGTCCGTCGACGTTGAACGTGGCCTGACGGCTCAGGCTACCCGCGCCAGGGCTGGTGCGCGCCTTGTCGAAAAAGCGGTTGAGCGCCCAGGAACCGTTGGTCACCAGCGTTGCGGTGCTGCCATTGGCCAGACCGAGCTGCATACGCACCTGGTTCGTCCCGCCCGGCCCCGGCCAGGTCATGATCTGCACCGCCTGCGGACCGTGGCTGTAGCGCAGCAGTTGGCCGTCCACGTCCAGCGTCAGGTTCAGAATGGTGTTGTCCATCCGCACGGTGCGCACCGTCACCTTAAAGGATGGCGTGGTCGCGCCGTTGGCGAAAAAGGCATCGCGGACAGACTGCGCCTGCTGGAACGGACGCAGCAGCCCTTCACTGCCCGGCAGCGTTTTACCGTCAATGCCCGGCATAAAGCGCCAGTTCGCCTGGGTGGTGTCCACCTTGTTGGTCAGGTTGTCGCGAAAGAAGGTGTCCATCAGCCCGGTGCCCGGCGCGAACATGCGGGCAAGATCGTCCGGCGTCACCTCGGTGCTGGCGCTGCGCACCAGCGGGTAACGCCCGGCAATCGCCTGACGGCAGAACCCGCCCACTTCCACGTTGATGCGCTTACGCACGTTCTCCAGATCGCGACGCTGGGTATCGCTGCTGGCGCCCACGGCCATATTACTGAACATGGTTTGCAGCCCGCCCGGCAGACGGCCCGCGCTGGCTTGCAGGCGGCTGATGGCATCGCCGCCCGGCGCGGGCATACCGCTGTTTGCTGCATCCTGAACGGCTGTCAGGTAGCGATAAAGCTCGTCAACCTGCTTGAGAAAATCATCAAAGACGATGGTCTTACCGCCCTTCTCCAGCGGCTGCGCCAGCTCAATCATCGGCGCATAGTGGTCGGTCACCAGTTGCTCAGGCGCCTGCGTCACAACCGCGCCCTGCGTCGGGGCATTGTCACCGTTGCTGAACAGCGCTTCCAGCGTACGGGTGGCGCGGTTGCTTTGGTCTTCCGCTTTCTGCGCATCTTCCGGGGCAGGCGCAGTGCGCGACAGGGTCAGCACCTTGCTCAGGTTAAGTACCAGACGGCGCAGCGGCGAGTTGGTGCCTGAAAGCAGGCGCGCGGTGTTGATGCGCTGGGAAAGATCGGCGCTGTTGTTGAGCTGTATGTCCGCGAGAAAGCGATCCCAGTTGACGATAAAGTCGCGCATGTAGAGCTGGCGCACGGCGTTATCGATCTGCTGTTTATCTTCCTGGGCGGTGGCTGCTCCCAGCACCCAGGCATCATCTTCGTGCAGGGCGGTGGTCACGCTGTCGATCTGGTCGTTAAAACTCTTCCAGTAGCCGTCCGGCGTATAGAGCCCCGGCACGCCCTCACTCACCGGCTTGCCGCTCTTACGGGAAAACACCAGCTCGCTCTGCGGGCCGCCGAGATCTGAAAGCGAAACCGGCTTCAGGTTCTCATCATGCTCCAGCAGACGTTTCAGGCGGCCATATACGCGGGTGGAGAGCGGCTGCTGGTTGATGAGCGCCCTTTCACGGGCCACCAGATCCTCATCCTGCGCATACGGTGAAGCCTGAATTTTTGGCTCCAGCAGCTGGGTCAGGTGCCATTCCAGCTCCTGAAGCTGCGCCTGCGTCACGTTCTGCGGCAGGTTGCGTTGCAGGTTGAGCATCACCCACGAGTGCAGGAATTTGCCGTCATAGTGCTTCGGCTGGTAGAGCATCTGATAGGCTTTCAGCGCCTCATAGCTGTATTCCACGTCGCTGCCGTTGTCGTTGCGCAGCCAGGTGGTAATGTGCATCGCCACGGCAGGCAGCAGCATCTGATCCAGCGCCTTCTGATACAGAGACTGCGAGGCATCGCTGACGTCATCCCCGCGATAAAGCCCCATGCGGCGGGAAACCGGCGGGTCGTTAACGTCGAAGGCATCGCTTTTCGGCAGATCCACCAGGCTGTTAAGCAGCGGCAGAAGCGCAAACAGATCGCGCTGGGGCTGGTTTTGCAGCGCCTTGCTCTGCTGCTCCAGCATCGGCACTTTTGCGTCCACTTCTTCCAGATAGGCTTTATTTTTAGCGTAGCTGGTCAGCCACAGGCCACCCAGGATCACCAGCAGAGCCAGCAGCGCCGCGTAGCCGGACCACATCACGGCGCGGTTGCGAAGCTCCCACCAGCGGTTTTCCCCGGCGATACCCGCTTCCTGGAAAATCACGTTTTGCAGCAGGTTCTTAATGAAGAAGCTTTGACCCTTCGCGCCCGGTATCGGCGCCTCTTTGCTCACCGAATCCCAGCGCGTGCTTTCCTCCCCTTCAGGTAAGGAGAGCGCGCGGTTCAGCTCGCCCATCACCCGGTCAAACGGCATCCCTTCCTGGGTGCCGCTGGCGAAGTAGATGCCGCGCGGCGAAAATTCGGTTTCGAAGTTTGAGCGGGCAAAGACCGTGCTCAGGTAGTCTGCCAGCAGCGGACGCAGCGCGGCGAACTCCTGCGGGAAGAGATAGGCTTCCGCACGGGTTTTGGCGTCATGCTCTTTGAGCATGGTTTCCGGAAGGCCCGCATCCAGACGCTGTTGCAGCAGGGAAAATTCCTGCTGGAAGTTGCCCATAAGATCGTAATCGGCGTGTTTGGTCTGCTCCCACGGCAGCGTAAAGCCCCAGATCTGGTCGCGCTGGGCTTTGTCGTAATCCGCAAACCAGGCGCGGAAGCCTTTAAGCAGGTCCGCTTTGGTCACCATCACATAAACCGGGAAGCGAATACCCAGCTGTTCATGCAGCTCGGAGAGACGCTGGCGCAGGTTGACCGCCTGCTGTCGGGAGGCCTCAGCGGACTGCGAAAGCAGGTCGGAAATACTGATAGTAATAATCACGCCGTTGATGGGCTGGCGACGGCGGTATTTACGCAGCAGGTTGATAAATTCCAGCCACTCCCCGGCGTCCTGAACCTGCTCACTCTCCTGAGTGGTATAGCGCCCCGCGGTATCCAGCAGAACCGCCTCGTTGGTAAACCACCAGTCACAGTTGCGCGTGCCGCCAATGCCGCGCAGCGCGGTTTTACCGAAGCGATCCGCCAGCGGGAATTGCAGCCCGGAGTTGGCCAGCGCGGTGGTTTTACCGGAACCTGGCGCGCCAATAATGACGTACCACGGCAGCTGATAGAGGTATTGCGTGCTGAAGCGCTGCGTCCACTGTGCGCCATGTCCCGCTTTGCTGAAGTGGGCTTTTTTCAGCATCTGGGCGGCTTCATCGAAACGCCCGGCAAGGATCTGCTCCTCGCTGTTCAGACGTTTCTGCGGATCGGCCGCCTCCGGGCTGGTGGTATTTTCGTTGAGCTTGTCCATCAGCTTACGGTTCAGCCAGGCGTTATACAGCCGTGGCAGAATATGGCTCTGGGCCCAAATCAGGTAGACCACCGCAATGCTGATGACGCGGTTCTGCTCTGATTCAAGCGGGCGGGTATCTACGATGGACAACAGCGGGCCAATCATCCAGATGACCGCCGCGAGCGCCGTTACGCCCAGGAAGCTCCACAGAATGCGATTGGTCAGTATAGAAAGTAGAGTAGTCAGCATCCTTAGTTTCCTTGCGGCAATCCGTTCAGCTCGGCCTGGGTATTGTCAGGCGATACCAGCAGCGTAATTTCCACGCGGCGGTTACGGGCGCGATTTTCAGGCGTGGTGTTAGGCGCTACCGGGTTGATCTCACCCCGCCCTTCGGCTTTGACGCGCTCAGGCTGCGAGAGGCTACCCTGGAGCTGTTTTTGCACCGAACGGGCGCGCTCAAGCGAGAGTTCATAGTTGGAGGCGAAGCGTGCGCTGCGGATCGGCACGTTGTCGCTGTACCCCACCACCAGAATTTTGCCGCTGACGTTATTCATCGCCTGGGCGATGCGGTCGATGACCGGCTCATAGCGATCGCGCACCACCGTTGAGGCCGAGGCAAAGAGTCCGTCCCCTTTCAGGATCACCACGCTGCGATCCGCCTCATCCTTAACGGCCACCAGACCGGCATCAATTTCCGGTTTCAGGAAGCCGCGCAGGTTCAGCACTGCCGGCAGCTGACGCGCAGGCTGCTGGATCGTGGTTTCCGGCAGTTGGGACTGGTAAATTTTCGCCAGTACCGGGCTGGTGTTATCACCCAGACGCCAGTTCAGCACGATATAAAACAGGCAGGCGATAAAGCCGACCAGCGCCACGCACGCCCAGAGTGGGATCATCGGCCGCCAGAGCTTGCGCAGAACGGGGCGATCTTCCGGGTGCGGCGAGAGCGGCGGCGGGTAGCTGCCGCGCACGCCACGGATCATCTGCCACAGGCGCTGTTTGATGGTTTCAAGCTGGGTCCGGCCATTGTCCAGCACGCGGTAGCGGCCTTCAAAGCCGAGCAGCAGACAGTAGTTGATCATCTCCAGCAGCAGAATGTGTTCGCGCGGATTCTGCGACAGACGCGCCAGCAGCTGGAAAAACTTCTCGCCGCCCCAGGTTTCGTTATGAAACGTCACCAGCAGACCATTGCTTGACCAGACGCCGCTGCTTCCCCAGGGAGTCAGCGCGGCGGCTTCGTCCAGCGCCGTGCAGAGGCAGTAGCGCGCGCCGACAATCACTTCATACGGTAAGCCCGCCTGCTGGCATCGCACCTCGAAACGGCGAATTTCGTCAATCAGGCGCTGGCGCAGCCCGACCTGATCGTCGTGGGAAACCGAATGACGGATTTGCGGAATCGCATTGAGCAGCGGATTGGCGGCCGCCACCAGCTGATTGTTCCCACTGGCTCCGGTAAACACGGCATCACTGCCGGTATCCTGTCGTTCCTGCATATTAAGCGCTCGCTTTATTATTCTGTCGGGCTACGGATGGCCCAGAACTCCATATCGAGACCCGGGAATTCCCCTGCGAGATGCAGCGCGAATGCCCCGGACTTGTCCATCTCGTGCCACAGTTCGCTGCCCCTCTCGAGTTCGAAATAGCTGTAGCCTGCATGCCACGGGATCTGCGGCGGCGCGACGGGCATTGCCCGAAGCATGATGCCCGGCAGCTGAAGCTGAACCAGATCGCGGATTTTCGAGACTGGCGCAACCTTCATCTGGGCAGGAAAATGGGTTTGCAGGTGTTCGCCGGGGACATTGGCTTTTACCGCCAGCACGAAGCCAAATTCGCGGACCATGCTGGTCTCCGGCACGGTGGCGATGTTCAGACCGTGGGAGCGTTCGTGCAGCGGCAGCTGGATGGCATGATCTTCCATCACCAGCGACAGTCCCTGACGCAGCATCAGCATCAGTTTGCTGAAGCAAACGGCGAGATCGTCATGGTCGTATACCGGCAGTATGCTCTCTGCGGTACGCTGCGGCGTCCAGGTGGCGAGCTCCGTGGCAAACGGCAGCCAGCTGCGCCAGAGCGCTTCCGGATGAAGCAGCGGCAGCGTTTTTAAATGTGAGACATCGCCAAGGTGGCGGTTGATCAGCGAGAGAAGCGTGAACTCAACCATCTCAGACGTATTGAAACGCCCCGGCTGACGCAGGCGGCCGCCGATCTGCTGGCTACGCTGCACCAGCAAGCCGTGCAGGTCATTGATCATGCCGTACAGCTGCGGGCTGTTATTGGCGTTCAGCATTGGCGGGATGTAGCTGTTATCCAGCCGCACGTGGTTGTCGTTACGCTTTTCAGCGACGTACGCCACGCCGATGGCGGTCCATTCTGCCGTCAGATCTTTCTCCAGCATCAGGGTCAGACGCAGGCGGCCAAACTGAACCGTCGCCTCCCCGACCGACATCGCGTTGTCGTCTTCCACCTCTTGTTCAAAGGTAATAAAACGCGCCAGAGAAGACTGCTCCTCGCTGAAAATCACCTCTTCACGGCCACCGCGACGAACCGGCAGCGCAAGCACCACCTTTTCATTGGTGAGATTATCGGGGATTTTTAGCGGAGCCGGACCGTTGCGGTCGCTGCGCACCTGGAAAAAGGTGCCGTCAGGCAGCAAACCGCTACAGTAGCTGAGGGCAATACAGCCCTGGCGAAGCATCGCTTCATCCAGCTCAAGGTCGAGAAAGCCCCAGAGATACGAACGCTGCAAGGCCCCCCACTCACGAACGTGGTTGAGGAGGTAACTTTCTGTCCGCTGAAAATGGTGGGGACGCAGGAACATGCCCTCGGTCCAGACGACCTTTTCTGCTTTCGTCATGATGATCTCTTTCCTGTTATGAAGGGCGTTACTGGCTGATGACCCGGATACCATTTACGTCAAGGAAGACGCTGGCTTGGAGTTCATCTGCGGACCATTTCCAGAACTGGTAAATCGCGTTTTCGCCGGGAACAGGCAAAGGAAGTGAGACGCGCCATTTTTTGCCGTCCAGCGCCTGGTATTCCGCCATCACGCCGATATAACGCGCTTCCGGTGAGCTTTGCCCGCTCAGGGTTTTCGAAAGCTGGCCCGGCATCAGGAAGAACACATCGCTGTTCAGCAGATTCGCGCCAAGCGTGGCTGACGCGTTGTTCTGTAAGGAGTAGAAGTCACTGGACATGAAATCCGCATCGGATTTCAGCAGCAACACTCTGACCTTAAGCGGCGCAGAATCATTGATTTGAGGATGAGCCTGAAACTGAAGATTGTAGCGGGAGGGGTCGCTGTGTGAAGACGACGTACAACCACCGATCAGCGCGAAAATCAACGCAAAAAAAGGGAACCACATCCGATGAAAATTTTTATTATTCATAAAAATATGCTCGTGAAACCCGTTTAGTTCAGGATCCAGGTACCGTTCGCGCTGTCTTTGCAGGCTTTGCTGTTGCCATCGACATCAACACAGGTGGTTTTCTTACGCGCTTTCGGGCGCAGTGCCTGTTTACGCACGGTGGCTTCGTACTGGTCAGCCTTGATCACGGCACGCATCGGCACATAACCAATCAGCTGTTCACTCCCTTCATCGGCCAGCGCCATCCAGAAATGTTCAACCTGCCCCAGCACGACGTAAGTTTTGCCGGTCTCAAGCGTACGGATCACTTTTCCACCGTAGTCAGGACGGCTCATCAGGGATGCCGGGTACATGGCACGATACGGTTCATTCACTTGAGTGAACTCCGCCGGAGGGGTAACAGCGTGACGGTGCGTCAGCGTGATGCCATTCACCTGGCTGGTCACAATCGTATCATCGGTGATCGCTGGTTTTTGCGGCGCCTTACAGCCCGCCACCGCCATAACAAACAGAAGTGATAACAATACACGCAGTTTCATATGCTTTTCCGTAGCGATATTTAGAGGATGAAGAGAGGGGATAAAATTTGACTTAGGTGCTATTGTTAAAATAGTCGGGATATTTTCAGCAGGTAACTATTTTATGGCATAGCTACCGCACGAACCCAACAGAAATGGGCCCAGCATGCTCCTGACATATTTTGACAAACGGTAGACAAGTTTACATGAGCTTGTCATCAATTCAATATTCCTTGCCTGCTTAATGGCGTTTAATGATACGCCCAATGCATTATAGGATTAATCTCATAAAAAATGCGCACTTAGCTGAAATCGTCTTTTTCTTAGACGAATTTCTAGCGTAACTGTATGAAAATTAATGGCTAAAAAGGCAAAAGAGAACCACTATCATTAACGTAACCCCTTATTATTGCCACTACCATAATTAGTAGAATTTCATTTTTTCTGTGCGCTGTGGGATATATCTGGGATATTTTCATTGTTGCATCTGGAAGATAACTTTTATTGGGTGCGAGCGTCCTGCATTAACAAATGACGGTGAAGAAAATGGCAGGGATTTAATTTCGCGATCCGAAATAACCTAGCCGAAATTATCCTCCGAGGTTATTTTTTGAGCCTTAATAATTAAGCATGGCTACATCTTTTTGTTCTCTTATTGTTCAGAACACTTCATTGCAGCCCATAAACTGGGGGTTTCAGCGGCAGTAACAGTAAACCTAACGCAAAAAGTTTTACCGTTACTACATATTTCTTTTACTTCTTTCCAACATCTGCCGTTCCAGGCTTTCACCCGGCACGCCTCATTTGTCTCTGCGACGGTGTTTGTCTGCCGCTTGACTTATTTTGTGATAAAGGTACTTTTCAGGACATGAAGAAGATCCTGATTATCGTACCTGACGGTGGCATGTTGTTTGAGGCTGCCGGTATCGCCGACATTCTGATGCAGGCCAACCGGCTGCACCCGGACGGCCTGGCGCAGCCCCGCTACTGCATCATTATCGCCACCACCCAGCCTCACCTGGTGATCCACGGCCAGTCCGGCTTAAACCTGCTGGCGGACTATCGCCTGCCGGAGCTGGATCCGCGCGAGCCGCTGGATACGATCATCATTACCGGTCGTGGCATGAATGAACAGGAGAGCACCGCGGTGGTGGACTGGCTGCACCTGGCCGCGCCGCATGCGCGCCGCGTCGCCTCTGTCTGCGGCGGGGCCCTGCTGCTGGCACAGGCCGGACTGCTCGATGGGCGCCGGGCGACGACCCACTGGCGGCTGCTGGAAACCCTGAAAACCCGCTATCCTGCGGTCAACGTTGAGGGCGGCCCGCTCTATATTCAGGATGGCCCCGTCTGGACGTCCGGCGGCGTCAGTTCCGGGTTTGATCTGACGCTGGCGCTGGTGGAGGATGATTACGGCTTCACCCTCGCCCGCAACGTGGCGCAGGATATGGTGATGTACCTGCGTCGGCCTGGCGGCCAGCTACAGTTCAGCCGCTATAAACTGGAGCAGTCCGGCGCGACCGGACCGGTTAGCGAACTGCAAAGCTGGATCCTGCAAAACCTCACCGCAGATTTGTGCGTCGAAAGGCTGGCCGAACGGGTCGCCATGAGTCCGCGCAATTTCACCCGCGTGTTCACGCGTGACGTCGGTGTACCTCCGGCCCGTTATGTCACCGAAGCGCGCCTGACCGCCGCACGACAGCTTCTGGAGCAGACCTCGTATCCGCTTGAGGTCATTGCCGAAAAAAGCGGGTTTGGGACCAGCATCAACCTGCGCCGCGTTTTTGAAAAGCAGCTTCATCTCACGCCGGGCGAATATCGCCAGCGCTTCCACTGCCGCAGAATGGCGTAATCTGATCCTTTTTTGTCATTTACGCCAACCGACCTGACACCTAAAGTCACTCCAGACAACACAGATAAGGAGTGCATCATGGTTAAGGTCGGTATTAACGGTTTCGGCCGTATCGGACGTAATGTTCTTCGCGCGGCGCTGGGCAACCCGGATCTCCAGATTGTGGCCATTAACGATCTGACGGACAGTAGAACCCTCGCCCATCTTCTGAAATATGACTCTCTGCTCGGCACGCTGCCGGTGCCCGTTGAAGCGGCGGACGGCGCGCTACAGGTTGACGGGCAACGCATCACCGTGTTCAGTGAACGCGACCCGGGAAACATTGCGTGGAAAGACGCGGGCGTTGAGGTGGTAATCGAAGCGACCGGCTTCTTCACCGAACGTGAAAAAGCAGCGGTGCATATCACGAGCGGCGGCGCAAAACGCGTCATTATTTCCGCCCCGGCTAAAAATGATGATCTGACGGTGGTAATGGGCGTGAACCACACGCTGTACGATCCGGCCCAGCATTTTGTGGTCAGCAACGGGAGTTGCACCACTAATGGTCTGGCGCCAGCGGCGCAGGTGCTGCACCAGCAGTTTGGCATTGAACACGGGCTGATGAACACCACGCATGCCTACACCAACAGCCAGGCGCTGCATGACCAGCCGGAAAAAGATCTGCGCGGCGCGCGCGCGGCAGCATTATCGATTGTGCCTTATTCCAGCGGCGCGGCAAAAGCGCTCGGGAAAGTGATCCCCGAACTTGACGGTAAACTCACCGGATATTCCCTGCGCGTACCGGTTCCGGTGGTGTCGATTGTCGATCTGACGGTGACGCTGAGCCGCAACGTGACCGCCGAAGAGGTGAATGACGCGTTCCGTCAGGCCGCCGTCAGCGGGCCGCTGAAAGGCATCCTGGGCTACAGCGATGAACCGCTGGTCTCCCGTGATTATCAGGGCGACCCGCGCTCATCCATCATCGACGGGCTTTCAACGCTGGTGATCGGCGGGAATATGGTGAAGATCCTGTCGTGGTATGACAACGAATGGGGCTTCTCGAACCGTCTGGTGGATCTGGCGGTGCTTATGGATAAAAAAGGGTTGTAGGGCTTAAGCCGGGTGGCTTGAAGCTTACCCGGCCTTTCTGTGATGTGGTTAAAAATTAAGTAATCCACCCCGGTGTTGTGAAAGCGCACCCGAATTATCTGGTTATGTGAAAAATGGGATATTCAACACGCGAAGTTAACGATATTCGTCTAAGGTTTTCAGGTAATTGACAACAGCGGTCACGCTGCTCAGTGAAGACAGGAGACGAACCGATGATAAGACCTCGTGCACGACGCCCCGCTTTTTTACCCCTTGCGTTGGCAGGCGCACTACTCGGTGTTACCGCATTTGGTTATGCTGAAGACCAGCCAACGAGCCAGCAAAGCTCACCTGATATTCTTCTTGGCCCCCTCTTTAATGACGTACAGAGCGCCAAACTGTTCCCGGATCAGAAAACCTTCGCGGATGCCGTTCCCAAAAGCGACCCGCTAATGATCCTGGCGGATTACCGGATGCAGCATACCCAGTCCGGTTTTGACCTGCGCCACTTCGTGGAGATGAACTTTATCCTGCCGAAGGAGGGTGAGAAATATGTTCCCCCTGAGGGCCAGAGCCTGCGCGAACACATAGACGATCTGTGGCCTGTTCTGACCCGCACCACCGACAAAGCGAACAAATGGGACTCCCTCCTGCCTCTGCCAAAACCCTATGTCGTGCCGGGAGGACGCTTCCGCGAAGTCTATTACTGGGACAGCTATTTCACCATGCTGGGGCTGGCCGAGAGCGGCCACTGGGATAAGATCGGCGACATGGTGGACAACTTCGCTTACGAGCTTGATACCTGGGGCCATATCCCTAACGGTAACCGCACCTACTACCTGAGCCGCTCTCAGCCGCCGTTCTTCTCGCTGATGGTGGAATTGCTGGCCACGCATGACAGCGACGCGTTAAAGAAATACCGTCCGCAGATGGAAAAAGAGTATGCCTACTGGATGGAGGGGGCTGATGGGCTCCAGCCTGGTCAGGCGAACAAACGCGTGGTGAAGCTGGATGACGGCGCGATCCTCAACCGCTACTGGGACGATCGGGACACGCCGCGCCCTGAGTCGTGGCTGGATGACGTCACCACCGCCAAAAATAACCCTAACCGTCCGGCCACCGAGATCTATCGCGATCTGCGCTCTGCCGCGGCCTCGGGCTGGGATTTCAGCTCCCGCTGGATGGACGATCCTCAGAAGCTGGATACCATCCGCACCACCAGCATCGTGCCGGTGGATCTGAATGCGCTGATGTTTAAGATGGAAAAACTGCTGGCCCGTGCCAGCCAGGAAGACGGGGATACCGCCAGCGCAAGTAAATATGACGCGCTGGCCTCCGCGCGTCAGAAAGCCATAGAGAGCCACCTGTGGAACGATAAAGAGGGCTGGTATGCGGATTACGATCTGAAAACCAGGAAGGTGCGTAATCAGCTGACTGCCGCGGCCCTCTTCCCGCTGTATGTGAAGGCCGCATCACAGGATCGCGCCGATAAAGTGGCCGCAGCCGCATCGTCGCGCCTGCTGAAACCGGGCGGTATTTCTACCACCACCATCAACAGCGGGCAGCAGTGGGATGCGCCGAACGGCTGGGCGCCGTTGCAGTGGGTAGCGGTGGAAGGGTTGCAGAACTATGGTCAGCAGAAAGTGGCGATGGACGTGACCTGGCGTTTCCTGAAAAACGTTCAGCATACCTACGATCGCGAGAAGAAACTGGTTGAGAAGTACGATGTCTCTTCGACCGGTACCGGCGGTGGCGGCGGTGAGTATCCGTTGCAGGACGGTTTCGGCTGGAGTAACGGCGTGACGCTCAGGATGCTGGACATGGTCTGCCCGAAAGAGAAGCCATGCGACACCGTACCGGAGAATCAGCCTGCGGCAAACGATGATGTTGCACCTGCGAAACAGGCGGCGCAGTAGCGCCCCTCACCCTGACCCTCTCCCCAAAGGGGCGAGGGTCAGGGTCCGTGCAATAAAGTGACCCGCTAGCGCCACCGGGCTTTTTTCAGAAGCTGTAACTCGCCCCGACCTGGAAGGTGCGGTCGCGGCCTATCCAGCAGTTGGTCGCGTCATAGCAGGTGAGCGTCTCTTTGTTGGTGACGTTCTGCGCGCTCGCTTTCAGCGTCAGCCCCTCCAGCGATGGCGCCAATTCGCCCATGCGGTAAGATGCCGCCAGATCGTACTGCGTCGTACCGCCCAGCTTGCCTGCGTCGTTGGCTGGCGAGATCTCCATCGGCCCGGTGTAGCGTGCGCCTCCCCCCAGCGTTACCCCTCTCAGCGGCGTGCTGTCGAAGGTGTAATCGCCCCACAGATTAAAGGCGTTCTCAGGGACCTGCGTCGGTCGTTTGCCCTGGTACTTGTCATCTTCGGTATTGATGGCGTGGGTGTAGGCATAGTTGGCAATCAGCGTCAGGTTATCCGTTGGACGACTCATAGCGGAAAGCTCCGCGCCTTTCGATTCCACTTCCCCGGTCTGGCGATAGTTGAGGAAGCCCGGATCGCTGGTCACCACATTTTTCTGACGAATGTTAAACACCGAGGCGGTGAAGGTGGTTGCGTATTCCGCCAGCAGGTATTTCACCCCACCCTCCACCTGCTTGCTGGTGGTGGGCTTAACGTCTTTCGCGGTCAGCGTGCCCTGCGGCGATACTGGGGCAAACCCTTCTGAATAGCTGATAAACGGCGAGAGTCCATTGTCGAAGGCATAAAGCGCGCCCAGTCGTTTGGTGAGGCGATCCTGCGATACCCAGGCTTTGACACCGTTTTGCAGATAGTTAGTGGTGACGGAACGGTAGTCGTCATAGCGCAGGCTGGCCAGCATGTTCAGCCCGCCAAACGCAATCTGATCCTGGAGGTAATAGCCATTCTGCTGATAGCTGAGTCGGTTTTTCTGCGCGGTTTCAAGCCCCAGCGCATCGTTATCGATCTGCGAGTGATCCGGATGACGCATATCGATACCCGGTGTGGATGAGGCGTAACGATAATGGAAGTGAGAGTTCAGCTTCTGGTAGTCAAAGCCCGCCAGCAGATGATGTTTCCAGTCCCCCAGCGCGACGGTTCGGGTGACCTGGTTATCAATATTGAAGCTCTGCAAATCTTCATCGGTGGTATAGGCGAAGCGGTTAAGCTGGTAGACCTCGCTGCCCGTCCCGGTGGAATAGGCGCTGCGCTGGTGGGTGTCCACGTCAAAGTAGCGCGCTTTCTGGTTAAAGCCCCAGCCACTGTCAAACTCATGCTCAAAGCTGTATCCCAGCATCCACTGGCGCTGCTTAAAGCCGCTCCACTCATCCCCGGCATAGTCACGACGATCGGCGTATTTAGACCGCAGATAGCTTAGCGGCATCGGATCAGACGGCGTCAGGCTCGGCGTATTTTGCGCCAGCGCGTCAATGGTCAGGCGCGTTTTGTCATCAGGCTGCCAGGTCACGGAGGGGGCCACCAGATAGTTTTCATAGCGCGTGGTGTGCGCCTGTTCGTCACTTTCCGTCGCTTTGCCCAGCAGGCGATAGTTCCAGTCGCTGTTCGCGATCTGCCCCGTGGAGTCCAGGTATCCCTCTTTCAGATTGCGGTTTCCGGTATTAAAGCCCAGTTCCGTTTTCGCCTCTTTCTGCGGCTTTTTACTCTGAATATTGACCAGCCCGCCCGGTGAGCCGCCGCCATACAGCACGGATGACGGCCCCTTCAGGATATCGACGCTCTCAATCAGCAGCGGATCGATTCGCGCTTTGGTGTTCCCGGTGACGTTATAGGGAAGTTGCAGGCCGTTGTAGAACTCCTGATCGACGTTGAACCCGCGGATTTTGTACTCGCTCATGTAAGAAGTGCTCCCGCGCACCTCCGTGGAAACGCCCGGCGCATAGCGCAGGATCTCGTTTACCGAACTGGCGTGCCGCTGCTCAATCTCTTTAGCGGCAATGGTGTTGATCACCTGCGGCGTTTTACTTTCCGCGACGGCTGATTTCGTGGCGCTGTTGGTCCAGGCAGGGAGCGCGCTGCCCTGCTCTGTGCCTGTCACCACGATGGTGGATTCTTCTGCGAAAGCCTGTGTTTGCAATGCCAGCGTGACGGCGCCTGCCAACGCGCATAACACAAAACGTGAAGTGCTCATAGTGTCGTCTTGTTATTAGATGGTATTGGGAACGGCAATTATTATCATTTCCATTAGCAAATCAATATCAGCGGAGAAAAACAGATCGTTTGTATTAAGTTTCATGCCCGCGTGCCGATAACCCAGAGACAGTCTGTCATCTATCGAGGAGCCATCTGGCGTGAGTAGCTACAGTGAGCAGTTCCTGAAACAAAATCCGCTGGCTGTATTAGGGGTGTTACGCGACCTGAAAAAAGGCGAGGTGCCGCTGCGCATCAACTGGTCAACCAGCCAGTTTATCAGCAAGATCCTGGACGTGACGGCAGAGCACCTGATCGTCGATCTGGGTAGCCAGAGCGATGAAAACCGTGCCGCGCTACAGGCAGAGAATCTCTCGGTGATGGCCGAAACGCAGGGGGCGAAAGTCGAGTTTGTGCTGCCTCGTCTGACCTCGATCGCGTACCAGGGTTTGCCTGCGTTTATCGCTCCCCTGCCCGCTAACCTCTGGTTCGTGCAACGCCGGGAATTTTTTCGCATCAGCGCTCCGCTTCACCCGGCCTATTTCTGTAAGGCAAAAATGCCGGACAAAAAAGAGATCCGCTTTCGTCTCTTCGACCTGTCACTGGGCGGGATGGGCGCGTTAATGGATACGCCGAAGCCGGAAGGGCTGGTGGAAGGTATGCGTTTTAGTCAGATTGAGCTGGATATGGGCGGATGGGGACGCTTCTGGTTTGACGCCCAGCTGATTGCCATCAGCGAGCGCAAGGTGGTGGACGGCAAAAACGAAACCATTACCACGCCGCGACTGAGCTTTCGCTTTCTGAATGTCGGGCCAGGCGCCGAACGCGAACTACAGCGCATCATCTTCTCACTGGAGCGTGAAGCGCGGGAACGCGCGAATAAAGTGCGCTGAAAGGCGTCGGGCAGCGTGCTGCCGCCCGACAAAGGCGTTACATGGCGTCCATCGCTTTCTGGACTTTCCAGATATAACGTGGAGCCTGTGCTGACGGATGATTCTTCACAACGTGCTCGAAGAATTCATCTTTATCCATATCGTTAATCTCTTCTATCGCCTCTTTGCGATCGGATGAGAAGGTTCGGAGCAGCGCGCCGGCTCCGTTAACGTACGACACCACCAGTGCATATTGCATCACTTCCGGATCGTCAATCCCCTTCAGAATGCCATGCTCGAGAATGCTCAGGTAAGCGGTTCCCATAGAGATATTACGCTCCGGGTTTTTCAGCTCGCTGGTGGATGGCTGTCCCTTCCAGCCCATGTAGCGATAGACCTCTCTTCCCGCCGTCGAGGCTTTTAACTGCATCAGCCCCACCGCATTCGATTTACTCACCAGCGTCGGGTTGCCGCCGGACTCCACGGCAATGATCGCCGTGATCAGACGCGGGCTCACGCCCCAGGCCTTCCCGGCTTGTTCGCTGATCGGCATCCACTGCATGGCCCGCTTTACCGGCACTTCAGGGTTCCAGGGGGGATTTTGATAATCATGTTTTGAACTACAGCCAGCGAGCAGCACAATCAAAAAAGCAAACCATCTCAATTTCACGTCATCTATCCTTATAGCCGGTCATCGCGGTACGTCGCCCCTTGAAGCAGGCGGCGTATAAGCGGCATGATATAGACAATTAGATTCTCATTCAGCAAGGAATTGCCATGCCTCAGTTTCATCTCATCGCACCGTCAGGCTACTGCATCAATCAGGAGGCGGCACAGCGGGGCGTTCAACGCCTGCTGGAAATGGGCCATCAGGTAGAAAATCAGACAATTATCCCCCGCCGCATGCAGCGTTTTGCCGGTACGGAGGCGCAGAGACTGAGCGATATCAACAGCCTGGCGACGCTGGAAGGTGAAAACACCATTGTGCTGGCCGTGCGCGGCGGCTATGGCGCAAGCCGGCTGCTGGAGAGCATCGACTGGGCCGGGCTGGCCGCGCGCCAGCAGCAGGATCCGCTGTTAATCTGCGGACACAGCGATTTCACGGCGATCCAGCTCGGCCTGCTGGCGTTGCATAACGTCATTACCTTTAGCGGCCCGATGCTGGCCGGTAACTTTGGCGCGCCGGAGCTGGATGCGTTTACGCAGGACCATTTCTGGCGCGCCCTGCAAAACCCGACGTTCACCATCGAGTGGCAAGGCAATGGACCGCACTGGGAATGTGAAGGACAGCTGTGGGGCGGCAACCTCGCGATGCTGGTGTCGCTAATTGGTACGCCGTGGCTGCCGCAGATCACGGATGGCATACTGGTGCTGGAAGATATCAATGAACACCCGTTCCGTGTCGAACGCATGCTGTTGCAGCTGTATCACGCCGGGATCCTGGATCGGCAGTCGGCCATTGTGCTGGGCAGTTTTAGCGGTTCAGCCCCCAACGATTACGATGCGGGCTATTCCCTGGAAACGATGATTGATTTCATTCGTTCCCGCCTGGATATCCCGGTGATCGCCGGCCTGGATTTCGGCCATGAGCAGCAAACCGTTACGCTGCCGCTGGGTGTCCGGGCGCACCTTGTACACGATAATTCAGGCAGTCGGTTAACAATCAGCGGTCATCCGGTCTTAAAGGCATAAAAAAGCCGTTATTCCCCCTCAATAAAACGCTGTTACCGTTGTTAATATGTTAGGGTTTTAATAACAGCGTTCACATTGAGGTGGGAGTAAGACGACATTGGGTGCCACAGCGATAATCAGTCTTTTCATTCTGGGTTCCATCCTGGTAACCTTCAGCATTTTATTAAGTTCATTTTCATCGCGCCTTGGCATACCTATTCTTGTCATTTTCCTGGCTATCGGCATGCTGGCGGGAGTCGACGGAATCGGCGGTATCCCCTTCGATAATTACCCTTTCGCCTATATGGTGAGTAACCTCGCGCTGGCGGTCATCCTGCTGGACGGCGGTATGCGCACCCAGGCAAGTTCGTTCCGCGTGGCCTTAGGCCCGGCGCTGTCTCTGGCGACCGTCGGGGTGCTGATCACATCTGGCCTGACCGGTATGATGGCGGCCTGGCTGTTTAACCTCGATATTATGGAAGGCCTGCTGATTGGCGCGATTGTCGGCTCGACCGATGCGGCAGCGGTTTTCTCGCTGCTCGGCGGCAAGGGGCTGAACGAACGCGTTGGCTCCACGCTGGAGATTGAATCCGGCAGTAACGATCCGATGGCGGTGTTCCTGACCATCACTCTGATTGAGATGATCCAGCAGCACGAAACCGGCCTGAGCTGGATGTTCGCCTGGCACATCCTCCAGCAGTTTGGCCTGGGGATTATCATTGGTCTCGGCGGCGGTTACCTGTTACAGCAGACGATCAACCGTATTACGCTGCCTTCCGGCCTTTACCCGCTGCTGGCCCTGAGCGGCGGGATCCTGATCTTTGCCGTCACCACCGCGCTGGACGGCAGCGGTATTCTGGCGGTTTACCTTTGCGGTTTCCTGTTGGGCAACCGACCGATTCGCAACCGTCACGCCATTTTGCAGAACTTCGACGGTCTGGCCTGGCTGGCGCAGATTGCCATGTTCCTGGTGCTGGGCCTGCTGGTGACGCCGTCGGACCTGCTGCCTATCGCCGTACCGGCGCTGCTTTTGTCGGCCTGGATGATCTTCTTCGCCCGTCCGCTGTCGGTGTTTGCCGGGCTGCTACCGTTCCGCGGGTTTAACCTGCGTGAGCGGATATTTATCAGTTGGGTGGGTCTGCGCGGCGCGGTGCCGATTATTCTGGCAGTGTTCCCGATGATGGCCGGGCTGGACAACGCCCGCCTGTTCTTTAACGTCGCCTTCTTCGTGGTGCTGGTGTCGCTGCTGTTCCAGGGGACGTCGCTGGGCTGGGCGGCGAAAAAAGCCAAAGTGGTGGTACCGCCCATTGGCTGGCCGGTCTCCCGCGTGGGGCTAGATATTCACCCTGAGAATCCCTGGGAACAGTTTGTCTACCAGCTAAGCGCCGATAAGTGGTGCGTGGGCGCGTCCCTGCGCGATCTGCATATGCCCGCTGAAACGCGCATTGCCGCCCTGTTCCGGGATAACGCCCTGCTTCACCCGACCGGCAGCACGCGGCTGCGTGAGAACGATATTCTCTGCGTGATTGGCCGCGAGCGCGACCTGCCTGCCCTCGGCAAGCTGTTCAGCCAGTCGCCCCCGGTGGCGCTGGATCAGCGTTTCTTCGGCGATTTTATCCTCGAAGCCAGCGCCCGCTTTGCGGATGTGGCGCTGATTTATGGCCTGGAAGGTGGACTGGAGAATCGCGATAACCAGCAAACACTGGGTGAAATTATTCAGAAATTATTAGGGGCTGCGCCGGTCGTCGGTGACCAGGTGGAGTTTGCCGGGATGATCTGGACGGTAGCCGAGAAAGAAGATAATGCGGTGCGCAAAGTCGGCGTAAGGCCGATGGAGGAAGAGGCGGAGTAGCTGCTTTTTTGCCGGGTGGCGATAACGCTTACCCGACCTGCTTTCGGGCTTTTGTAGGCCGGGTAAGGCGAAGCCGCCACCCGGCACATACACAAGTTACACCGTCACAACAGGCACTCTGGGTGCCAGCGCGCACATCAGCTCATACCCAACGGTGCCCGCCGCAGCGGCCACATCATCAATTTTAACTTCGTTGCCCCACAGCTCAACCGGTGACCCGATCCCCGCCTGGGGACACGGCGTTAAATCAATGGCCAGCATGTCCATTGAGACGGTGCCTACCGTGCCGGTGCGCACGCCATCGACCCACACCGGCGTGCCGCTCGGGGCGATGCGCGGATAACCATCTGCATAGCCCCCCGCCACGATACCGATACGCTGTTCGCCCGCTGCCCGATAACGGCTGCCATAGCCCACCGTATCGCCCGCTTTTAACGTCTGCACGCCGATAATCTCGCTTCGTAACGTCATCACCGGCTTCAGGCCGCTGTTGGCGATATCCTGCCACTGACCTGAGGGTGACGCGCCGTACAGAACGATCCCCGGACGCACCCAGTTGTAGTGCGCTTCAGGATGCCAGAGCGTTGCCGCTGAGTTCGACAGCGAACGTGGACAGTCCAGCCCTTCTGCCGCCTGCTCAATGCGGACCATGGCATCGGCAATTCCGTCCGGCTTTTCCGCATCGGCGAAATGCGCCATCAGCGTCATCTCACCGACATTTTTCAGCGCACGAAGCTGCTGCCAGACCGTGTGCACCCGTTCAGGCTGAAAGCCCAGACGGTTCATCCCGCTGTTCACTTTGAGATAGATATCCAGCGGGGCATGCAGCTTCGCGTCCTGAATCGCCTTGATCTGCCAGTTACTATGAACGCTGGTCGTCAGGCGGTACTTATCCAGCAGAGGCAGATCCTGCGCATGGAAGAATCCTTCCAGCAGCAGGATCGGTCCTTTCCAGCCGCGCTCGCGCAGCAGGATGGCCTCTTCCAGATTCAGCAGGGCAAAACCATCGGTGGCGCCGAGCGCACTCCAGATACGGTCGATACCATGACCGTAGGCGTTGGCTTTCACCACCGACCAGACACGAGAACCCGGCGCAGCACGGCGAACAATTTGCAGGTTATCCTTCAGCGCCTGCAAATCCAGCTGGGCCAGAATAGGACGGGACATTGCGACTCCTTAATTATGCGCGCCGTGCAGGTGTTGTGGACGCGATGGGGTAAACCCTGATTGATAGCGTGCGGCGCTCAAATCGTCAAACGGAATTGCCGGCGTCCGCCCGGAGATCAGGTCGCTCAGCAGCTGGCCCGAACCGCAGGCCATGGTCCAGCCAAGCGTACCGTGGCCGGTGTTGGTCCACAGATTTTTGTATGGCGTACGGCCCACAATCGGCGTGCCGTCCGGGGTCATTGGGCGCAGGCCGGTCCAGAACGTCGCCTGCTCAATGAAGCCGCCGCGCGGGAAGAGATCGCCCACGACCATCTCCAGCGTTTCACGACGCGGTTTAAGCAGCTCAGTATTAAAGCCCACGATTTCCGCCATGCCGCCGACGCGGATCCGGTTATCGAAGCGGGTGATGGCGATTTTGTAGGTTTCATCAAGAATGGTCGAGACCGGCGCACCGCTGTCCTCTTTCACAGGAATGGTCAGGGAGTAGCCTTTCAGCGGATAGACCGGGATATCCAGGATCCCTTTCAGCATCGCGGTTGAGTAGGAGCCAAACGCCATCACGTAGGCATCGGCTTTGATTACCTCTTCCCCACACTTCACGCCGTAAATCTTCTCCCCTTCCGACAGCAGTTTGTCGACAGAAGTATTGAAGCGGAATTTCACCCCGGCCTGCTCACACATGCGCGCCAGACGCTGGGTGAAAAGCTGGCAGTCGCCGGTTTCATCGTTCGGTAAACGCAGACCGCCCGTCAGCTTGTGCGCGACCTCGGCAAGCGCTGGCTCCACCTGCGCCAGCTGGCTGGCTTCCAGCAGCTGATACGGTACGCCCGCATCTTCAAGCACGGCGATATCGCGGGTCGCGTTTTCGTACTGTTGCGCGGTACGGAACAGCTGAAGCGTGCCGCCCTGGCGTCCTTCATATTCAATGCCCGTTGAGGCACGCAGCGCCTTCAGGCAGTCGCGGCTGTATTCCGCCAGACGCACCATGCGCCCTTTGTTTTCCATATAGTGGCGGGTGTCGCAGTTGCGCAGCATCTGCCACATCCACTTAAGCTGGAACTGCGTGCCGTCGAGGCTGATCGCCAGCGGCGCATGTCGCTGAAACATCCATTTGATCGCCTTCAGCGGAACGCCCGGGGCCGCCCACGGCGCAGCGTAGCCCGGGGAGATTTGCCCCGCATTCGCCGCACTGGTTTCCAGCGCCGGACCGGATTCGCGATCGATAACGGTAACCTCATGTCCCGCCTGACTTAAATACCAGGCGCTGGTTACGCCAACGACACCACTTCCCAGTATGACAACACGCATAGCCACTCCATTATGAGCAAAAGAACAATCATCTAATTACAGATTGATAACCTAGTTGAAAATATTATTCAACATATGACTTTTTTATGGTGACTCAACTCACATATCCCGCTGTATCAGGGGATAGCGCTTATTTGGGATCTCCTGCTGCGCGTTATTTTTAACCAGTAGAAAATTCTGTGAGCACCGCTTTTTTTGCCGTATCGAAAACGTGAAATCGCAAAGAAAAAATTTCTGCGCCCCGCGTATTTGAATGGGGTGATCTATGCTTGAAAGGAGGCTCTCCAGTCAGAGAGAGCGACCAACAACGAGGGCGCGCTAATGGCTACACTAGATTCCATGTCCAGGGACAGCACCCGTCTGAGCGATGGACCCGACTGGACCTTCGAGTTGCTGGATGTCTACCTGGCGGAGATCGACCGGGTGGCCAAACTCTATCGTCTGGATACCTACCCCCATCAGATTGAAGTCATCACCTCGGAACAGATGATGGACGCTTACTCCAGCGTCGGGATGCCGATTAACTATCCGCACTGGTCGTTTGGTAAAAAATTCATTGAGACAGAGCGGCTGTATAAGCACGGGCAGCAGGGATTGGCGTATGAAATCGTCATTAACTCTAACCCATGTATTGCCTATCTGATGGAGGAGAACACCATTACCATGCAGGCGCTGGTGATGGCGCACGCCTGCTATGGACATAACTCGTTCTTCAAAAATAACTATCTGTTCCGCAGCTGGACGGACGCCAGCTCAATCGTTGATTACCTCATCTTCGCCCGTAACTACATTACCGACTGCGAAGAGCGCTACGGCGTGGACGAGGTTGAGAAACTGCTGGACTCCTGCCACGCGCTGATGAACTACGGCGTTGACCGCTATAAGCGTCCGCAGAAGATCTCCTTGCAGGAGGAGAAAGCCCGGCAGAAAAGCCGCGAGGAGTATCTGCAAAGCCAGGTGAATATGCTGTGGCGCACCCTGCCAAAACGTGAAGAGGAGAAAACCGTCGCCGAGGCGCGTCGCTACCCTTCCGAGCCGCAGGAAAACCTGCTCTACTTTATGGAGAAAAACGCCCCGCTGCTGGAGCCGTGGCAGCGTGAGATCCTGCGCATCGTGCGCAAGGTGAGCCAGTATTTCTATCCGCAGAAGCAGACCCAGGTCATGAACGAAGGCTGGGCGACCTTCTGGCACTACACCATTCTGAACCACCTGTATGACGAGGGAAAAGTCTCTGAACGGTTTATGATGGAGTTCCTGCACAGCCACACCAACGTGGTGTTCCAGCCGGCATATAACAGCTCGTGGTACAGCGGTATTAACCCGTACGCGCTCGGCTTTGCCATGTTCCAGGATATCAAGCGTATTTGTCAGTCGCCCACCGAAGAGGACAAATACTGGTTCCCGGATATTGCCGGTTCCGACTGGCTGGAAACGCTGCACTTCGCGATGCGTGATTTTAAGGATGAGAGCTTTATCAGCCAGTTCATGTCGCCGAAGATCATGCGTGATTTCCGCTTCTTCACCGTACTGGATGATGACCGCAACAACTTCCTGGAGATCTCCGCGATCCACAACGAAGAGGGCTATCGCGAGATCCGCTCGCGCCTGTCGTCCCAGTACAACCTGAGTAATCTTGAGCCGAACATTCAGGTCTGGAACGTGGATCTGCGCGGCGATCGCTCTCTGACGTTGCGCTATATTCCGCACAACCGCGCGCCGCTGGATAAGGGGCGTAAGGAAGTGCTGAAGCATGTGCATCGCCTGTGGGGATTTGACGTCTTGCTGGAACAGCAGAACGAAGATGGCAGCGTGGAGCTGCTGGAGCGGTGTCCGGCGCGGTTGAATACGCTGTAGTGGGATTTTTTGCCCGGTGGCGCTACGCTTACCGGGCCTACGGGACCTGTAGGCCGGCTCAGGCGAAGCCGCCACCCGGCGAAAAAAAACCTCTCAATCGAGAGGTTTTTTCTTTTACCGGCCCTGAATCGCTAAATCACCCGGCAGCGTTTTCTGCATCCGGTGCCAGATTTCACCGGAGTCGTGGCCGTAACGACGCACGGTTTCATAGACCTGATCGTGCAGCCCTTCGGTGCAGAGTTTGCTCAGTTTATGATAGAAGCCAAGCGCCAGACTGCGGGCTTCAGGGTTAGCAAAGTAGTGACGACCAATGCGCGTATATAACCCTTTCATTCCATTCAGGATCAGACCGTAAACCGGATTGCCGGAAGCAAACGCCAGACCACGGAACACGTTGTAATCCAGGGTCGCAAAGGCATCCGCGTGGTCTTCCACCTCATTGGCGGTAGCAAGTACCTTCAGCGCATCTTCAGGGTGCTGGCGAAACGCGGTGCGGATGAAAATGGTGGCGATGTTGGTGCGCACGGAAAGCAGATTATCAATCAGCTGCGGTACGCTTTCGTGATCGAGACGCGCCAGCGTTTCCAGAATGTTCAGCCCGGACGTTTCCCAGAAGTTATTCACTTTAGTGGGTTTGCCATGCTGTATCGTCAACCAGCCATCGCGCGCCAGACGCTGGAGCACTTCTCGCAGCGTGGTACGGGTGACGCCAATCAGTTCAGAGAGTTCGCGTTCAGCAGGTAGAATTGATCCCGCAGGGAAACGATTATTCCAGATGCTTTCAATGATGTACTCTTCCGCGAAACCCGCCGGGCTCTGCGCCTTAATGACCATAGTGAGATTTCCATTACACAGCTTTAGCAAATTACACTCATCATACCAGAGGCGTGCAGAGGCAGATAGCGCAGCAGAGACAGAAAAGAGGGATCGCCGTTTCATTTTTATGAAATTTACAAATGGCTTAATCCCCCGCTCTGCCGCCATTTTTGCGTATACTGATGTCTTGTCTTATTTGACGGGGAAAGGACGTCTGTCGTGGAAATTTCATTTGGGCGCGCGCTGTGGCGCAACTTTTTAGGTCAGTCACCTGGCTGGTACAAACTCACTTTACTGGTATTCCTGGTCGTTAATCCCGTTATCTTTTTGCTGGATCCCTTCGTTGCCGGGTGGATGTTGGTCGCCGAGTTTATCTTTACCCTGGCGATGGCGCTGAAGTGCTATCCGCTGTTGCCCGGCGGGCTGCTGGCGCTGGAAGCCGTGGTCATTGGAATGACCAGCGCGGAGCATGTTAAAAACGAGATAGCGTCGAATCTTGAAGTCCTGCTGCTGCTGATCTTCATGGTGGCGGGGATCTACTTTATGAAGCAGCTTCTGCTGTTTATCTTCACCCGTTTGCTGCTGAGCATTCCGTCGAAAACGCTGCTCTCGCTGGCTTTTTGCCTCGCCGCAGCCTTCCTCTCTGCATTCCTGGATGCGCTGACGGTCGTGGCGGTAGTGATCAGCGTCGCCGTCGGCTTTTACGGGATTTACCACCGGGTGGCCTCGTCTCGTCCTGGCGATAACTTGCAGGACGACAGCCACGTTGAGGCGCACAACCGCGATGTGCTGGAACAGTTCCGCGCATTTCTGCGCAGCCTGATGATGCATGCAGGCGTGGGGACGGCGCTGGGCGGCGTGATGACCATGGTCGGGGAGCCGCAAAACCTGATTATCGCCAAAGCAGCTGAGTGGCATTTTGGCGAATTTTTCCTGCGCATGGCGCCGGTCAGCGTACCCGTGCTGGTCTGCGGGTTAGCCACCTGTGTGCTGGTCGAAAAATTCAACCTCTTTGGGTATGGCGCGACGTTGCCCGATCAGGTCCGCCAGGAGCTGCATAAGTTTGACGAGCAGAGCCGCAAACAACGCACGCGCCAGGAGACGCTGCGCCTGATTGCACAGGGTTTCATCGGCGTGTGGCTTATCGCTGCGCTGGCCTTCCACCTTGCCGAGGTGGGGCTGATTGGCCTGTCGGTAATTATCCTTGCAACCAGCCTGGGCGGCGTTACGGACGAACATGCTATTGGAAAAGCCTTTACCGAAGCGCTGCCGTTTACCGCCCTGCTGGCGGTGTTTTTTGCCGTCGTGGCGGTGATTATTGACCAACATCTGTTCGCGCCGATCATCGCGTTTGTGCTTCAGGCTACGCCAGATTCGCAGCTAACGCTGTTCTATTTGTTTAACGGTCTGTTGTCCTCTATATCCGATAACGTCTTTGTCGGGACGGTATACATCAATGAGGCCAAAGCCGCAATGGAGCAAGGGATTGTCAGCAGTGAACAGTTCGAGCTGCTGGCGGTGGCGATCAACACCGGAACCAACCTCCCCTCCGTGGCAACCCCGAACGGTCAGGCGGCATTCCTCTTCCTTCTGACCTCGGCACTGGCACCACTCATACGACTTTCTTATGGAAGAATGGTCTGGATGGCGCTGCCGTATACGCTGGTGCTTACCCTGGTTGGTTTACTGTGCATCAAAATTACTCTCGTTCCCTGTACGCAATGGTTATTGCAAGCAGGTATACTTGCGGCGCATTAAAATTCGTTTACACTGCGCTGTCTAAGCATGTTCCAGGGAAATGATTATGTTGCGATTTTTGAACCAGTGCTCACGCGGTCGCGGAGCGTGGTTGTTGATGGCCCTGACCGCCTTTGCGCTGGAAATGGTCGCGCTGTGGTTTCAGCATGTGATGGGGCTGAAACCTTGCGTACTGTGTATTTATGAGCGTTGTGCGCTGTTCGGCATTATGGGCGCGGGTCTGGTAGGTGCGATTGCACCCAAATCACCGTTACGCTATGCGGCAATTGCCATCTGGCTGTACAGCGCCGGGAAAGGCATTGCGCTTGCCTGGGAGCACACCCAAATGCAGCTTCACCCGTCGCCGTTTATGACCTGCGATTTTGCCGCCCGCTTCCCGAGCTGGCTGCCGCTGGATAAATGGCTGCCGCAGGTGTTTGTGGCCTCCGGTGACTGCTCTGTACGCCAGTGGGAATTCCTGACGCTGGAGATGCCGCAGTGGCTGGTGGGCATTTTTGTCGCCTACTTTGTGGTGGCGCTGCTGGTGCTGATTGCCCAGCCGTTCAAACCAAAGAAACGCGATCTTTTTGGAAGGTAAAAGCAGAACGGCAACGTCAGTTTTGCAGGTCGGGTAAGCGCAGCGCCACTCGACACAATTGTGAACAATAAAAAACCCGCCTCGGCGGGTTTTTTATTATCACCGATTAGGGTGATTCATAATGTGGTCTTCCCAGTCCCGCACCTCGGACTCTTTCACCGCAATGTGGCGCACGGAAATACGTTCGCCGTGCATCGCCGCTTTCGACCCCGTCAACAGCGGATGCCATGTGGGCAGATCTTTCCCTTCCGCCAGCAGGCGATACGCGCAGGTATGCGGCAGCCACTCAAAGGTCGGTAGATTTTCACGGGTTAACTTGATGCAGTCCGGCTCATATTCGAAACGGCGCTCATAGTTGCGGCACTGGCAGGTTTTGATGTTTAACTGCTTGCAGGCTACGTTGGTGAAATAGATCTCGTCCGAATCTTCATCCATCAGCTTATGCAGGCAGCACTGCCCGCAGCCGTCACACAACGATTCCCACTCCGCGTCGGTCATGTCGTCGAGAGTTTTGCTTTGCCAGAAAGGAATGTCGTTCATCGGGATGTCCACACGTCAAAATAGAGCGCACCTTATAACGAGTCTGGCACGTTGATGCAAGTTTTGCCGCCCTTTTCAGGCGGCAAGGTGCTTTTACAGCACGCGGGTTTTCAGCGACAGGCCGTTAAAACTGACATCCAGTTCGTCGCCGCTAAGCAGCGGCCCCACACCTTCCGGAGTGCCGGTGAGGATCACGTCGCCAGGTTTCAGGGTGAAGAAGCGGCTCATGTAGGCAATCAGCGGAACGATCTTATGGATCATGTCAGCGGTCGTTCCCTGCTGGCGGATCTCGCCGTTGACCTTCAGGCTGAGCGGCGTGTTCTGCGGATCGTCGGTAAATTCACTCACCGGAATGAAACCGGAAATCGGGCATGAATTATCAAAACCCTTCGCTTTTTCCCACGGCTGCCCCGCTTTCTTCATTTTGCCCTGAACATCACGCAGCGTCAGGTCAAGCGCGACACCGTAACCCGCAATCGCTTTCTCTACATGCTCTTCGGTCGCCTGGCGCAGCGTCGCGCCGATCAGCACCGCCAGCTCCACTTCATGATGCACCGAGCCCAGTCCCTGCGGCAGAACCAGCGGCTGGCGAATATCGCACAGTGCGGTTTCTGGCTTAATAAACAGAACCGGCTCTTCCGGCACGGCGCTGCCCATCTCCTGAATATGTTTTGCATAGTTGCTGCCCACGCAGACCACTTTGCTGACGGGATAATCCAGTAATGCACCTTGCCAGTTATGATGTTGATACATGGTCGACCCCTAATCGGTTGATGAGTTGTTCCCGGAAGGACCCGGGCTTATTTCTTTCCGCTCACCTCAAGATGCTGTTTTAATAAATTCTCCGGTGGCGGCGGAAGCTGTAAATAATAGCCCTGCTCGGTTAACGCCTTTTTGACTTTCTCCAGATCGGCGTTCACCAGCTTCTTACGGCCGTCCAGCGGCAGCAGCATCGCCAGCTGCGGTCGGCCAAAGCTTTTCATTAATTCTTCAGGCACGCGGGAAAAATCGTCTTTCTTTTCGACATAAAGGTAGGTCTGGTCGCGGCTGGTACTTCTGTAGATCACACAAAACATGTTTTTACTCTGAATTAACGGGTGGTTGCTTGCCTCAATATACTCCTGACTATAACATGCCTGATACTCTTCGGAATATCGCGGCGATGTGTTGCGGTTAATAGCAAATTGAGTAAGGCCAGGATGTCAAATACGCCCATCGAGCTTAAAGGCAGTAGCTTCACCTTATCAGTGGTTCATTTGCATGATGCAAAACCCGAGGTTATTCGTCAGGCGTTAGAAGACAAAATCGCGCAGGCTCCCGCTTTTCTTAAGCATGCTCCTGTCGTCGTCAATGTAAGCGACCTTGAGGGGCCGATTAACTGGAAGCGGCTCCAGCAGGCCGTCGCCTCCACGGGGTTGCGCATCGTGGGCATTAGCGGCTGCAAAGACGCAGAGTTAAAAGCCGAAATTGAACGCGCGGGTTTGCCCTTGTTAAACGAGGGCAAAGAAAAAGCCCCACGTGCAACGCCTGCAACCGTTCCCGCTCCCCCGCCTCCGGCGCAAAATGTAGCCCCAGTCACAAAAACGCGATTGATTGATCTGCCGGTTCGTTCCGGTCAGCGCATTTATGCGCCAAACTGTGATCTGATTGTTACAAGCCACGTCAGTGCGGGCGCTGAACTGATTGCAGATGGCAATATTCACGTTTACGGTATGATGCGTGGACGTGCGCTTGCGGGCGCCAGCGGCGATCGAGAAGCACAAATTTTTTGTACTCACCTGACGGCAGAACTGGTGTCTATCGCAGGTGAATATTGGCTGAGCGATAAAATCCCAGCCGAATTTTATGGCAAAGCGGCCCGTCTGCAACTGGCAGATAACGCTTTGACCGTTCAACCGTTAAATTGATCCCTTTTAACAAGGAATTTCTATGGCACGCATTATTGTTGTGACTTCGGGTAAAGGAGGCGTTGGCAAGACCACCTCCAGCGCGGCCATCGCTACTGGTTTGGCCCAGAAGGGAAAGAAAACCGTCGTAATCGACTTCGATATCGGTCTGCGTAACCTGGACCTGATCATGGGTTGCGAGCGTCGCGTGGTGTATGACTTCGTGAACGTCATTCAGGGCGATGCCACCCTTAACCAGGCGCTGATTAAAGATAAGCGTACCGAGAACCTCTACATTCTTCCGGCGTCCCAGACCCGTGATAAAGACGCCCTGACCCGCGAAGGCGTGGAAAAGGTGCTCGACGATCTGAAAAAGATGGAGTTCGACTTTGTGGTATGCGACTCCCCGGCCGGTATCGAAACCGGCGCGCTGATGGCGCTCTACTTCGCGGATGAAGCCATCATCACCACCAACCCGGAGGTCTCGTCAGTACGTGATTCCGACCGTATTCTCGGCATTCTGGCCTCGAAATCCCGTCGCGCGGAAAATGGCCAGGAGCCAATCAAAGAGCACCTGCTGCTGACCCGCTACAACCCGGGCCGGGTGAACAAAGGTGACATGCTGAGCATGGAAGACGTGCTGGAGATCCTGCGCATCAAACTGGTTGGCGTGATCCCGGAAGATCAGTCCGTGTTGCGCGCCTCTAACCAGGGCGAGCCCGTGATCCTGGATACACAGGCAGACGCGGGTAAAGCGTATGCGGATACCGTTGACCGTCTGCTGGGAGAAGAACGTCCTTTCCGCTTCATTGAAGAAGAGAAGAAAGGTTTCCTCAAACGCCTGTTCGGAGGATAAGTTATGGCATTACTGGACTTTTTTCTCTCGCGGAAAAAAAGCACCGCCAACATCGCAAAAGAACGTCTGCAAATCATTGTGGCGGAACGTCGTCGTAGCGACGCCGAACCGCACTACCTGCCGCAGCTGCGCAAAGACATTCTGGAAGTGATCTGCAAATACGTGCAGATTGACCCGGAAATGGTCACCGTTCAGCTGGAGCAAAAAGACGGGGATATTTCGATTCTGGAGCTGAACGTCACGCTTCCGGAAGCGGAAGAGTCGCGTTAATCCGGTTGTGGTTTTGTAGGCCGGGCAAGCAACGCGCCACCCGGCAATTTCCCCGGTGGCGCTGCGCTTACCGGGGCTACAATTCTTTAGCGCGGATACCCTTCCAGCAGGGTATTCAGGCGTTCGGCCATCAGTTCCCCCCGCCATCCGGCGACCAGCTCCGGTAAACCATTTTGCGGTTTCAACTTCCAGTGCCAGTTCAGCAGCTGGTTAATCTGACGACGTGAAGCCAGCAGTTCGGCACTCAGTTTGCTTTCCCCCGCCACCGTCTGCACCAGCGCTTTGATATCTTTGAATGCCTTGCGGTAGCCCGGCATATCCATCAGGTTAAGCAGTGGTTCTGGCAGTGCGTCCTCCGGCAGCTGCTGAGCTTTCTCTACCAGCGCGAGCAGCGTTTTACCGTGGAAACGGATCTCACTCCCGGAAAGGCCAATGCTGTCCAGTTCGCCAAGGCTACCCGGCATATAGCGCGCCACCGCCCACAGGTGTTCTTCACGCACCACGAAGTTAACCGCCAGATCGCGCTCACGTGCTTTACGCAGACGCCAGTCAGCCAGCAGTTGCAGACAGGCCAGCTGGCGGGTGCGCAGCTGCCAGGCGTTGGTGATGTCACGCCAGGCCTCTTTCGGATCAACCACTTCCTGACGACGCTGCTGCGTCATGCGGCACTCGTCCAGTGCGGCAGACAGCCAGCCGGACGCCTCAGCTTCTTTCATAAGCTGGCCGGCAATTGGAAGAAGGTAAAAGACGTCTGCCGCGGCGTATTCAAGCTGACGCGCCGTTAGGGGACGCGCGAGCCAGTCGGTACGCGATTCGCTCTTATCCAGCGTCAGACCGGTGTACTCTTCCACCATCGCGGCGAAGCCCCAGGAGAGCGGACGACCGCTGAACGCCGCGAGGATCTGGGTATCAATCAGCGGCTGCGGCATGATGCCAAAAGTGTTGAGAAAGACTTCCAGATCTTCACTGCCCGCGTGCAGATATTTGGTCACGGCGGTATCCAGCAACAGCTCGCGCATTGGCGCCCAGTCGGTAATGCCGAGGGGGTCAATCAATGACACGTGTTTGCCGTCATACATCTGAATCAGACCCAGCTGCGGATAGTACGTTCGGGTGCGGACAAATTCCGTATCCAGGGCGATAGCGGGAAATTCACGCGTCACCTCGCACAGCGAAGCCAGCTCGTCGTTGGTAGTGATCATCTGGTAATTCAAATCGGACTCTCTTTTGTTTGCGCCCATAAAAAACGCCGGCTTAACCGGCGTCTGGGCGATTAACGTGAAGCTCAGGCCTTATTGTCCACTTTGGCACGGGCTTCGTCACGTAATTCTCGTCGTAATATCTTCCCGACGTTGGATTTCGGCAGCTCATCCCGGAATTCCACCAGCTTCGGCACTTTATAGCCCGTCAGCTGACGGCGACAGAACGTTATCAGCGCATCCTCGGTCAGAGAAGGATCTTTCTTGACCACAAATATCTTCACCGCTTCACCGCTGCTGCCGGAAGGAACGCCCACCGCCGCCACTTCCAGCACGCCGCTGTGCTGCATCACCACGTCTTCGATTTCGTTCGGATAGACGTTGAACCCTGACACCAGGATCATGTCTTTCTTGCGATCGACGATGCGCAGGAAGCCTTCGTCATCCATCACCGCGATGTCGCCCGTGTGCAGCCAGCCGTCTTTGATGATCTCATCCGTGGCATCCGGACGTTGCCAGTAGCCCAGCATCACCTGCGGCCCTCTGACGCATAGCTCCCCTGGCTCACCATGAGGCACTTCGTTATCCTCATCATCCACCAGTTTTGCTTCCGTCGACGGGACCGGCAGACCGATACTGCCGCTGTGGTAGTCGATGTCATGCGGGTTAACGCTGACCAGCGGGGCGCACTCCGTCAGGCCATAGCCCTCCAGCAGATACTGCCCGGTGAGTTTCACCCAGCGCTCGGCAACCGCCTGCTGAACCGGCATCCCGCCGCCCGCGGAGAGGTGCAGCGTGGAGAAATCGAGCTGCTGGAACTCTTTATTGTTAAGCAGCGCGTTAAACAGGGTGTTCACGCCGGTCATGGCGGTGAACGGGTATTTCGCCAGCTCTTTGACCAGCCCCGGGATATCGCGCGGGTTGGTGATCAATACGTTTTGACCGCCAAGCTCGATAAACAGCAGGCAGTTCATGGTCAGCGCAAAAATGTGATACAGCGGAAGCGCGGTGATCACCAGCTCCTTGCCCGGGTGCAGCAGCGGCCCGTAGGTGGCGTTAACCTGCTCAAGGTTCGCCAGCATGTTACGGTGGGTCAGCATCGCCCCTTTCGCCACGCCGGTGGTGCCGCCCGTGTATTGCAGGAAGGCCAGATCCTCGGACACGATCTCCGGCTTTACGTATTGCATCCGGTAGCCCGCATGCAGGGCGCGGCGGAAGGAGATGGCATCCGGCAGGTGGTATTTCGGCACCAGCCGCTTAACGTATTTAACGACAAAGTTGACCAGCGTACCTTTCGCGGTAGAGAGCTGGTCACCCATGCGCGTCAGGATGACGTGCTTAACCTGAGTTTTTTCAACGACTTTTTCCAGCGTGTGGGCAAAGTTGGAGACAATCACAATCGCCGCCGCGCCGCTGTCATTCAACTGATGTTCCAGCTCGCGCGGGGTATAGAGCGGGTTAACGTTAACCACGATCATCCCTGCCCTGAGGATGCCGAACAGCGCCACCGGGTATTGCAGAAGGTTTGGCATCATCAGCGCGACGCGATCCCCTTTCTGCAAGCCCAACCCTTCCTGTAAATAGGCCGCAAACGCCCGGCTGCGTTCTTCCAGCTTACGGAAGGTCATCACTTCGCCCATATTCACAAACGCGGGCTGGTCAGCGTAGCGCCGTACCGAGTGTTCAAATAATTCAATCAGGGATTGATAACGGTCAGGATTGATCTCCGCAGGGACATCCGCGGGATAACGGTTAAGCCAAACCTTTTTCAATGCATCACCTCTGAAATGAGTGTTCGTCGTCATCACAGCCCCGATAATAAACAGTTTGTTAACATTATATTAACTCAGCGTACCAGTTTATTAATTGTTCAGATTGCAGGTTGCGAAGCGCGTCACTCTTTTTTTTCGTTTTATCCGTAAAAAAACAGAGACAGCGGCTGAGCCGCTGTCTCTTTCCTAGCAATAACAGTAACTTACTCAGTTACTATTGTTTGAACCTGTGCAGGGCCTGGATTGTACCACCCCCAGCCACCGTAGCCGTAACGATACGGATGCGGTCCCCACATCCACGGATCGATTGGCTGTGGCGGCATCACCACCTGCTGGGCGATACGCCAGCGTTTGTAGCCGTTCACCTGCATGGTCATAAATTTGTATGGCGTATGGCCGATTTTCCCCGCCACCGAACCAGTAATCGGCCCGACGACGGTCACCAGCTGCCCGCGGAAATCTACCGGATCGAGGAAGCCGCTGACGTCAGCGTAGATCCGCCCGCGCGAGGCTTCACCCAGAACAGGCCGCGCGCCGTCGTCCAGCGGGACAGTGGCAATCTCCAGCCGGGTTTTCCCCTGCTGGTTTAGCACTTCAACCACCTTGCCGCCAAACCGCGCTTCCTGCCCGACATACAACTCCGGGGCATTCATCACGCGTACCAGATCCTGCTGTGGCGTCGGGCTGGTGCCCTTGATCGCATCAGGAACGGTGACGCACCCGCTCAGTGCTATGGCAACCGCGCCTGCCATAAGAAAGCGTACAACTTTAGTCTGAACCGCCATGATGCGACTCCTTTTTCTCAGTTCCTGTTACTGAGATTCACTCGCGGCCAGGAAGTTTCTTCCACGCGACGGTGTTTCGTAAATAAACCGGTTCAGCATGTTCAACCGCCACGGTTTTTCCTGCGGCAAGTAGCTGACAGGCAATCGGCAGCATATCTTCTGCGGCGGGCAGGAGCATGTTACCGTCCACCAGCGTAAGGCCGGTGTCCTTCGCCATCTCAGGCCATGCCGCCCAGCCGGTTCCGACCGTCGCCCACTCACCGGAGAGCTGTTTCAGGCGCCCGGTGACGGCTTCAGGTTTAAGCACCGCTTCCGTCTCTTCGCCGTGCCAGACGCCGTTTTCGTCACGGGTGTACTCCGCCCAGTAGACTTCCCCCATGCGGGCATCAATCGCAGCCAGCACGCGGGTGGCGCCGGTCATGCGCCATGCTCCCTGGGCCATGGTCGCAAGCGTGGAGACGCCGATCATCGGCAGGTCAGCGCCCAGCGCCAGCCCCTGCGCAATGCCAATCCCGATACGTACGCCCGTAAAGCTGCCCGGACCACGGCCGTAGGCCAGCGCGTCGAGGTCAGTCAGGGCGGTATTGCCCTCGGTTAAAATGGTTTTTACCAGGGGCAGAATACGTTGGGTGTGTTCCCGTGGGCACTCTTCGAAATGAGCAAAAATCGTACCGTCGTTCCACAGGGCAACGGAACAGGCCTCTGTCGCGGTATCAATAGCCAGAATTCGCATCAGTCGTCGCGCTCTCGCAATGGTCAGTCACAAAATGGCGCGCATCTTAACACACTCCGGGAAGAATTACTCCGCCGTCGGGTTCGCCAGGAAGCGGACCGCGCGTTTAATATCCCGCGTGCGCGGCGCGGGCGGCAGGCTGGCGAGGAAGGTCGCGCCGTAGGGACGCATCACCAGGCGGTTGTCGCAGATCACCAGCACCCCGCGATCGGTGACGTCGCGGATCAGTCGCCCTACCCCCTGTTTAAGCGTGATGACCGCGTCCGGCAGCTGGACGTCGTCGAACGGATCGCCCCCGCGCAGACGGCAGTCCTCCATGCGCGCTTTCAGAAGCGGATCGTCCGGCGATGTGAACGGCAGCTTATCGATAATCACCAGCGAGAGCGTGTCGCCGCGCACGTCTACCCCTTCCCAGAAACTACTGGTCGCCACCAGCAGGGCATTACCGGCGCTGACAAACTGCTGGAGCAGCTGGCCTTTACTGGTTTCCCCCTGCAACAGCACCGGTAGCGTCATGGTGGCGCGGAACTGCTCGGCCAGATCGCGCATCATAGCGTGTGAGGTGCAGAGCATAAAGCAGCGCCCGTTGTTGGCCTCGATCATCGGCTTCAGCATGGCCGCCAGATGTCGCGCCGCGCCCGGCTGGTTAGGCAGCGGCAGATTGCGCGGCACGCACAGCAGCGCCTGTCTCTCATAGTCGAACGGGCTCGGCAGAAGCAGGGATTCCGCCTGCTCAATGCCGAGGCGCTCGGTAAAGTGGTGCAGATCGTCATTGACCGACAGCGTGGCCGAGGTAAAGACCCAGGTGCCGGGCTTTTGCGCCATCACCTCTTTGAATTTGTCGGCAACGGTCAGCGGCGTGAGCGCCAGGGTGAAGTGGCGCGAGGTACATTCGTACCAGTAGCTGTAGCCCGGCTGATTGATCTCTTTCAGCCGCTTCAGCCGCCCACGGTAGAGCGTGGCGCGCTCGAAGGCGGCGTCCAGCAGCGCTGAACGTCCGAGGGACAGCTTCGCCACGTCGTAACAGAGTTCAAGGGCATCATCGAGCAGCAGCAGCGCGCGCTGGATATTTTTGTCTGCGAGCAGTTCGCGCAGGTTGCCGCGATAGCCCGGCTCGCCTAGCTGTAAGCGGAAGTCCTGTGCGCATTGCGCCAGGCGGTCCGCGCACTTCTGCAACTGCTGGGTATCTTTGAGTTCGGTGCGATAGGCAATGGTAATATCTTTCGCCAGATCCTGAAGCTGACGGCTGGAGAGCGACTGACCAAAATACTGGCTGGCGATGTCCGGTAGCTGATGGGCTTCATCGAAGATCATCACCTCCGCCTCCGGGATCAGCTCGCCGAAACCACTGTCCTTGACCACCATATCCGCAAGAAACAGGTGATGGTTCACCACCACCACGTCGGCGTCCATCGCGGTTTTACGCGCTTTCACCACAAAACAGTCTTTATACAGCGGGCAGTCGCTGCCGAGGCAGTTGTCATTGGTGCTGGTCACCAGCGGCCAGGCGGGGGAGTCTTCCGGCACGCTCGCGCAGGTGCTGATGTCCCCCTCCTCCGTCTGGTTGGCCCAGGCGCGCAGGACGATCACATCGCTCAGGGTTTGTACCGGCAGGTCGCCGCCCGCCAGCGCCTGCTGTTCAAGACGCTCCAGACACAGGTAGTTAGAACGCCCTTTCAGCAAGGCCAGACGCCCTTTGTATTTCAGCGCTTTCGCCACCGTGGGTAAATCGCGGCTGTAGAGCTGATCCTGGAGCGCTTTTGATCCCGTAGAGATGATCACCTTCTTTTTCGCCCGCAGCGCAGGAGCGAGGTAAGCATACGTTTTCCCCGTACCGGTACCGGCCTCCACGACCAGCGGCTGCGCCTTGTCGATAGCGTGCGCAACGGCATGCGCCATCTGACGTTGGGGTTCGCGCGGTTTAAAGCCGGGAATAGCCTGTGCTAACTGACCCTCTGGGGAAAAATCGTCTGCCACGGTGTTCTCTCACTGTATTTTTGCACAGGGATTATGTCAGCCCCTTCTCTCCGGTGCCACCCCAAATAGTGACGACGGCGGAACATTATGGCAGTCTTGCCGCCTGACGACGAAAGATAACGAGGATACGTTTATGACAATTACGCGCATTGATGCCGAAGCCCGCTGGTCTGATGTGGTGATCCACAACCAGACGCTGTACTACACCGGCGTCCCTGCCAATCTGGACGCCGACGCCTTCGAGCAGACCGCCAACACCCTGGCGCAGATCGACGCCGTACTGGAAAAACAGGGCAGCGACAAATCCCGCATTCTGGATGCGACGATTTTTCTGGCGAATAAAGACGATTTCGCGGCGATGAATAAAGCATGGGATGCGTGGGTGGTGGCGGGTCACGCGCCTGTACGCTGCACCGTACAGGCCACGCTGATGAAACCGGAATATAAGGTTGAGATCAAGATTATCGCGGCAGTGTAAGCCGGTTATTCTTCATCTTCATCCTCAAAGCGCGCCACGATCCGCTCGCCGGTATGGGTGGCGCGAAGTTCTTCCGCGACCTGTGAAATTGCCTGTCCGCTGCTCATCCCCTGGGACATCAGCTCCTGAATACGTTCAACGGCTTTCTGCTGTTGGTCATGGCTGAGAGAAGGTAAACCTGCAAACATCGTTAACTCCTGCTAAATTATTCGCGCTAATTATTTCACGCTGCCCGGTAGTATGCCATACATGAACATGCGCTTCCCCACTGTTATGACCTTGCCCTGGCGTGCTGACGCCGCGGAGTTCTGGTTTGCCCGTCTGAGCCACCTTCCTTTTGCCATGCTGCTGCACTCCGGCCATGCGGATCACCCCTACAGCCGCTTTGATATTCTGGTGGCCGACCCGGTTAAAACGCTGACGACCGATGCGCTGTCGCCAACGGACGATCCGCTGATGCGGCTTCAGAACGAGATCGATGCTCTGGGCTTAACTGCCACACCTGATCCGGATCTGCCTTTCCAGGGGGGCGCGCTGGGCCTGTTTGGTTACGATCTGGGTCGCCGTTTCGAAACGCTGCCTGAGCATGCGCAGGCGGATATTTCCCTGCCGGATATGGCGGTGGGGCTGTATGACTGGGCGCTGATCGTGGATCACCGTAAGCAGACGGTTTCTCTGCTGAGCCACCGGGACGTACAGGCGCGTCTGGCCTGGCTTGAGGCGCAACGGCCCGCCGCCCCGGAACACTTTATGCTGACCTCCGGCTGGCGCTCGAACATGAGCGCGGAGGAATACGCGGAAAAATTCTCCCGTGTGCAGGCGTATCTTCACAGTGGCGACTGTTATCAGGTCAACCTTGCCCAGCGTTTCCAGGCGGCGTACAAGGGAGACGAATGGCAGGCGTTTACCCGCCTCAATGCCAGCAATAAGGCCCCGTTCAGTGCATTTTTACGCCTTGAACACGGCGCCATCCTCAGCCTTTCGCCTGAGCGTTTTATTCACCTGGCTGACGGTATGATTCAGACCCGCCCGATAAAGGGCACCCTGCCGCGCCTTGCCAACGCCGAGGCCGACCGCCAGCAGGCGGAGACGCTGGCAGCCTCTCCCAAAGATCGCGCTGAAAACCTGATGATTGTCGATCTGATGCGCAATGATATTGGTCGCGTCGCCGAGCCGGGCAGCGTGCGCGTGCCGGAGCTGTTCGTCGTGGAGCCATTCCCGGCGGTGCATCATCTGGTCAGCACCATCACCGCACGCCTGCCGGCCTCGCGAACCGCCTGCGATCTGCTCCGCGCCGCGTTTCCGGGCGGCTCCATCACCGGCGCGCCGAAGGTCCGGGCGATGGAGATCATCGACGAACTGGAACCACATCGCCGCAACGCCTGGTGCGGCAGCATCGGCTATGTGAGTCTGTGCGGCACCATGGATACCAGCATCACTATTCGCACCCTGACGGCGTGCGACGGTAACCTGTACTGTTCCGCAGGCGGTGGCATTGTGGCCGATAGCCAGGTCGAGGCGGAATATCAGGAAACCTTTGATAAAGTGAATCGTATCCTGAAACAACTGGAGAACTCACGGTGAAGAAAGACAACCTGACGCTGGATGATTTTCTGTCACGCTTTCAGCTTCTGCGGCCCCAGGTTAGCCGCGCCACGCTGAATCAACGTCAGGCGGCGGTGCTGATCCCGGTCGTGCGCCGTGAGCAGCCGGGTCTGTTGCTTACCCAGCGCTCACCGCATATGCGAAAACACGCCGGTCAGGTTGCGTTTCCGGGCGGCGCGGTGGACAGCACCGATGCATCCCTGATTGCCGCCGCACTGCGTGAAGCGCATGAGGAAGTGGCGATCCCCCCGGAGACAGTCGAGGTGATCGGCGTGCTGCCGCCAGTGGACAGCGTAACCGGTTTTCAGGTCACGCCGGTCGTTGGCATTATTCCGCCCGATCTTCAGTATCACGCCAGCGTCGATGAAGTTTCAGCGGTGTTCGAAATGCCGCTGGAAGAGGCCCTTCGTCTGGGCCGCTATCACCCACTGGATATTCACCGCCGCGGACACGATCATCGGGTCTGGCTGTCGTGGTATCAGCATTATTTTGTCTGGGGCATGACGGCAGGCATCATTCGTGAGCTGGCCCTGCAAATCGGCCTGAAGCCTTGACTATACTTTACATTCCACCCTTTTCTGGCAGGTTTGCGCTCGGCGTCGCGCTATTAGCAAAACCATCGTTAACCATTAGTTTAATTCATGTGAATAGTTAAGCCGAGGTTGGTGTTCCCTCTTACACTATGCGCAGTTATAACATCGTTACTGGAACCCCAGTAACCCTGTCAGGAGTGTGAAAGTGATTAGTATATTCGACATGT
The DNA here is from genome assembly GCF_049238005.1 of Enterobacter cloacae complex sp. IR5459. NCBI lineage: Bacteria > Pseudomonadati > Pseudomonadota > Gammaproteobacteria > Enterobacterales > Enterobacteriaceae > Enterobacter > Enterobacter cloacae complex sp. IR5459. The sequence continues at coordinate 290,327 of NZ_JBMKIG010000005.1, forward strand.
TCAAAGTGGGGATTGGTCCTTCCTCTTCCCACACTGTAGGGCCGATGAAGGCCGGTAAACAGTTCGTCGATGATCTGGTCGAAAAAGGATTACTGGAAAGCGTTACCCGTGTCGCCGTAGACGTTTACGGTTCACTGTCATTAACGGGTAAAGGCCACCACACCGATATCGCCATTATTATGGGTCTGGCAGGCAATATGCCGGACACTGTTGATATTGATGCCATTCCGGCATTTATCCGCGACGTGGAAACGCGCGGACGCTTACTGCTGGCTAACGGTCAGCACGAAGTGGACTTCCCGCAGGATGACGGGATGCGTTTTCGTAGCGACAACCTGCCGCTGCATGAAAACGGCATGACCATCCACGCCTGGAGCGGCGAAAAAGAGATCTACAGTAAAACCTACTACTCCATCGGCGGCGGCTTTATCGTTGACGAAGAACACTTTGGTAAAGAGAGCGCGGGCGACGTCAATGTGCCCTATCCGTTTAAATCGGCCACCGAGATGCTGGGCTACTGCAAAGAGACCGGTCTGTCCCTGTCCGGCATGGTGATGCAGAACGAACTGGCGCTGCACAGCAAGAAAGAGATCGAAGACTATTTTGCTAACGTGTGGCAAACCATGCGCGCCTGTATTGACCGCGGGATGAACACCGAGGGTGTTCTGCCTGGGCCTCTGCGCGTACCGCGTCGTGCCTCTGCGCTGCGCCGCATGCTGGTCACCACCGACAAGTTCTCCAATGACCCAATGAACGTGGTCGACTGGGTGAACATGTTTGCCCTCGCGGTTAACGAAGAGAACGCAGCGGGTGGTCGCGTGGTGACGGCGCCGACCAACGGCGCGTGCGGTATCGTTCCGGCGGTGCTGGCCTATTACGATCACTTTATTGAGCCCGTGACACCGGATATCTATATCCGTTATTTCCTCGCGGCAGGCGCTATCGGCGCGCTGTACAAAATGAATGCGTCCATCTCTGGTGCCGAAGTAGGCTGTCAGGGTGAAGTGGGCGTGGCCTGCTCTATGGCGGCAGCGGGTCTGGCGGAACTGTTGGGCGCCAGCCCTGAGCAGGTGTGCGTGGCGGCGGAAATCGGTATGGAGCACAACCTCGGTCTGACCTGTGACCCGGTTGCCGGTCAGGTGCAGGTGCCGTGCATTGAGCGTAACGCCATCGCCTCCGTCAAAGCGATCAACGCCTCGCGTATGGCGATGCGCCGTACCAGCGAGCCACGCGTGTCGCTGGATAAGGTTATTGAAACCATGTACGAAACCGGCAAGGACATGAACGCGAAGTACCGTGAGACCTCGCGCGGCGGTCTGGCCATTAAGGTGCAGTGCGACTAAGCCTTCCTTTCGCCCATCTGCAACGGATGGGCGAATTTTCCCCTCTCGTCTCGTCGCTTCACGTATTCCCCACTACACTGTCACTGTTGCGTCTGGCTTTTCTGGCCGGTGCTTAACAGGCGACCGTTCATGCAAACTGCACAAACGATCATTAAAGACTATCGCCGAAAACGCGTTATCGTCTGTGTCACGGTTGCGCTCGTTACGCTCGTCCTGACGCTGGGCATTCGCTTTATTTCACAGCGCAACATAAATCAGGATCGGATCCACGACTTTACCCACCACACCGTGCGTGCGCTTGATAAGGTGCTTCTCTCGTTAGAGGTCCAGCGTGAAACGCTACTTTCACTGGTTGGCATACCCTGTTCCGAAGCAAATCTAATCCTGCGAAAACAGGCGGCGATCCTCCAGACCGTACGCTCCATCGCCCTCATTCAAGACGGAATACTGTATTGCTCAAGCGTCTTTGGCAGCCGTAATGTGCCCGTCAGTGAGTTTGTGCCGGAGCTTCCAGTCAGTGAATCCAGGCTGCTGCTGTCGACTGACCGGTGGCTGGTAAAAGGCAGCCCGGTACTGATTCAGTGGTCTCCCGTTGCGGGCGACGGCAACGACGGGGTGATGGAGGTGGTGAATATCGATCTCATCACTAAAATGATTCTCGAGCCGCAGCGGCCGCAGATCACCGACGTTGTCCTGAGAGTAGGAGATAACTTCCTCCGCGACGGGCAACAGGTGACGACTACGCCGACCTTCGATGAAAACGCCTCCCTGCTGGAACAGTCGTCACAACATTACCCTTTCAGCGTCACGGTGAGCGGCCCCGGGCCTGGCGAAATGGCGTTAAAAAATCTGCCCACCCAGCTGCCGCTGGCGTTGATGCTCAGCTTACTGATGGGCTATATCGCCTGGCTCGCCACGGCGCGGCGAATCAGTTTCACCTGGGAAATCAACATGGGAATTGCGGCCCGGGAGTTTGAACTCTTCTGCCAGCCGCTGGTGAATGCCCGCACCCGGGAATGCGCCGGCGTCGAGATCCTCCTGCGCTGGAACAACCCGCGTCAGGGATGGATTTCGCCCGATGTCTTTATCCCTCTGGCCGAAGAACATAACCTGATTGTTCCGCTTACCCGCTACGTCATCAGCGAAACGGTGCGGCAGATAGGCTATTTCCCTGCCTCGCGCGATTTCCATATCGGCATTAACGTGGCCGCCAGCCATTTTCGCCGCGCTGCGCTTATCCAGGATCTCAACCGCATCTGGTTTAACGCCAGCCCTGTTCAACAGTTGATCGTGGAGTTAACCGAACGCGATGCGTTGCTGGATGTGGATTACCGCATCGTGCGGGAGCTGCACCGCAAAGGGGTGAAACTTGCGATTGATGATTTTGGTACCGGCAACAGCTCACTTTCATGGCTAGAAAAACTGCATCCGGATGTGCTGAAAATTGATAAATCCTTCACCACCGCGATCGGCACCGACGCCGTGAACTCAACGGTAACAGATATTATTATTGCGCTTGGCCAGCGGCTGAATATTGAACTGGTTGCGGAAGGGGTGGAAACCGAGGAGCAGTCACGCTACCTGCGCCGTCACAGCGTACATATTTTGCAGGGGTACTTGTATGCGCGGCCAATGCCGCTGCGCGAGTTTCCGAAATGGCTGGCGGAAAGTCACTCTCCGCCAGCCCGTCACAACGGACACATCGTGCCCTTACTGCCGTTACGCTAGATAACGTTACTCTTCTTCATCGTGCGCAGAGTGCTCTTTAACAATACGCACCATATCAACGCGATAGTCGTTGGCTTCGACGATGGTAATTTGCAGCGGCGGCAGCTCCAGCACATCACCGATACGCGGGATCTGCCCGTTAACGGAGATCACCAGCCCCGCCACGGTGGCAATATCTTCATCATCATTGACCACGTTTTCGACGCCCAGCGTGTGCGAGAGCGCGTGCAGGTCGGTGGTGCCTTTCACCAGCCAGCCGTCACCGTCGGCAACGATTTCAGGGGTTTCATCCGCATCAGGGAATTCACCGGCAATGGCTTCCAGCACATCCAGCGGCGTCACCAGGCCCTGTACCACACCAAATTCGTTGGTGACGATAACAAAGCTCCCGCGAGCACGGCGCAATACGCCCAGCAGGTTGATCGGATCCAGCGTTTCAGGCACCACGATAGCGGGCGACGCGGCCGCTACGGCCTCGACGTTAACGCCCTCTTCCAGCGCCACCAGTATCTCTTTCGCGCGTACCACACCGATGATCTCATCCAGCTCACCCCGGCAGACCGGGAACAGGCTGTGCGGCGAGGAGAGCAGCTGCTGACGAATTTCGTCGACGCTCAGGTTGGCGTCCACCCAGCTGATTTCGCCGCGCGGCGTCATAATACCGCGCAGGGAGCGGGAAGCCAGCGAAAGCACGCCGTTGATCATGTAGCGTTCTTCTTCCACAAACGCGCCTTCCGGCACCGGAACCGGGTTACGGTTCTCGTTATCAGCCTGCACGTTGACCTGACGACGTCCGCCCATCAGTCGCAGAATCGCATCTGCGGTACGGGCTCGCAGCGGCTGATTCGACTGCTGCTTAATAAAGTTACGGCGCGCAATCTGGTTAAACAGCTCGATCAGAATCGAGAAGCCAATCGCGGCGTACAGGTAGCCTTTCGGAATATGGAAGCCAAACCCTTCTGCCACCAGGCTCAGACCAATCATCAGCAGGAAGCTCAGACACAGCACAACGACCGTCGGATGCTGGTTGACGAAACGCGTCAGCGGTTTCGACGCCAGCAGCATTACCGCCATCGCAATCACCACCGCCGCCATCATCACCGGCAGATGGTTCACCATGCCGACTGCCGTAATCACCGCATCCAGAGAGAAGACCGCATCAAGCACCACAATCTGGAGAACAACCACCCAGAAGCTGGCATAACCCTTACCGTGGCCATCATCGTGCTGCCGGTTCTCCAGCCGTTCATGCAGCTCTGTTGTGGCTTTGAACAGCAGGAACAGTCCCCCTACCAGCATAATTAAATCGCGGCCGGAGAAGGTGAAATCCATGACGGTGAACAGGGGCTTCGTTAGGGTGACCATCCACGAGATAACAGACAGTAAGCCCAGACGCATGATCAGCGCCAGCGAGAGGCCGATCAGACGGGCTTTATCACGCTGTTTCGGCGGCAGTTTATCTGCGAGGATGGCGATAAACACCAGGTTATCAATACCGAGAACGATCTCCAGCACGACCAGCGTAAGCAAGCCTACCCAGATTGACGGGTCCATTAAGAATTCCATGACACGCTCCTGCTAAAGGAATGACAAAACGGTGCCCCGCTAATGTCGGGCATTTCAAAGGGAATGAGAGTCGATGCGTGGCGAAGATCGCCGGTGATTAAGGCGCGGAATGGCCTGGAAGATGACTGACGTCGGTGACGGTCCATATAGTGGGCTGTAGCCCTATACTCCTGAATAATTAAACGGACGCTAAACATATCAGAGACAATTGGTTTTTAGCAAAGATTTACGTTCCTTTGCAAACTTCTGTAACACACGCGGATTATCTTAGAGAAAAATCTGTAAGGCGTAGCTAAATTACGGATCTTCATCACATAAATTATTTTTTCACTATCTAAAATAATTCGCGGAAGTCTTAGTTTTTTTGAACTCTAACCCTTATCTGAATCGATTCGGTTCGCCAATACGATTCTCAGTACGCCTGCCTGGCAGACGTATAAATGATAATAAAAGGAGGTAGCAAGTGACCATTGCTATTGTCATAGGCACACATGGTTGGGCTGCGGAGCAGTTACTCAAAACGGCAGAAATGCTGTTGGGCGAGCAGGAAAACGTCGGCTGGATCGATTTCGTTCCCGGTGAAAATGCCGAGACGCTGATTGAAAAATACACTGCTCAGCTTGAGAAGCTGGATACCAGCAAAGGCGTGCTGTTTCTCGTGGATACATGGGGCGGCAGCCCGTTCAACGCTGCCAGCCGCATTGTCGTCGATAAAGAGCATTATGAAGTCGTCGCCGGGGTGAATATCCCGATGTTGGTGGAAACCTTCATGGCGCGTGACGACTACCCAGGCTTTGACGAGCTGGTGGCGCTGGCGGTGGAAACCGGTCGCGAAGGCGTGAAGGCGCTGAAAGCGCAGCCGGTTGAAAAACCTGCCCCTGCCCCTGCTGCACCAAAAGCCGCTGCACCGGCGAAGCCAATGGGTCCGAACGATTACATGGTTATCGGCCTTGCGCGTATTGATGACCGTCTGATCCACGGCCAGGTGGCGACGCGCTGGACCAAAGAGACCAACGTACAACGCATCATCGTGGTCAGTGACGAAGTGGCCGCCGACACTGTCCGTAAAACCCTTCTTACCCAGGTTGCACCGCCGGGCGTCACCGCGCACGTCGTGGATGTCGCCAAAATGATCCGCGTTTACAACAACCCGAAATACGCGGGCGAACGCGTGATGCTTCTGTTCACCAACCCGACAGACGTTGAACGCATTGTTGAAGGCGGCGTGAAAATCACCTCCGTTAACATTGGCGGTATGGCTTTCCGTCAGGGCAAAACGCAGGTCAACAACGCGATTTCAGTGGATGCGAAAGATATCGAGGCCTTCAACAAGCTGAATGCACGCGGTATCGAGCTGGAAGCCCGTAAGGTTTCCACGGATCAGAAACTGAAAATGATGGATTTGATCGGCAAAGTGGGGAAATAAGCCCGGGCCGGTTTTTCATATAGAGCTTATGTAATAGGAGAAGTGCAATGGAGATTACTACTCTTCAGATTGTGCTGGTGTTCATCGTCGCGTGTATTGCGGGTATGGAGTCCGTACTTGATGAATTTCAGTTCCACCGCCCTCTGGTGGCCTGTACGTTGATTGGCGCCGTTCTCGGTGACATGAAAACCGGTATCATCATCGGCGGTACCCTGGAAATGATCGCCCTCGGCTGGATGAACATCGGTGCGGCAGTTGCGCCAGATGCCGCGCTGGCGTCCATTATTTCGACCGTTCTGGTTATCGCCGGTCATCAGAGTATTGGTGCCGGTATCGCGCTGGCCATCCCGCTGGCCGCAGCGGGTCAGGTGCTGACCATTATTGTCCGTACTATTACCGTGGCCTTCCAGCACGCGGCGGATAAGGCGGCCGAAAACGGCAACCTCACCGCGCTCTCCTGGATCCACGTTTCTTCCCTGTTCCTGCAAGCGATGCGTATCGCGATCCCTGCAGTTATCGTGGCGATTTCTGTCGGTACCAGCGAAGTTCAGGGCATGCTGAATGCGATCCCTGAAGTGGTCACCAGCGGTCTGAATATCGCCGGGGGTATGATCGTGGTGGTCGGTTATGCGATGGTCATCAACATGATGCGCGCGGGCTACCTGATGCCATTCTTCTACCTCGGCTTCGTTACCGCTGCGTTCACCAACTTCAACCTGGTTGCGCTGGGTGTGATTGGTGCGGTGATGGCGATTCTTTATATCCAGCTCAGCCCGAAATACAACCGTGTCGCGGGTGCCCCTGCGCAGGCTGCTGGTAACAACGATCTCGATAACGAACTGGACTAACAGGTGAGCGAAATGGTTGATATGACAAAAACTACCACTGAGAAAAAACTCACTCCGGGTGATATTCGTGGCGTGTTCATCCGTTCTAACCTGTTTCAGGGTTCATGGAACTTCGAACGTATGCAGGCGCTCGGCTTCTGCTTCTCCATGGTGCCGGCCATCAAACGCCTGTATCCGGAAAACAACGAAGCACGCCGTCAGGCAATTAAGCGTCATCTGGAATTCTTCAACACCCATCCTTATGTTGCGGCGCCGGTTCTGGGCGTGACGCTGGCGATGGAAGAGCAGCGTGCGAACGGGGCTGAAATCGACGATGGTGCCATCAACGGTATCAAAGTTGGTCTGATGGGGCCGCTGGCAGGCGTGGGCGACCCGATTTTCTGGGGTACCGTGCGTCCGGTCTTTGCGGCGCTGGGCGCCGGGATCGCCATGAGCGGCAGCCTGCTCGGTCCTCTGCTGTTCTTCATCCTGTTCAACGCGGTGCGTCTGCTGACCCGTTACTACGGCGTGGCGTACGGCTATCGTAAAGGTGTGGATATCGTTAAGGATATGGGCGGCGGCTTCCTGCAAAAACTGACTGAGGGGGCGTCAATTCTCGGCCTGTTTGTAATGGGGGCGCTGGTTAACAAGTGGACGCACGTAAACATCCCGCTGGTGGTATCAACGATCACCGGTCAGGATGGTCAGACGCGCGTTACCACCGTGCAGACCATTCTGGACCAGCTGATGCCGGGCCTGGTACCGCTGCTGTTAACCTTCGCCTGTATGTGGCTGCTGCGTAAGAAAGTGAACCCGCTTTGGATCATCGTTGGCTTCTTCGTCATCGGTATCGCGGGCTACGCTGTCGGCCTGCTGGGTCTGTAATAAAATGCGTTACTGATCGGGGGCTTGCCCCCGGTCTTTTTATCTGGAGGATGAATGACTGTCACGGACACCGTACTGGTTTTATTTATTGTTGCCCTTCTGGCTTACGCGATCTATGACGAGTTTATTATGCCTCGCCGCCACGGCGAGACGCTGCTGACCCTTCCCCTCTTACGCCGTGGACGCATTGATGCGTTTATCTTCGCCGGTCTGGTAGTCATCCTCATTTACAATAATGTGACCAGCCACGGCGCAATATTAACCACATGGTTATTATGTGCGCTGGCATTAATGGCGATTTACCTGTTCTGGATCCGCTCGCCAAAACTCATTTTTAAAAAACACGGATTCTTCTTCGCCAATGTCTGGATAGAATATAACCGTATTAAAGAGATGAATTTATCCGAAGACGGGGTTCTGGTGATGCAATTAGAACAACGCCGCCTGCTCATCCGGGTCAGAAATATTGATGACCTGGAAAAGATATACAAATTACTTGTTAAAACTCAATGATTTATAATTATAGCATCTGCTATATATTGCATTATTCTTGAACCAGCAATATAGCCGGTGCTATATCTCCTCTGTTAATTGACTTATATTTATTAACGATATTTTCACGCATAAATCTAAATGAAAATCGTTATCAACATAGTGGCTATATAAAGCCATCTTCGTTGTTGTTTTATATTCTCAAAATATGTTAAGGTTGCGCCCGTCGTTGGGGAGTAGCCGATTTCCTGCCTGCGGGAAATGTACGTGTCAACATACTCGTTGAAAAACGTGGCGCGTACGGATCGTTTTTAAGCACAATTACTGTGCCAGAAGCGATCAGGCGAGACCATAGATACATCAACTGCTGTTTACTGGGGGCAGTGATGTGTCATATGGATATCCCCGGTCTGGACGCTCTTATGAATATCTCCGCTACGATCCTTCTGGCTTTTGGCATGTCCATGGACGCATTTGCCGCCTCTATCGGCAAAGGTGCCACTCTCCATAAACCTAAATTTTCCGAAGCCCTGCGTACCGGTCTCATCTTTGGCGCTATCGAAACGCTGACGCCGCTTATCGGCTGGGGACTGGGGATGCTCGCCAGCCAGTTTGTGCTGGAGTGGAATCACTGGATTGCTTTCGTGCTGCTGGTGTTCCTCGGCGGACGTATGGTGATTGAAGGTTTTCGTGGCAACGGCGATGAAGATGATGCGCCGCTGCAACGCCACGGCTTCTGGCTTCTGGTGACAACCGCCATCGCAACCAGCCTGGATGCAATGGCCGTGGGTGTCGGTCTGGCGTTTTTGCAGGTCAATATTATCGCCACCGCGCTGGCGATTGGCTGCGCCACGCTGATCATGTCAACGCTGGGGATGATGGTGGGTCGGTTCATTGGCCCGCTGTTAGGCAAACGCGCCGAAATTCTGGGCGGTATCGTGTTGATCGGGATTGGTGCCCAAATCCTTTGGGCACACTTCGCGGGTTAACCTTCGCGCTGCCAGCAATGGATGCTGAAATCCGTCTGGCAGCGAAATTCTGTCTGCGCTGCCAGCGTTTCCCACACCTCTGGTTTTGCCCGCCACGCAAACGGCGTCATTTGCAGTAACGCCACCGCTTCACTTCCCTGCAACATCATTTCATACGCTACCGACTGCGCCTGCTTTAACGCAAAGCCTGCCAGCTGTTCAGAGTGAGGCGCATGCAGGTGAACTTCATCATAGATCAGCCCTTTTAGCTCCAGCAGATGACGCGGCCCTGGCGTGACGGTGATAACCCAGCCACCGGGCTTAACGACGCGCGCCAGCTCCTCAGCCTTGCACGGCGCATAGATACGCACCACGGCGTCCATACTCGCTTCCTCAAACGGCAGGCGGTGGCTGGAGGCCACGCAGAACGTTACCGCTGAGTAGCGTTTGGCTGCCGCACGGATAGCCACTTTAGATACGTCCAGCCCGTACGTTTCGGCGCCCTTCTCAGCCGCCACGTCAGCAAACGTGGCGGTGTAGTAACCTTCGCCGCAGCCGATATCCAGCATGGCGGATGCGCCTTCTGTCAGATATTCACGGAGTAAGGCGACAACGGCATCCCTGAGCGGTTGATAATGCCCGGCATCGAGAAACGCCCGGCGCGCCTGCATCATCTCCGCGCTGTCACCCGGGTCCCGGGAGCGCTTGTGCTGTACCGGCAGAAGATTTACATAGCCCTCTTTCGCCCGGTCAAACTGATGTCCCTGTGGACAGATAAACGTTTTCTCCGCGCGCGTCAGCGGCGCGTGGCAAAGGGGACAACTGAAAGACATGACAGCTCCAGGGCGTAAACCAAAAGGCGAAGTGTACCGCTATTCGCCAGGGTTATAAACGGCTGGGTGATGCATCACGATCAGATGGTCAGAATCTGCCGGCAGCCCGTCAGGCTTTACGTTTTCCAGACGCAGAACGTTCCCCATGATTTCGCTGAAAACGGGCGCGGAAACGGCCCCGCCGTAATAGGCACCGTTTTGCGGATCGTTAATCACCACCACCAGCGCAAAACGGGGATCGCTGGCAGGCGCAACGCCTGCGGTATAGGCGACGTATTTATCCACATACTTACCGTGTTCATCGATTTTTTTGGCCGTCCCGGTTTTTATCGCCACGCGATAGTTACGCACCGCCGCTTTGATTCCACCACCGCCGGGTAACGCGACGCTCTCCATCATGTGCTCCACCTCGTGAACAATTTCCTCGGGCATCACCCGCTTGCCAATCACCGGCGGATCGATTCGGGTGATGGACAGAGGCCGTTCAATGCCATAGCTGCCGATGGTGGCATACACATGCGCCAGCTGGAGGGGGGTTACCATCAGGCCATATCCAAAGGCAAAGGTCGCCCGGTCTAACTGGCTCCAGAATTTCCGCTGCGGCAGTAAACCTGCGCTTTCTCCCGTTAAGCCAAGCCCGGTACTCTCGCCAAAGCCAAAGTGTTTATAGGTATCCAGTAACCGTTGCACAGGCATCGCCAGCGAAAGACGGGACACGCCCGTGTCACTGGATTTTTGCAGGATGCCGGTCATCGTCAGCTCGGGATAGTAGCCCACATCGCGGATACGATGGCCATCAATGGTGTAGGGATGCGTGTCTATGACGCTGTCAGGCTGTACCAGCCCCTGCTGTAGCGCCGTCATCAGCACCAGAGGCTTAACGGTAGAGCCAGGCTCAAAGGTGTCGCTGATCGCGCGATTGCGAAAATCATCCAGCGTTGCCCCTTCCCGGTTGTTGGGGTTGAAGTCGGGGAAGCTCGCCATCGCCAGAATTTCGCCCGTCTGGATATTAATTAGCACCGACGCGCCTGACTCAGCTTTGTTCCACGCCACGGCATTATCCAGCGCGTCTTCGGTGATAGTTTGCAGGCGTTCATCGATACTAAGCTGGATATTATGTGCAGGTACGGGAGCCACCTCCGTGAGGTTCTCCACCACATGTCCGTAGCGATCTTTCCTGACCAGCCGCACGCCTGCCTTCCCGGTAAGCTGCGTGTTGAAGCTTTTCTCGACACCCTCAATGCCCTGACCATCAATATTGGTGAAGCCAATCAGGTTCGCCGCCACGTGCCCGGCAGGATAAAAGCGGCGGGACTCATCGCGAAGGTTGATACCCGGAAGACGCAGCTTATCGATCCACTTTGCCTGGGAGGGATCAACCTGACGGGCAAGGTAAATAAATCGCCCGTGCGGGTTACTGTTGATTCGCGATGCGAGCGTGCTCAGAGAAAGGTGTAAGGCATTTGCCAGGGCCTGCCAGCGCGAATCATAACCGATCCCCCCTTTTTCCAGCACTGTTTTGGGATCGGCCCAGACGGCCTGGACAGGTACGCTCACCGCAAGGGGTCGTCCTTCACGGTCCACAATCATCCCCCGCGGGGCGTCTATCGCCACTTCGCGCAGGGAGCGCATATCCTCCTGCTTAACCAGATTATCCGGTTTGATAATTTGCAGCCACGCCACGCGGCCCAGCAGAAACGCAAGACTACAAAAGATAGCGAGACACAGAAGTGCAAAACGTGCCGGAGTAAAGTTTCCGGTGGTCGTTATTGTCTTTTTTTTCACCTTAACCCCAGGGCTGTTGATCAACGCCCTGATTTAACGGGAAAAGCGGATAAGAAGGCGGGAAAACAATGCTAATAATCTCGAGGGTTTGCAACAAGATAATAACAGCGGAGGATTACGTAATATTTTGAAAAATAAGCGAATAAAAAAGCCCCGCATCGGCGAGGCTTATGTCTGAGATCGAAGCGCTGAGCGCTTCAGTCAGCAGTGATTCGATCAGATAGCAGTTACGTTAACCGCAGCTGGGCCTTTCTGGCCATCCTGAATTTCGAACTCAACGTTCTGGCCTTCAGCCAGAGTTTTGAAGCCGTTACCCTGGATTGCAGAGAAGTGTACGAACACATCTTTGCTGCCGTCAGCAGGAGTAATGAAACCAAAACCTTTAGACTCGTTGAACCACTTAACTTGACCTTTAATCTTTGCCATTTGCAAAATTCCTTAGAGTGTTTTCTTAGCCCGCAGGCTTTGACTTAGATAAAACTGAGACATTACTGCTTGAGGCACTAATATAAGGTTCGGCAGAGAAGCGGTATTCAACGACAACGTGTTTACTCAGGACTTCTTTACTGAAAATGCCACACATAAACAGAACTGTACCTCGTTTGACCCAAAACGTGTTATCACACACAACGTTTAATATGGCAAGCCATTTTTAAACATGTCTCGATCCGCCGCACAAATTCAGGTGTTACTCCATAACAATCTGCACGGTTATGCGAATTGTCAAATGAAGCGCTACCTGACCTCACTGCCCGCAGGGTGCGTTGACGCGCCCTGTAATCAAAGACTTTTTAAACATAGCTCAATCATTTCAAAGCGTCCATCCCAATCCCTGATTTTCTTTAAAAGAATGACTGAGTTAGAACATTTTGTGAAAAGTTATGCTGAAAACATTGCAACGCACCGACATGTGTCAGGGAATATACGATGTTAATTACATTTTGCTAATTGTATTAAAATCCACCATTTAATTAGCGTTATTCTGCACCAAAATAATGAAATTTTTATGACTCTGCCTCAAAACAAGGCAAGCAAAACGTTTCGATAAAAATAAAACACTTCGGGAAAGATAAAACACACAATTTATTCAACGAAACGGTAATTATCGAATAAGGATAAATATTCACCAGTTTTCAGTATGCTGAAACAATAGTTAACTGCTGCTTAATTATATGTTGGGATGTTGTGGATCACATTTGATAAGGGAGGGGATTTACGCCGTACGTCAGGCCACCTCCCTTTCCGGGCAAACTATCGTTCGGCTACCAGGCGAATGAAGTCTTCCTCGTCCTGTTGTTGAGCAACAGCGTCCTTAGGTACCGCTTTCTCCTCCGGCTCGTTGGCTTCGCACAGACGACGCAGCAACGCATTCTGCCGTTTCTGCTGATCGAGCAATGCTTCCAGCAGTTCAATCTGCTCGTTTATGCGGGAGCTGGCGCGGTTAACGAAGAACCACAGTACCAGCCCAACGACCAGCACCACCAAAGACATTACCAGGGATGCAATGCTCAGCAGCCCCGAATTCAGTAACTCACCCATTTCACCACCTCAGTAAAAACAGTCATTTTACCACTGCCGCCACGTAAGGACATCACTCAGCGTAAAAATGGCCTCTACCAGGGGATAAACTTATTGATTGAACAAATGCCGCTAAAGAATTGTACATCCTGATCGCACATCACATTGATAGTCTGCGTCCACAGCACCACACAAGCTATCAACACTATAATCAGAATTACCCAGCGTATTTTTTTCACTCCACACTCCGTCTTATGACCTGATGCAGCCAGGTTATCACGGTTATCTTAAACAGGGGCTAACTGTACCTTCAACAGACGCTTTTCGGAATCGTGCACTTGTTTCACTGCGTAAACCCGTTACGCTTACTCCATGACAACAAAGAAAAAAGAGGCAACGATGCGTTTACTTATTCGTACAGTAATTGTACTGGCCATTGTGTGGATCGGCCTGTTATTAAGTGGGTACGGCGTATTAATGGGAAGCAAAGAAAATGCCGCGGGTCTGGGTATCCAGTGTAAATATCTTACCGCCCGGGGGGTAAGCACGGCGCAGTACATCCATTCCGACAGCGGGATCATCGGGTTAACCAACTGTCCTGTGCTGCGTAAATCATCTGATGTGATTGATAACGGTTAATCAGCGTTGAATTTCGCTTACAAGAACGCCGCACTGTTGCGGCGTTTTTATTGAAAGCGTCGATCAGAACGGATAATCGTTATAGCCCATCTGCTCTGAAATTTTGCGCGCTGCGGTATGCAGGATCGCCACATATTCATGAAGACGCTCTTCAGAGAAACGCAGCGTTGGGAACGAAATGCTCAGGCCCGCAATGACAACGCCGAAGCGGTCAAATACCGGCACACCGATGCAACGCAGCCCCTCTTCCTGCTCTTCGTTATCTTCCCCGTAACCCTGCTCACGCACATTATCCAGCACGCTCAGCAGTTCATCCGTACTGGTAATGGTGCGGTCGGTGCTGCGTTTGTACTCCACCCCGTCAAGGATCTGCTTCACCTCTTCGCGATCGCGCCAGGCCAGCAGTACTTTACCAATTGCGGTGCTGTAGAGCGGGTTACGACGACCGATGCGTGAATACATGCGCAGGTTGTACATGGAGTCAATTTTGTGGATGTAAACAATGCTGTCTTCATCCAGCGCACCGAGGTGAATTGTCTCTTTCGTCAATCGTGAAAGTTCACGCATCTGAATGTCAGCGCTGCGGATCAGATCCACGTTTTGCAAAGCGCGGGCGCCCAGTTCAAACAGTTTCAGCGTCAGAGAATATTTTTCTGATTCTCCTTCCTGCGCGACATAACCCAATGATTTCATCGTCTGCAAAAAGCGATAAACGGTGCTTTTCGACATCATCACACGCTGCGACAACTCTGTAATACCAATTTCACGCTCTTCTCCGAGCGCCTGCAAGATGCCAAACACCTTCAGCACGGAAGAAACAGAATCTGGCTGCTTATCCAAATCTGCGATTGCCATTTATCACCTCATGGAGAGTGTTTTATAAAAATCAGAACCGGTTTTTATTATAAATTCGTGTGATGCGTGCTGCAATCTATCTGGGTTTACTTCGTTACAAATCTGCGACATAAAACCGAAATAACGATGCTAAAATAGTTACTCTGAAAATAATTTCACGCTGAGTCATTCTTTTCCCATGCAAAAAAACGTTTCTGATGGCCTGCCCTTACCGCAGCGGTACGGGGCAATTGCCACTATTGTCATCGGTATTTCGATGGCTGTCCTTGACGGTGCGATTGCCAACGTTGCTCTTCCTACCATTGCAAAAGACCTTAATGCTTCTCCCGCAAGCTCTATCTGGATTGTGAACGCGTACCAGATAGCAATTGTGATTTCCCTCCTGTCACTCTCTTTCCTGGGCGATATGTTTGGCTATCGCCGGGTTTACCAGTGCGGGCTGGTGGTCTTTACCCTCACCTCGCTCTTCTGTGCCCTTTCCGATTCACTGCACACCCTCACCCTGGCGCGTATCGCGCAGGGCTTTGGCGGCGCGGCGCTAATGAGCGTGAACACGGCCCTCATACGGCTTATCTATCCTCACCGCCACCTGGGGCGCGGCATGGGCATTAATTCCTTTATTGTGGCCGTGTCGTCCGCTGCCGGGCCGACGATTGCCGCCGCCATTCTGTCCGTTGCCTCGTGGCAGTGGCTGTTTGCCATTAATGTGCCGCTGGGTATTGTGGCGATCTTCTTCGCCCTGCGCTATCTTCCGGAAAATGGTCCGAAAAACACCATGCCGCGTTTTGACCTGCCCAGCGCCGTGATGAACGCGCTGACCTTTGGCCTGCTGATTACCGCGCTGAGCGGATTTGCGCAGGGGCAGTCTCTGTCGCTCATTGCCGCAGAAATCGTTGCCATGCTTATCATCGGATTTTTCTTCGTACGACGTCAGCTGGCGCTGCCCGTGCCGTTACTGCCGGTGGATTTGCTGCGTATTCCGCTGTTTTCGCTATCCATTTGTACCTCCATTTGCTCGTTCTGCGCCCAGATGCTGGCGCTGGTTGCGCTGCCGTTCTTTTTGCAGAGCGTGATTGGCCGTTCGGAAGTGGAAACAGGCTTGCTGCTCACGCCCTGGCCTCTGGCAACCATGGTGATGGCCCCGCTGGCCGGTTACCTTATTGAGCGCGTTCATGCCGGGCTTCTGGGGGCGATTGGGCTGGTTGTCATGGCGGTGGGACTGTTTGCACTGGCGCTCCTGCCCGCCTCGCCAGGGGATCTGGATATTATCTGGCGCATGATCCTGTGCGGGGCCGGTTTTGGTCTGTTCCAGTCCCCTAATAACCACACGATTATCACCTCTGCCCCACGTCATCGCAGCGGTGGCGCCAGCGGGATGCTGGGCACGGCAAGACTGTTAGGGCAAAGCACCGGGGCCGCACTGGTAGCCTTGATGTTTAACCTGGCCGGGCAGAATGCGACACACGTTGCGCTGATTACCGCAGGGACACTGGCGACCCTCGCGGCTGTCATTAGCGGTCTTCGTGTCACCCAGCCAAAGGCGCAGGCATAAAAAAACCGGGCGGAGAAGGACTCCTGCCCGGTTGTTTTCAACCCGATTACGTTACTTCAGATATTCGCCGCTACGCAGCGCTTCAATACGTTTATCCAGCGGCGGGTGAGACATAAACAGCTCGCTCAGCGACTTTGACTTGCCGTTGATGCAGAAGGCCATCATGCTGTTTGCTTCCTGCGGCTCGTAGCTGGTTTTAAGACGTTGCAGCGCAGCAATCATCTTTTCACGACCCACCAGTTTCGCGGAACCGGCATCCGCATGGAACTCACGATGACGGGAGAACCACATGGTAATAATGCTTGCCAGGATACCGAACACCAGCTCCAGCACCATTGAAACAGCAAAATAGATCAGCGGGTTGCCGTTGCTCTCTTCACCCTCATCACGGTTGCCACCCATAAACCCGGCAGCAATCTGCGCCAGAATACGGGAAATAAAGATAACGAAGGTGTTCACCACGCCCTGGATCAGGGTCATGGTGACCATATCGCCGTTGGCGATGTGGCTGATCTCGTGAGCAATAACCGCTTCCGCTTCGTCACGGCTCATGTTTTGCAGCAGACCGGTGCTGACGGCCACCAGGGACGCGTCACGACGCGCACCGGTAGCAAACGCGTTGATATCCGGCGCGTGGTAGATGGCTACCTGTGGCATGGCAATGCCTGCCTGCTTTGACTGCTGAGCAACCGTGCTCATCAGCCACTGCTCCATATCGTTACGCGGTTGCTCAATAACTTCACCGCCCACGGATTTCAGTGCCATCCACTTCGACATTAGCAGTGAAATGAAAGAGCCACCGAAACCAAACAGCAGCGCCATAATCAACAGACCCTGAACGCTGCTCGACTGAATTCCCGTCAGGCTTAGCACCAGCCCGAATACCACCATCACCGCCAGGTTGGTGAGCAGGAAGAGCGCGATTCGCATCATAATATTCTTTTAACCTCAGTTTAACAAAACGCACTATGCGATTACCCACATCGTATGGGTATTACGGCTATTTTCAAGCATCCAGACGGCGTAAGTCACCAGAAAGACACAACTTTACACAATTGGAAATCTGCCTGACGGAAGGATGAGGAACAAAAAGAAACAGGCACAATTTCTTGTGCCTGTTGGGGGATTATTTTGTCGGAGCAGGTTGCACAGCAGGTTTCTCTTTTTCCAGCTTCGCGAGATCAAGCGCGATATGCACCGTCTCGTCCAGATACGGATCGGGCTCCTGGTAATCCTTAGGCAGATCGTCCAGTTTTTTGAGCAGAGGCTTGCCTTCACGTTTGAAGCGATCGTTGATACGCGCCAGACGTGTCGCGTCATCTTCATTGTTCTCTTTCTCACGCTGAGCGTAGTTCAGAGACACAATGTTCCGTTTTGCTTTCAGGGCGTTGAAACGCGCGATGTCCTTCATGATGTACTGGAATTCCGGATCCTTCCCGATGCGATCGTTGTGATTTTTCAGCAGTTCCGGTCCGAACTGTTTCATATCACCCGATTTCACGAATGTCGCGGCATCAATGCTATCCCACGGCAGCGCGTTATCTTCAAACTTCTCGCCCGTTTCCGTCTCTTCGGTACCTGTCGGCATCATAATATCCGGCGTCACGCCTTTGCGCTGCGTGCTGCCGCCGTTGACGCGGTAGAACTTCTGAATGGTGTACTGTACTGAGCCCAGCGCCGGCCATTCAGGGCGCAGCATCTGGTCGTAAATACGGTTCAGAGAGCGGTACTGCTGAACGGTGCCCTTGCCAAACGTCGGTTCGCCGACGATTAACGCCCGGCCGTAATCCTGCATGGCAGCAGCGAAGATTTCCGATGCAGAGGCGCTGAAGCGATCGACAAGCACCACCAGCGGCCCCTTATAGTAGACCACACCATCGGTATCCGCATCTTCACGCACTTTACCGTTGTTATCGCGCACCTGTACCACCGGGCCAGACGGGATAAACAGCCCGGAAAGCGAGACGGCCTCGGTCAATGCCCCGCCGCCGTTGCTGCGCAGGTCAATGATCACGCTGCTGACATTCTGCTTTTCAAGCTTCTGAAGCTGCACTTTCACATCATCGGTCAGGCCGACGTAGAAACCAGGGATATCCAGAACGCCAACCTTCTCTTTACCCACGGTTTTCACCGACATTTTCACCGCGCGATCTTCCAGACGGATACGCTCACGGGTCAGAGTAACGATACGGGTTTTGGTCCCCTTACCGGCTGGCAGGATCTCTAGGCGAACTTTGCTGCCCTTCGGCCCTTTGATCAGCGCAACTACGTCATCAAGACGCCAGCCAATCACGTCCACCATGCTCTTTCCGGTTTGGCCCACACCGACAATACGGTCGCCTACGCTGATCGCTTTGCTTTTCGATGCAGGGCCACCGGCCACCATGGAGTTGATTACGGTGTAGTCATCGTCCATCTGAAGCACAGCACCGATACCTTCCAGAGACAGGCTCATTTCGGTATTGAACTGTTCGGTGTTACGTGGAGAGAGATAATTAGTGTGCGGATCAATTTCGTGCGCAAACGCGGTCATCGCCAGCGAGAAAACATCTTCACTGTTGGTCTGCGCCAGACGGCGAATAGCGAACTTGTAGCGACGGTTTAACGTCTCACGGATCTCTTTCTCGTCTTTGCCTGTGAGCTTGAGGCTCAGTTCGTCATATTTGACTTTTCCATCCCACAGCGCATTCAGTTCAGCCTCGTCTTTCGGCCATGGCGCTTTGCTGCGGTCCAGATTAAAGGTGTCGTTGCCGGTGAAGTCCATAGGACGTTCCAGCACTTTCAGCGCGTATTGATAACGCTCAAAACGGCGCTTTTGCGATAAGTTGTACAGATCGTAGAACAGATCGAGTTTTCCGGAGCGCAGCTCATCACCCACTTCGGATTTGCGTTTAGCGAACTGTTCGACATCGCTGGCCAGCAGTACGTTATGGCTGTAATCCAGCAAGTTCAGATAACGGTCAAAGATTTTGGCCGAAAAGGCCTGATCGAGATCGAACTGACGATAGTGCGAACGAGTAAAGCGCGACGTCACGCGCTCACTCACCGTCGCGTGCTGAGTCTCTTCCTTGAGAACCGGAATTTGATCAACACGCGTAATATCGTCCACAGCGAAAGCGTGGCCTGTTATAGCAAACAGGCCAGCCAGCGCGGTGAGCTTAAAAAAAGTGTTCATGCCAGGCTCGGCCTCCGTTTCAGAACAACAAGTGTTCTGCGCGTACAATCATTGACATACCAGAAGTCAGCTGTACACGAACGCCATCTTTGGTGATTTCCAGTACGGTGGCGTCCATCGCGTTGTTACCCGCTTTCACCTTCAGAGACTGACCTACGCTCAGCGCATTGATGTCAGAAACCGGGGTGTGGCGCGGCTCTTCGCGCGGCGCACGTGGGGCTTTAGCTGCTGGTTTGTCAGCACGCGGTTTGCGATCGTTATTTTCAGTACGACGCGGTGCCGGGCGCGGTTTACGCTCGCGACGAGGGGCGTCTTCCTGACCGTTTGCCGCTGCGGCTTCGCGTTTTTTCGCCTGCTGTTCCGCACGCTGTGCCTGCACGCGAGCTTTGGCTTCTTCAAGCTGCTTACGCGCATGTTCTACGTGCTGCTCGTCCAGCTCACCGCACGGGTTGCCGTCAAGGTCGACACGGGTCGCACCCGGCTTGATACCGTACAGGTAACGCCAGCTCGAGGTATAAAGGCGCAAGGCAGAACGAAGCTGCGTTTTGCTGAGGTTCATCTCCCCCTCAACGCGCGCGACCAAATCCTGAAAGATACCGACTTTCAGAGGACGCGCTTCACCTTCAGCGCTGAAGCACTGCGGGAAACGCTCGGCCAGAAATGCGATAACTTCTTTACTGCTATTCAACTTAGGTTGATTTTCCATGAAATTTCCTGATTACAACGGACGTTGCCAACAAGCGCAGGCATGAACAGGCGACATTATAATGACGCTATCAGTAAATGCTACGTTATCCGTTGATTATCCTGCGACGCTCGCAAAGAATTTATGATAATCGGTCTCTGCCAGAACATTTTCCAGGTTTGCGGCCAGCGCGCGCAGCCCCTGCTCATCCTCGGCAGTAAAGCGACTGAAGACCGTGCTGTCGATATCCAGAACGCCAATAATCTGATTTTTAACCACCAGCGGCAGTACGATTTCAGAATTGCTGCTGGCATCGCAGGCGATGTGGCCGTCAAACGCATGAACATCTTCGACACGCTGAACCTGACGGGTCGCCACTGCGGTACCGCACACGCCGCGACCTACCGGGATACGCACGCAGGCGAGTTTCCCCTGGAAAGGCCCCAGTA
Source organism: Enterobacter cloacae complex sp. IR5459 (assembly GCF_049238005.1). Lineage (NCBI taxonomy): Bacteria > Pseudomonadati > Pseudomonadota > Gammaproteobacteria > Enterobacterales > Enterobacteriaceae > Enterobacter > Enterobacter cloacae complex sp. IR5459. The sequence continues at coordinate 311,053 of NZ_JBMKIG010000005.1, forward strand.
CCAGCGTGTCGCCTTCCAGCAGATAAAAGCCCGCCCAGTTCACGTCAGAAAGGCGTTCGAACAGTAACGCACTGGTATTTGCCAGAGTGGCTAAGAAACTGGTTTCCCCTGCCATTAATGCCTTAAAATCGCGATTCAGATCCGCGTAGAATTCTGTTTTGTTCATTATTCAATCACTTAGTTATCTTACATAGTTACCGCATAGCCTATTAAAATAAGCATTAAATGCGCTCATGCTCAAGATGAATCCGTTCATGAGTTATTATAACTTTCAACAATACTAATCTGTGTGCGACTGATGGCCCTAAAAACACCCCAAATTACGCCGACACGAAAGATCGTTGTCCGTACGGTAAGCCAGGCTCTGCCCCGTGCACATTATCAGCGTTGTCCCCAGTGCGATACGCTTTTTATGTTGCCGAAGATGAAATCGCACCAAAGTGCTTTTTGTCCATGCTGCGATGCCAAAATTCGCGATGGCCGGGACTGGTCATTGACGCGTCTGGCGGCAATGGCGGTCACCATGCTACTGCTGATGCCCTTCGCCTGGACCGAGCCGCTGTTAAAGCTCTACCTGCTTGGCGTGCGTATTGACGCTAACGTGTTGCAGGGGATCTGGCAGATGACGCGCCAGGGCGATCCGCTTACGGCCGCCATGGTGCTGTTCTGCGTCGTCGGCGCGCCGTTGGTGCTGGTCGCGGCAATTGCCTACCTGTGGTTTGGCAACATACTGGGGATGAACCTGCGCCCCGTCCTGCTCATGCTGGAAAAGCTCAAGGAGTGGGTGATGCTGGACATCTATCTGGTGGGCGTCGGCGTGGCGTCTATCAAGGTGCAGGATTATGCATTTTTACAACCTGGCATTGGCCTTTTTGCGTTTATTTCACTGGTCCTGCTGAGTATTCTGACCCTGATTCATCTCAATGTTGAACAGCTTTGGGAGCGATTTTACCCGCAGCGTCCCGCGACCCGGCCTGATGACAACCTGCGCGTCTGCCTGGGGTGCCATTACACCGGTTTTCCGGATAAACGCGGGAGATGTCCGCGCTGCCACATTCCGTTAAGATTGCGACGCAACAACAGCCTGCAAAAATGCTGGGCGGCGCTTATCGCCTCCCTGGTATTTTTGTTCCCGGCCAACATGCTGCCGATCTCCGTAATTTATGTGAACGGCGCCCGTCAGGAAGATACTATCCTTTCAGGGATTATCTCTCTGGCGCACAGTAACGTGGGGGTCGCCGCCATTGTTTTCATCGCCAGTATTCTGGTGCCCTTTACCAAAGTGGTGGTGATGTTTACGCTGCTTATCAGCATTCACTTTAAATGCGAACAAGGACTACGCACCCGCATCCTGCTTCTGCGATTCGTGACCTGGATTGGTCGCTGGTCGATGTTGGATCTGTTCGTGATTTCGCTGATGATGTCGCTCATCAATCGCGATCAGTTACTTGCTTTTACCATGGGACCCGCAGCTTTTTATTTCGGCTCTGCGGTGATATTGACTATTCTTGCAGTGGAATGGCTGGACAGCCGCTTACTTTGGGACGCACATGAGTCAGGAAACGCCCGCTTCGCCGACTGAAGCGAGAATTAAAACAAAACGCCGCATTTCGCCATTCTGGTTGCTACCTGTCATCGCGCTGATGATCGCAGGCTGGCTTATCTGGACGAGCTATGAAGATCGCGGAAGTACCATCACGATTGATTTCCAGTCTGCGGACGGCATTGTCGCCGGACGTACCCCCGTTCGCTTCCAGGGGGTGGAAGTGGGTACCGTGCAGGATATTTCCCTCGGCAAAGGGCTGAACAAAATTCAGGTCCGGGCGAGCATTAAGTCTGATATGCAGGATGCCCTGCGCGCCGAAACGCAGTTCTGGCTGGTCACGCCTAAAGCCTCCCTGGCCGGCGTTTCCGGGCTGGATGCGCTTGTGGGCGGTAACTATATCGGCATGATGCCCGGCAAAGGCGAGCCACAGGATCACTTTGTTGCGCTGGACACCCAGCCGAAATATCGGCTGAATAACGGCGATTTGATGATCCACCTCCGCGCGCCGGATTTGGGTTCGCTGAACAGTGGTTCTCTGGTCTATTTCCGCAAAATTCCGGTTGGTCGCGTTTACGACTACGCCATTAACCCGAACAAAGATGGCGTGACCATTGATGTACTCATCGAGCGCCGTTTTACCAACCTGGTGAAAAAAGGCAGTCGCTTCTGGAACGTCTCCGGCGTCGATGCCGACCTGAGCTTAAGCGGTGCGAAAGTGAAGCTTGAGAGCCTGGCGGCGCTGGTGAATGGCGCTATCGCCTTCGACTCACCTGCTGACTCCAGCCCTGCCGCCGCAGAAGATACCTTTGGCCTGTACGCCGACCTGGCGCACAGCCAGCGCGGCGTCATCGTCAAGCTGACCCTGCCGGATGCCAAAGGCCTGAAAGCCGGTTCGACCCCGTTGATGTACCAGGGTTTAGAGGTCGGGCAACTGACAAAATTAACCCTCAATGCGGGCGGCTCCGTTACCGGCGAAATGACGGTGGATCCGAGCGTGGTGGATCTCCTGCGGGAAAAAACGCGCATTGAACTGCGTAATCCGAAGCTCTCCCTCAGCGACGCCAGCATCAGTTCCCTGCTGACGGGAAGCACCTTTGAGCTGATCCCCGGTGAAGGCGCGCCGAATAAAAACTTTGTTATCGCCCCGGCGGATAAAGCCCTGCTGCAAAAACCGGGCGTGTTGACGGTTACGCTGAATGCGCCGGAAAGCTACGGTATCGAAGCCGGGCAACCGCTGATCCTGCACGGTGTGCAGGTGGGCCAGGTCCTCGAACGTAAGCTGACAGAAAAAGGGGTCTCCTTCTCCGCCGCCATCGATCCGCAGTACAGCAATCTGGTTCACGGCGACAGTAAATTTGTGGTTAACAGCCGGGTCGACGTGAAGGTGGGTCTGGACGGCGTTGAGTTCCTCGGCGCCAGCGCCAGCGAGTGGGTTAACGGCGGGATCCGCATTCTGCCGGGCAGCAAAGGTGCGCTGCGCGAGAGTTATCCGCTGTTCGCCAATCTGGACAAAGCCATTGAAAACAGCCTTGGCGACCTGCCGACCACCACGCTGACCTTAAGCGCTGAAACGCTGCCGGACGTCCAGGCAGGCTCCGTCGTGCTTTATCGTAAGTTTGAAGTCGGGGAAGTGATCACCGTTCGTCCTCGTGCGGACGCGTTTGATATCGAACTGCATATCAAGCCGGAGTACCGCAAGCTGCTCACGCCAAACAGCGTGTTCTGGGCTGAAGGCGGCGCGAAAGTGCAGCTCAACGGCAGCGGGCTGACCGTACAGGCGTCTCCCCTCTCCCGTGCCCTGCGCGGTGCGATCAGCTTCGATAACCTGAGCGGCGCGGGCGGCAACATGCGTAAAGGTGACAAGCGGATCCTCTTCCCGTCCGAAACCGCGGCGCGTGCGGTCGGGGGGCAGATTACCCTGCACACCTTTGATGCCGGTAAACTGGCTGAAGGCATGCCCATCCGCTATCTCGGCATTGATATCGGGCAGGTCCAGAAGCTGACGCTGATCACCGCGCGCAACGAAGTTCAGGCGACCGCCGTGCTTTATCCGGAATATGTGCAGACGTTCGCCCGGGCAGGCTCGCGCTTCTCGGTGGTTACGCCGCAAATTTCTGCCGCAGGGGTTGAGCATCTCGACACCATACTTCAACCGTACATAAACGTTGAACCGGGTCGCGGCAACGCGCGTCGTGAATTTGAGTTGCAGGAGGCAACCATCACCGACTCCCGTTATCTGGACGGTCTGAGCATTGTGGTTGAAGTGCCGGAAGCCGGTTCGCTGGGCATCGGTACGCCGGTCCTGTTCCGCGGCATTGAAGTGGGGACAGTAACAAGCCTGACGCTGGGTAATCTGTCCGATCGCGTGATGGTCGGCCTGCGCATCAGCCAGCGTTATCAGCATCTGGTTCGCAACAACTCGGTGTTCTGGCTCGCTTCAGGCTACTCGCTGGACTTCGGCCTGACCGGTGGCGTGGTCAAAACGGGGACCTTTAACCAGTTCATTCGCGGCGGCATTGCCTTCGCGACGCCGCCTGGCACGCCTCTGGCGCCTAAGGCGCAGGCAGGTAAACACTTCCTGCTGCTGGAAAGTGAACCGAAAGAGTGGCGCGAATGGGGAACGGCGCTGCCGCGTTAATCTCGCAGGCTCCGGTGTCAACGCGCCGGAGCCTTTATGTTACACTGCGCACCTGAATGTTTCCCTGTGGTGTGCCCGTGGCTCAAAACTCCGTATTTCTTCCCGAACAATTCCTCGCACAGATGCGCGAGGCGCTTCCAGCTCATCTCTCTTTCGACGATTTCGTCGCCGCATGCCAGCGCCCTTTGCGCCGGAGTATTCGCGTCAATACGCTGAAAATCAGCGTCGGGGCGTTTCTGGATCTCGTCTCCCCCTACGGCTGGCAATTAACGCCAGTGCCGTGGTGTGAAGAGGGTTTCTGGATCGAACGGGATGACGAGGAGAGCCTGCCGCTCGGCAGCACCGCCGAGCACCTGAGCGGGCTGTTTTATATTCAGGAAGCCAGCTCCATGCTGCCGGTTGCTGCGCTGTTTGCCGACGGGAGCCAGCCTGAGCGGGTTATGGATGTCGCGGCGGCGCCGGGCTCTAAAACCACGCAGATTGCCGCCCGGATGAACAACCGCGGCGCGATCCTCGCCAACGAATTTTCCGCCAGCCGCGTTAAAGTCCTGCATGCCAATATCAGCCGCTGCGGGATCCACAACGTCGCGTTAACGCACTTCGATGGTCGCGTGTTTGGCGCTGCCCTGCCGGAAGCCTTTGATGCCATCCTGCTCGACGCGCCCTGCTCCGGCGAAGGCGTGGTGCGTAAAGATCCTGATGCGTTAAAAAACTGGTCCGTTGAAAGCAACCTGGAGATCGCCGCCACGCAGCGCGAACTGATCGACAGCGCGTTTCATGCCCTGCGCCCAGGCGGGACGCTGGTTTACTCTACCTGCACGCTGAATCGCGATGAAAACGAGGACGTCTGCCTGTGGCTCAAGCAACGCTATGTGGATGCCGTCGAGTTTCTGCCGCTGGACACCCTCTTCGACTCGGCCAGCCATGCGGCCACGCCTGAAGGCTTCCTGCATGTCTTCCCGCAGATTTACGATTGCGAAGGCTTCTTTGTTGCCCGTCTGCGTAAAACCCGCGCCGTCGATCCCTTGCCTGCCCCTAAGTTTAAGGTCGGCAACTTCCCGTTCGCGCCGGTCAAAGGCCGTGAGGCGGCACAGGCGCAAGCGGCTGCGAGCAAAGTCGGCCTGCACTGGGATGAGAGCCTGCGCCTCTGGATGCGTGACAAAGAGCTGTGGCTGTTCCCGGTCAACATCGAACCGCTGATTGGTAAGGTGCGTTTCTCCCGCCTCGGTATTCGCCTGGCGGAGATCCACAACAAAGGCTATCGCTGGCAGCACGAAGCGGTCATTGCGCTGGCCGGCAGTGAGAACACCTTTGCCCTGACGCATCAGGAAGCGGAAGAGTGGTATCGCGGTCGTGACGTTTACCCGGAAGACGGCCCGTCACAGGATGAAGTCATCGTGACGTATCAGGGCTATCCGCTGGGGCTGGCGAAAAAAGTCGGCTCGCGGCTGAAAAACAGCTATCCGCGCGAACTGGTACGCGATGGCCGCCTGTTTACCGGTAACAACCGCAGCGCCTGAAAAAAAGCGCATTTTTTTACTGGCGATTTCGCTCTCCTTGTCTAGGATCAAAAATGGGTGACTGCACTGGTCATACCAGATTTTGGGCAACAAACCGGAGAGCATTATGACGAAAACCAGCGTACGCATTGGCGCTTTCGAAATCGACGACGCTGAATTGCGCGGCGAATCACAAGGCGAACGAACGTTAAGTATTCCCTGCAAATCCGATCCGGATTTGTGCATGCAGCTGGACGCCTGGGATGCAGATACCAGCGTCCCGGCAATCCTTGATGGGGAACATTCCGTTCTGTACCGTGAGCATTACGACAGTAAAACCGATGCCTGGGTCTTGCGTCTTGCCTGATCCAAAGAGAACCCGCCCGAAGGCGGGTTATTTATTACTGAAGCTGCGCCAGCGTCAGAAAGCCCCCGAATACTGCCCCCGTATCAATGTAGTGCAGATTGTTAAAATCGTAGCGTTTGTCCACAGGCGTATGTCCAAACCAGAAGTGATCCGCGCCGCTAATGCCCTGCCCTTTGCCCACCATAAAGCCCATTAACCGGTCGCGATCCCACAGCACGCGCTGGGCATCCACCGGCTTATGCCAGCCATATTCGGCGGAGGGATAATCCGCATGAGCAATCACGTTGAGACCGTTTTTGCAGGATATTTCAATAATGTGGGGTAAGTCCCGACACGCGTCGAGTAAACCCTTCGCCTGTTTTTGTTGAGCGTCCTTAAGACCGGTAAACCAGTTACCGCCATTTATCGACCAGAGACTAAAATCATTATTTTTAAGCGCATCTAACGCCATTTGCTCGTGATTACCGCGTACCGCATAAAACCAGTTTTCCTGCATCAGCTGTAAACATTTTACGCTGTCAGGCCCGCGGTCGATAATATCCCCCACCGAGATCAGCAGATCCGTATCAGGATTAAAATGTCGTCGTTTCAGCTCATCCATAAGCCACTGATAGCAACCATGAATATCGCTGACAACCCAGACATGACGCCAGAGTTCTCCCTCTATTTTCTGATACATAACGCCTCCTGTAAGAAGTATAGCTGCCACAGAAAATGTCATGAACTGGCGTCGGATTTCGCGAATCCAAACAAACCATAAACCAGCCGGAAATAAAGATCGCTGCGCTATTAATCCCTTATTCCCTGGCCTTTAAAATAGAGCGGAATAAAAAGAGGGATTTTCACGTGTCAAACATACACCTGCAAAACGATGTTTTTTATCCGCATCGCACAAATATTATTTCTGAACTGGTGAGAGGAAAACGCGTTCCCGGCCCAATCTGGCACAAACGTGATTACCGGTTAAAGTTCCTTCTGCGCTCGCTTTTATTCTGGTCCTCCACCCATCGCATGCTGGAGGCCCTGTCCGGGCGCGATGATTTCGACAGGCTGCTCACCTCTCAAATTACCTTGCCGAGTAAAACTCACCGCCAGTATCTGATGCGCGGCCTGAACTCAAACGACCGGGCCGATGCTATCGTCAGCCACTATCAGTGGATTGATAGTCTGAAAAACATCGCCCTCGCCCACGCGCTGACCAGCCCGCAAGAGGTGCCGGTTGTCCGGTTCGAGGCAAAAAACGGCGAAATCTATACAGTCCACGCCTCGTCCGCAGGTAAGGCCGAACGCGAAGGCGAAAGCACGCTTTGGCTGCACGACAATGACAATACGCTGCTTGCCAGCCTGACGTTCTGTGTCGCACGCAGTAACGGCCGTACGGTGCTGGTGATCGGCGGCCTTCAGGGTCCACGTCGTCATGTTTCACGGGAGGTGATTAAACAGGCTACCCGTGCCTGCCATGGCCTTTTCCCGAAACGCGTGCTGATGGAGGTGATCTTCCAGCTTGCCTCACGCTCGAACATCAGCACGATTTTTGCCGTCAGCGATGAAGGCCATGTTTTCCGCGCGCTGCGCTACCGTCTGAGCAAAGGCCGTCATTTTCACGCCAGCTACGACGAGTTCTGGGAAGGCCTGAACGGAAAGAAACTCTCCCCCTTCTGCTGGCAGTTGCCGCTCCAGATGGAGCGTAAAGCACTGGAGGAGATTGCCAGCAAAAAACGCGCCGAATACCGTCGCCGCTTTGCGTTACTTGATGATATTGCGGCTTCCGTACAGGCGCGCATTGATCCCGCAGTCGTCTCAGGCAAAATACAAACAAAAATTTAACAAAACAGCCAAAAAGGACTGGACTTACGCCTGCCGGGTTGTGGTATGTTTGAGGCAGGCGCACAGGAAGTGAACCTTCTGCTGAGACGAAAACCGGATTTTATCGTTTATTTTCATGCGGATAAAAAGAGACCGAATACGATTCCTGTATTCGGTCCAGGGAAATGGCTCTTGGGAGAGAGCCGTGCGCTAAAAGTTGGCATTAATGCAGGCTCAATCGCCTTGCCCTTTAAGAATAGATGACGACGTCAGGTTTTCCAGTCCACAGTAAAAGTGGTCTGAAAAAAAGCGTCAGAACATCACTAAATGTGAAAAACCGCAGAGCTTTTACAAGCACCTGCGGTTTTTTTTTACTGGAAACCTGACGGCTAGCAGAGCTTTTCAGCGCGCTCAATAAACGGTGCCAGACTTTTCTTCTGCCCGGGGTTTGCCGGGTCATCCACCTGGATCACGCTGACAGGCTGTCCGTTACTTTTCCCGCTGGCCACCTGCTGCTCCGCTACGTCATTTAACGGATACTGCACGAGCGTACTGGGATTGATGACATACAGCGCGTTACCGGGACGGCAGGTGAGCATGACCTCTTCACGATTAAATGCCCAGTTGTCCTTGCCCACTTCAAACCGGCTGACGGTGATGACCTGCGGCGCGGCCAGCGCACTGCTGGCACAGGTGAGAAGTAAAAGAGAAAGCAGTGTCTTTTTCATATGTTATTTAACCTTGTCAGAAGGGTTCCCAGGTCGCGAACAGGCTGACGGCCGCCAGTACCAGCGCGCCCAGCACCACCTCTGCCTGTGTCATCCTGATAAAAATCTGTTGTTCCCGCCCGGCCTCCGGGCGAAAGCGTGGCACAAGAAAATACCGATTCGCCAGCGCAATTGCCACCATCATCATGACCAGCGCACATTTGAACAACAACAGCTGGACATAAGGCGCATGCCACGGCACGTTTATGCCAACAATAAAGAGCGTATTGATTATCCCGGTCAGCAGCACGCCTGCCACGGCGTAATGCCCCACGCGGGAGAAGCGCATCATGGTAAAGATAGCGGCTGGCTGCCAGCGGCCTTTCGCCAGACGCATACAAAACAGCAGCGGCAGTAAACCACCCACCCAGGTCGCGGCGCAGAGCAGATGAAGCGCATGGTTGAGACGATGCAATGCTCCCGGTGCGCCACCGTTCATCGCGGCATGTCCCACGCCCGCCAACAGCACCAGCTGCCCCATCACGAGCAGTAACAGCCGTGAGCCTTTTTGCGGGGTAAGCCATGCAGCGCCCGCCGTCACAGCGGCCAGCACCATTTGCCACAACCAGACGCCGCCAAATTGCGTTCCCAGCACGCTGCGCCAGACCGCCGGACGAATGACATCGCCCCAGCCGTTGCCCATCAACCCACTTTGCAGGCCAAACATCAGCAGAGCCGCCATCAGGCTGATTAAGGCCGCGAGTTTCTGCTGCCGCTGGAAACGCCGGGTCATGAGGCGCTGCAACGAAGACGGTGCAAACCAGACGCTGTAAAGCGCGTTGCCGAAAAGCAGCATCAGCGCAGCAAAATGGATAAAGCGTAACGCGACGTAGCTCAGGGCCAGCATACTATTTCACACTAAAGTGATAGCTGCCCTTGGTTTTGTGGCCGTCCACGGAGACCACGTGCCAGTCCACCGTGTAGGTGCCGGTCGGCAACGGTTTCTCAAGAGGAACAATCAGCTTTGCGTTATCCTTCTCGTCACGCTTCACCGCGCCGGTCTGGATCTTGTGCTGCTGCGCGTCCGTCACCACCACGCCGCTGAAGGCAGGCTCAATGCCTTCCGAGAAGTTCAGGGTAATGACCTCTGGTGCCACCGCAACGGTATTTTCCTGCGGGGATTGCTGCTTAAGATGCGCATGGGCCAGAGCTGAGGTCGCGGTTGCTGAAGAGAGCAGAAATGCCAGCGCGCACGCGACGCGGGAAGGGGTAAAGTGCATCACAATCATTCCTTTTCGTTATGCCTGAATGCTAAAGAATAACTCTGTATAATTAACGAGTCGAGGAACATCCTTTGCTCCCTTGTCATCGTTGAACAATCGCGGTAACGTTGCCGCCGCAGAAAAAGGAGAAGGAAATGAACGTTAACCTGGCCGCCCTTCCTCAGGACGAGATGGACAAAGTGAATGTCGATCTCGCCGCCGCGGGTGTCGCATTCAAAGAGCGTTACAACATGCCCGTCGTAGCTGAAGTGGTAGAGCGTGAACAACCCGCACATCTGCGCGACTGGTTTCGCGAACGTCTCATTGCGCATCGCCTCGCCTCCGTCAATCTCTCGCGCCTGCCGTACGAACCTAAAGTTAAATAAGCTTAACGTCTCGTTACACTTCCTTACGCGTTATGTGGCAGGATAAGAAAACCCTGATAAATTTAGGTGTAATCTTAAAATCCCAGCGACTTAGTGTATAAGGAAGTCACGATGTCACGATGGAATATTGCCGCGGCTCAGTATGCCCCGCGGCACAACTGTGTTGATGAGCACGTAAAACATCACCTGCACTTTATTGCCGAAGCTGCCTGGCATGGGTGCGATTTGATCGTCTTTCCGGAGCTTTCGCTTACCGGTCCAGGCGGAACATCCTTACCCCCACCTCCTGACGATTTGCAGCTTGCCCCCCTCCTTCACGCCGCCCAGTCACGTTTCATCACGGTGATTGCCGGTATTACGCTCCAGCAACACGGCCAGCGCCAGAAAGGACTCGCGCTTTTCACCCCTAACCTGTCGACCATCCGGCGTTATCCGCAGGGCAACGGTGCGGGTGTTATTCCTGGCGATAAAAGGTTAACCATCGTGGATAACCAGGCTGACGCCCCGGAACTGGACCCGGAGGCAACGCTGTTCACCAGCAGCCTGGCCGTGGGCGAGCACCGCTGGCGGCAATCGATCGGTTCGTTACAACGCTTCGCGCACAAGTACGCCATCGCGGTATTAATGGCGAACGCGCGCGGCGGTAGCGCGTTATGGGATGAAAAAGGTCAGCTGATTGTACGTGCCGATAAGGGAGAACTGCTGCTAACCGGTTCTTTAGGCCAACAGGGTTGGCAAGGCGATATCATTCCATTAGGCTAGGCATTTTAGGATCAGGAGCGATCAATGCTGCGCGTTATCGATACCGAAACCTGTGATTTGCAGGGTGGAATTGTGGAAGTCGCTTCTGTCGACGTGATTGACGGAAAGATAGTCAACCCAATGAGCCATCTGGTGCGCCCGGATCGTCCCATCAGTGCGCAGGCGATGGCTATACATCGCATTACGGAATCGATGGTGGCGGATAAGCCGTGGATTGAAGAGATCATCCCTCTTTACCACGGTAGCCAGTGGTATGTCGCCCATAACGCCAGCTTTGACCGCCGCGTGCTGCCGGAGATGCCCGGCGAATGGATTTGCACCATGAAGCTGGCGCGCCGTCTGTGGCCAGGGATCAAATACAGCAATATGGCGCTGTATAAGTCGCGCAAACTCAGCGTGCGAACGCCGGAAGGGCTGCATCATCACCGTGCCCTCTATGACTGCTACATCACCGCAGCGCTCCTGATTGATATCATGAATACTTCCGGCTGGACGCCAGACGATATGGCGACCATTACCGGGCGCCCCGCGCTACTGACTACCTTTACGTTCGGTAAATATCGCGGGAAGCCAGTATCGGAAGTGGCGGACAAAGATCCGGGCTATCTGCGCTGGCTGTACAACAACCTCGACAGAATGAGCCCGGAACTGCGCCTGACGCTGAAGCATTATTTAGGCGAAGCCTGAGTCCCCGCCCGGCCTGGCAGCGTATCCTGCGCCAGGCCAATCAAAAAGGCGTACTCCAGCGCCACCCCTTCATAGGATTTAAATCGCCCTGATTTCCCTCCGTGCCCTGAGTCCATATCGGTACACAGCAGCAGCAGATTATCGTCAGTTTTCAGCTCACGCAGCTTCGCCACCCATTTCGCGGGCTCCCAGTACTGCACCTGGGAATCGTGCAGGCCGGTGGTCACCAGCATATGCGGATAGGCTTTCGCCTCAACGTTATCGTACGGGCTATACTCTTTCATGTAGCGATAATAGGTTTCATCCTGCGGGTTCCCCCACTCCTCAAACTCCCCGGTGGTCAATGGAATGGACTCATCAAGCATGGTCGTCACCACGTCCACAAACGGCACCTGGGCGATAACGCCTTTAAACAGTTCAGGCCGCTGGTTGATCACGGCACCCATTAGCATGCCCCCGGCGCTGCCCCCCATGCCAAAGCAGAGCTGCGGATCGCCATAACCCTGCGCGATCAGCGCATCGCAGACATCAAGGTAGTCGTTAAAGGTATTTTTCTTTTTGAGAAATTTTCCGTCTTCATACCAGTGCTGACCCAGTTCGCCGCCACCGCGAATATGGGCAATCGCATAAACAAAACCGCGGTCGAGCAGGCTCAGCCTGCTGCTGCTGAAATCGGCGTCCATGCTTGATCCATAGGAGCCATAGCCATAGACGAGGATGGGGTTTTTACCTTTGTTGAAGTGCGCCTTGTGATAGACGAGCGATACAGGGACTTCAACGCCGTCGCGTGCGGTCACCCACAGGTGCTCACTGCGATAATTTTCCGACTCAAAACCCCGGACCTCAGCCTGTTTAATCACCTGACGCTGCCCGGTGTCCATATCCAGTTCAAACAACGTATCCGGGGTGGTCATCGACGAATAGCCGTACCGCAGGCGGGACGATTCCGGTTCAGGGTTAAAGCCGATCCACGTTACGTAAGCCGGGTCATCGAACGCAATGCCCACCACTTCGCGGGTTTTGCGGTTGATTTGGCGGATACTGGTCAGTCCGCGCTGACGCTCTTCCACCACCAGCCAGTCGGTAAACAGGGTGAACCCCTCCAGCATCACCTGATCGCGCGCGGGAATTAACACTTCCCATTTGCGTTCATCGCGCACTTTGGTTTTATAAAGGCCAAAGTTTTTGCCCTCGCGGTTCGAACGCAGGTAAAAGCTGTGCTGGAAGTGATCCAGGCTGTACTCATGATCTTTACGGCGCGGCAGGAAGCACAGCGGCTGCGCATCCGGCAGCTCTGCATCCAGCAGCAGCACTTCTGAAGTGGTGGCGCTGGAGAGGAAAATGATCACGTAGTGGCGAGACGACGTTTTGTGCAGGCTGACATAGAACGTCTCGTCTTTTTCCTCGTAGACTAATTCATCGTCGGCGGAATCGGTCCCCACCGTATGACGCCAGACCTGATAAGGCAGCAGCGTTGAGGCATGCTTTTTAACGTAGTAGACCGTTTCTGAATCGTTACCCCAGACGAAATCGGGGGAGACATTATCCAGCATTTCGGGATACCAGTTTCCCGTTTCAAGATTGCGGAAACGCAAACCGTACTGGCGGCGGGAGAGGTAATCCTCAGCCAGCGCCATAATGGCGTTATCGGGGGAAATGGACATGCCGCCCAGCGTATAAAACTCACTGTGGGCAGCACGTTTGTTGGCATCCAGCAAGATCTCCCATTCGTCCCACTCGGCGCTCAGCACAGACTGGCGCTGGTAGATGGGATATTCGTTTCCCGGCTCATAAATATGGCGATAGCGATAACCGTTTTTGCACCACGGGGCAGAGACATCACGCTGGGGGATACGCTGCACCATTTCGTTCAGGAGCTGATCCTGAAGCGCCTGCTGGCTGGCCATGACCTGGCGGCCATAGTCGTTTTCCTCGTGCAGATAGTCGAGCACCTCTGGCCGGGAACGAGAATCGTCCCGCAGCCAGTAGTAGTTATCGATACGCGTATCGCCATGCGTGGTGATCGCATAAGGAGTACGTCGGGCTTTTGGAGGCATGGCATTCTTACTTTTTCGTTTTACATCCTATAAGGTTGGCAAAACACGCGTATGATGCAAGCGAAACATGGCCTTCTAGCCCGCGAGAGTCTGCTTCTGCTGCTGAATATCCTGCTCAATTCCCTCGCGAACGTCCTGGGGGATCTTCAGCGCATCGCCCAGGGCGTTCAGGTAGCTGCGCTCCATAAAGTGATCGATATCGATGGCGGCACAGCTCAGAAAATAGAGTTCCAGCGCCTCTTCTTCGTTTTTCACGCCTTGCGCCAGACGCTGCGGATCGAGCGGCTGTTCAATGGCCTGCGCCACCAGCGCCCTGCCCTGCTCCTCAACGCCCGCTTCCCGCATCTGCTGTTCAATTGCGGCACGTTCACTGGCATCAATATGCCCGTCGCTCTTGGCTGCAAAGACCAGGGCGAGGATCAGGCGCTCGGTGCGTAAATCTAACGGCGATACCTGCTTCCCGTACTGCGGTTCATCCTGATGCGCGCTGCGCACCTTGTCTTTGTATTTGTTCCATAAGACGGAGCCTGCAATAGCCCCTCCACCCGCCAGCAGCGCGCCGGTACCGTATTTGGTAAGCAGTTTCCGCGATGATTTATTGGCAACCAGCAAACCGGCCAGCCCGCCAAGCGCACCCGGCACCAGCAGCTTGCTTAGACCCTGCTCGCCCGACGACGAGCCTTTTTGTCCCAACAGGGATTGCAGTTGATTCATCCAGCCTGACATATTTTTCCTCACGTAACAGTGCGTAATCTTCACAGCCTAAGCGAGCAGGTGTCAGGAAATGTCTGTCAGTGCTAAAGAAGCGCAAATTTCCCCCTTGTCCGGTTATCCCCATACAAGACAGACGCAAACGTTTTCGTTTATACTGCCCGCATCTTTATTCAGGGGGATTTTTATGACTCGTTTAGGAACCGCGCTGCGCCCTGCCGCGACGCGCGTCATGCTGTTGGGATCGGGTGAACTGGGTAAAGAAGTGGCCATTGAATGCCAGCGTTTGGGCGTGGAGGTGATTGCAGTGGACCGTTACGCGAACGCCCCTGCCATGCACGTTGCGCATCGCTCGTACGTCATCGATATGCTTGACGGCAATGCCCTGCGGGCGTTAATTGCCGAGGAAAAACCGGATTTCGTGGTGCCTGAAATTGAGGCCATTGCCACTGAGATGCTGGTTGCCCTTGAGCAGGAAGGCCAGCGCGTAGTGCCTTGCGCCACTGCGGCAAAACTGACCATGAACCGGGAAGGCATTCGTCGCCTGGCGGCAGAAGAATTACAGCTCCCGACCTCCAGCTACCGTTTTGCCGGGGATAAAGCTGCGTTTCTCCAGGCCGTCGAAGAGATTGGCTACCCGTGCATCATTAAGCCGGTAATGAGCTCCTCCGGCAAAGGGCAGAGCTTTATCCGCGACAGCAGCACGCTGGACCAGGCCTGGGACTATGCCCAGCAGGGCGGTCGTGCCGGTGCCGGGCGCGTCATCGTGGAAGGCGTGGTGAAGTTTGATTTCGAAATTACCCTGCTTACCGTCAGTGCCGTGGACGGCGTTTATTTCTGCGACCCGATTGGTCATCGTCAGGAAGACGGCGATTATCGAGAATCCTGGCAGCCGCAGCAGATGAGCGCGCTGGCGCTGGCACGCGCGCAGGAGATCGCCCGCAAGACGGTGCTGGCGCTGGGCGGCTACGGCCTGTTCGGCGTGGAATTGTTTGTTTGCGGCGACGAGGTGATCTTCAGCGAAGTCTCCCCTCGCCCGCACGATACCGGGATGGTTACGCTGATTTCACAGGATCTCTCCGAGTTCGCGCTGCACGTGCGCGCTTTCCTCGGCCTGCCGGTTGGCGGCATCCGTCAATACGGCCCGGCAGCCTCCGCGGTGATCCTGCCGCAGCTGACCAGCCAGAATGTCACCTTTGATAACGTCGAAGGTGCGGTTGGTGCAGGCTTACAGGTCAGACTGTTCGGCAAACCGGAGATCGACGGAAGCCGTCGTCTGGGCGTGGCATTAGCAACCGGGGAAAACGTGGACGAAGCCGTCGCGAGAGCGAAAATAGCGGCCACTGCGGTAAAAGTGACAGGGTAAATAACTAAAGGCTGGTCAACTAAGCGACCAGCCACATTACATAATTAACATTGTTCCGTTTCTATCGCTTCCATTCGTATTCCATATCCTCGTAGGCTTCATTCGTTTTCGAGATGAAAACAAAAATACCGAGGCCAATAAAAATAACGAAGGGAATGATGATGCTCGCAATCAGTTCCCAGATTGCTGGCGGATCGTTTTGCGCCAGGAAACTGATACGATAGGCAATGAGGGATAACACGCAGAATAAAGCCGCCATCCCCGCAGGATAAAGGGGATTACTCCAGTTACACCAGGTAAGTTTTTTTGGGATAGCTGTCTTCATGGAGGAAAGCGAAGTAATACAAAATTTGTTTTTGTCTGAATAAGCTGCCAGTTGCTCCCCCTGGGCATATTTGACCGCATCCGCCGCAAATGCCAGAGCCAGCCACCGATACCCGGCACTCTTTGCGCCCAGAGAGGCATCGATATCCAGCCGTTCCACCGTGAGCGCTTTTTTATCCAGTGCCTGCATTAATGGATATTTTTCAATACGGGACAGCCCGGTATACCAGAGATTTTTCGGCGTAAGTACCGAACCCGTCTCAAGGAAGACCGCCATTTTGTCCTCTACATCGGTCACGTCAGACATAGGCTGATATAAATATACCGGTTTTTCGCCCTCCTCCCGGACATAATGACTGGTCAGCAGGAATGCACATGCATTTTCCATGCTCTTTGATTCGCCGCTTTCTTCATGTAAATCAACGATAACAATCAACCGGTTTTCAACTCTGTAATCAGATAAGTTCATCCATTGGCTAACGATCGCGTAGTCAGGACATTCTGTGCTGTACTCAATTTTACACGTGCTTGCCGTTTCAATACCCAACCGCTCCAGAGTGCGCCTCAGTTCATCAATGCAGGATCCTCTCCCTCCGTGAACCCAGACAACGGTTTCAAAAATACGGTAGTTATAGTCCTTCAATTTTTCTGCCATCGGGTCCAGTAAGCGGTAAAACATCTGTTCATTCCTGGTCTGGTCGAAGCGATCTTCCAGCTGAATATTAACCGGCGTTTTCGGTGCCAGCGGAAATTCGCCTTCCAGTTTCAACATATTCAGCGCGGGTTCCTCCAGGGGGGTGATTGCAGACCATGCTGCGATAGCGATATTTTTTCGCGCATACGCCTTTAAATTAATCTCCTGCTCTTTTGCTATGAATTTTCGGGTTTCAGCATAATGAATGTTGGCGTCATGAAATATGAAACTTGTAAAAACTAGCAACGATACAACACAGATGGGCAGAATAACTGAAGGCACAAAAAAGAGAGCCGTAACGTGTTCCTGTTCAGGCCAGGTGAGAGCCCGGATCGCGAGGCCCATTGCGACGGCTATCACATAGAGGAAAACAATCATGACGACTGGCACAGTGGAATCCGGGTCTGGCTGTTGTTTGTATAACCACCACGCGCGCATTACGAAGCTCCCGCCACAGGTAAGGTACTTTTGATTTCACATCCACACGCCGCGCGACAGCCATCTACCACAACCCCACGGCCATGCATGGTCCAGGTTGGGTGACATTCAGTGATTGCGAACGTCCCTTTATGGAGCGGACACTGCGCAAGATCATCTTTTAAGGCCACGGGCTGCCCCATAAAGTCTGCCCCAGAGGCCTTAGTGACTTTTCCTCCGCTTATCAGCGGATCGTTTAACCTAATGACGCCTTTCATCGCTTTATCTCCCTATTTTCCCGCATCCATGTTGCATTGCATGTGCTCCCAGCCGGTATAGCCTTTCACGTCGGGTACGCTGTCGGGTAAATCTTGCCAGTTAGCCTTAAGTTGCTGCGTGCTGCCCTCGAGCCCCTGCTTAGTCATGTAGACCATTCCCCACGCCCAGCCAGGGGAACGGGGGTCCAGCTTCCCGCTGACTTTATTTCCCATTCCGTCATCCACGGTATAGGCAATCCCCGGCCCGCCGGGCAGAATGCGCGGGTCTTCAAATGGCTTTGATGACATATACAGCCGGTGTTTGGTCTGTAAAAAACCCTGGTCGTTGACGACGGTGAAAGAAATAATATCCTCATAGGATGGTTGGTTAGTACCATCGGGCTCATTAGGCCCTACCGAAAAAAACTGGGGAGACCATGTTTTACCATAATCTTTAGAAATCATTGTTCCTGGGTCATCCCAGGTGGGTATGGCAATATATCGTTCAGAAGGATGAACAAATTTTTTGGTGAAAATCCGATAAAATTGACTGACGGGCCTGGTATGAATACCCCGAAAAGTATCCGTATACCAGAGTTCACCTTCGCAGCCCCAGCCTTTCAATTCGAGAAAACGGTGATCATCGAACCGGTAAACAACCTGTGTGGGCGGTTCTTTAGCCTGGCATCCGGTCGCCAGCACAACGGACGTCGCTGCGAGAACGGTACATAATCCTTTCATCAGTTATCGCCCCGCATCCATATCACAGCGCATATGATCCCAGCCGGTGTACCCCTTCACTTCGGGTACGCTGTCGGGTAAATCTTGCCAGTTAGCTTTAAATTGCTGCGTGCTGTGCTTAAGCCCCTGCTTAGTCATATAGACCATTCCCCAGGCCCAGCCAGGGAAACGGGGGTCCAGCGTATCGCTTACTTTATTTCCCATTCCGTCATCCACGGTATAGGCAATCCCCGGCCCGCCGGGCAGAATGCGCGGGTCTTCAAACGGTTTTGACGACATATACAGCCGGTGTTTGGTCTGTAAAAAACCCTGATCGTTGACGACGGTGAAAGAAATAATATCCTCATAGGATGGTTGGTTAGTACCATCGGGCTCGTTAGGCCCTACCGAAAAAAACTGGGGAGACCATGTTTTACCATAATCTTTTGAAATTATTGTTCCTGGGTCATCCCAGGTGGGTATGGCAATATATCGTTCAGAAGGATGAACAAATTTTTTGGTGAAGATCCTGTAAAATTGGCTAACAGGTTGGGTATGAATACCCCGCCGAGTATCCGTATACCAGAGTTCACCTTCGCAATCCCACCCTTTCAGTTCGAGATAACGATGATCATCGAACCGGTAAACAACCTGTGTCGGTGGTTCTTTCGCCTGGCACCCGGTTGCCAGCACAACGGACGTAGCTGCGAGAACGGTACATAATCCTTTCATCAGTTATCGCCCCGCATCCATATCACAGCGCATATGATCCCAGCCGGTGTAGCCTTTCACGTCGGGTACGCTGTCGGGTAAATCCTGCCAGTTTGCCTTAAGTTGCTGCGTGCTGCCCTCGAGCCCCTGCTTAGTCATGTAGACCATTCCCCACGCCCAGCCAGGGGAACGGGGTTCCAGCTTCCCGCTGACTTTATTTCCCATTCCGTCATCCACGGTATAGGCAATCCCCGGCCCACCGGGCAGAATGCGCGGGTCTTCAAATGGCTTCGACGACATATACAGCCGATGTTTGGTCAGTAAAAAACCCTGATCGTTGACGACGGTGAAAGAAAGAATATCCTCATAAGGCGCGTAGTCATCGCCATTGGGTTCATTATGATTTGGTGAAAACGCTACGGAGTGCCACGTTTTCCCATAGTCCTTAGATACTATGAATCCACTCGCGCCCCATCCCGTCAGTGCAATATATCGCTCTGATGGATGAATAAATTTACGGGTAAAGAGTCGATAAAACTGACTTACGGGTTCGGTGTGAATGCCTCGCTTAGTATCCGTGTACCAGAGTTCGCCTTCACAATCCCAGCCTTTCAGTTCGAGATAACGATGATCATCAAATCGGTACACCACCTGCGTTGGTGGTTCTTTCGCCTGGCATCCGGTCGCCAGCACAACGGACGTAGCTG
Source organism: Enterobacter cloacae complex sp. IR5459 (assembly GCF_049238005.1). Lineage (NCBI taxonomy): Bacteria > Pseudomonadati > Pseudomonadota > Gammaproteobacteria > Enterobacterales > Enterobacteriaceae > Enterobacter > Enterobacter cloacae complex sp. IR5459. Next base: position 330,677 of record NZ_JBMKIG010000005.1, read on the forward strand.
CGAGAACGGTACATAATCCTTTCATCAGTTATCGCCCCGCATCCATATCACAGCGCATATGATCCCAGCCGGTATAGCCCTTCACCTCGGGTACGCTGTCGGGTAAATCTTGCCAGTTAGCCTTAAGTTGCTGCGTGCTGCCCTCGAGTCCCTGCTTAGTCATGTAGACCATTCCCCACGCCCAGCCAGGGGAACGGGGGTCCAGCTTCCCGCTTACTTTATTTCCCATTCCGTCATCCACGGTATAGGCAATCCCCGGCCCGCCGGGCAGAATGCGCGGGTCTTCAAACGGTTTTGACGACATATACAGCCGGTGTTTGGTCAGCATAAATCCCTGGTCCTTAACAACAGTAAAGGAAATAATGTCATCGTAGGGCGGTGAAGAATCTCCATTTGGTTCGTTAGAACCCGCTGAATAAAACTGAGGGGACCAGGTTTTACCATAATCTTTTGAAATTATTGTTCCTGGAGAGCCCCAGGTAGGGATAGCTATATAACGCTCCGATGGATGTATGAATTTTTTGGTGAAGATCTTGTAAAATTGGCTAACAGGTTGGGTATGTATACCCAGCTCAGTATCCGTGTACCAGAGTTCGCCTTCGCAGCCCCAGCCTTTCAGTTCGAGATAACGATGATCATCGAACCGGTACACCACCTGCGTTGGCGGTTCTTTCGCCTGGCATCCGATCGCCAGTAAAACAGCAGTGGCCATCAGACCCATAAATGATATTTTCATGCTCTATCCTTAAGCCAGTTGACTGTCACTTATGGGCTTTGGCATGTCCCATTGCAGATTTGCGACGTCCTGATTCCCTGCGACAAGATCACTGGACGGCTTGACAGTCGTTGCATTATTGAACTTATTTACCACCCCATACTCACCTTTCGGCAGCACGTCATATGGCTTATTCATGAAAAATTTGGTTGTAGGTTCATCTAGCTTACCCGTCCGGTAATATGCCCTTGCATAGGGATTTTCATTCTGAGGATCGCGCCAGTCCGCACGATGTAACAACCCTTCCCAAAATTTCCCCGCCTGATAATCGAATGATTTGCACTGCCCAATAGCCAAATCAAACGCCATAGCGTGCGATGGCGCAAATTCGCTCATCACAATAGAGGAGTGCTGGCTGTAGCCTACCGGGTCAATTTTCTGCCATTCCGCTTGCAGTTCTTCCGGTGTTTTCTTCCAGGTAAGGGTAACTAACTGAAAATCACGCGAACCTGACACCTCACCATAAATAACCTCATGCTTGCGTTCAAAACTCTCTTCTTTAAGCTCTGAAGCAGATAAAACGTGACCAGGCTGCCAGCCAATATTTTGATAGCGGTTCACAGCAAAGGTTGTCGTTACCGTGCGCTTAATGGCGCTGGCTTTGGCGGAATAGGAAATGTAGGCGTCCGGGCTGGCCGGATCGACATAATAGGTATACGGTTTATCACTGGTTTTAGGATCGTTATCCGGGTGATTATCCTCCCCCTGGAGTTTGAAAATAAAAGGTTCCGGTAACTCCTCACCGTTTATTACCACATCGCGAGCGCTGTAACTGGCGTTCGTGAGAAAGGCATATTTTGCATCCCCCTCATTTCGCGGCGGTAACTCAAAGGGGTTAGCGTCAGGGATGTTTCCTACTTCACCATGCTGGTAAAACACACGCTGAAACAGATTCGGTATATCACTGGCAATATTCTGAGGAATGCCCCGCCAGCCAAACCCCTGCACATTCTCCAGCGACACGACGCCATCGTTCGGGCAAAAGTAGTTATACACTTTACCGTCGTTGCTTCGGCAATATCTGTCATCCGTTCGCAGCGGATTATCGGAAGGTTTACGCAGGGTACAGGAGGCCTCCAGAGCCTGTAATTCGCTCTCTGCCATTTTCCCACCCCCTTTCCATTGCGTATGCATCAGGCGACAGAAATTTTTAAATGTCTGCTGTCTGGCATCGTCGGTCTGTTGATAACCCGGCTGAATATTTTCAGCCACGCGCGACTCAAGAGAATACGGTGAGTGATTAAGAATCACACAGTTTACCGGAGCATACCCGGCCTGTTTCACCAGCATATTTGCCAGCATAGTAATAATCGTGCCCTGACTGTGAGCGACGATATTGATAACATCGTTTTGAGTTACTAACGGCTGACGAATCTGAATAATCAAATCCGCCAGCCGTTGAGCGGCAAAAAACTGGTAAATGCGGTGCGGGTTTTCATAAATGGGATGGGTAAAATCGCCATCATTGAAGTGCAGCGAGGCAAATCCCGCAGCGGCAACGCCGAAGCCACCGGCGCCGGGTCCCAGCATATCCGGGATCGTCGTCGTTGCGTTGGCAAAGGTCCCGCCCCCCTTGGCAAAACTCGTATCAAGTGCATTTTTAAAGTTATCGTTCTGGTACTGAAACGGCCCTTTTCCGTCATTACCCAGCGACTTTTTATTCGTCTCGTTATCTTCCTGGTATGCATCATAGGGAAGATGCGCTTTGTCACTCAGCTTCCCGACCTCCTCCCGGTAGCGCTTCTGGTCCGCCCGGTAATCAGCATGCGTAACCGGTTTATATCCCCAGTAAAACGGGATGATGGGGGAACGCCCTGGAGTGATAATTCTGTAGTCTTTCCATTCGTGGGCGTAAAAATCCTGCCGGTTAAGTCGCTTACCCAGCCCGGCAAGTATACCTTTCTCCTGGTTCTGGTAGGCTTCACCCACGTCGTTCACGCCATGGACGAGGATCACAATGCCGGGCATCGGGCGCGGTATCCCGACGTTGCGCGTCTGGGCGACTTCGCCCAGGGTTTTGTGTACCGGAATATCGCCTTCTGATACCACCCGTGGAGCGTAGGGTTTTGTCTTCGCCTCCGTCATTCCATTATCTCCATTTTATAGCTGTCGAGGTCGTCAGCATCGAGCAGGGGTGAACGACCGCAGCTGTCCGTCACGCCTTCCACCCTCTGTCCGGATGCACTGGTCAGCCTGAATTTTTTGTTTGCCAGAATTTGCTCCGGATCATCGCCGGCGTGCAGTTTGTAGCGAAGTTTAAAGGCGCCTTTCTCAAAGGATGGCGTCGGTACCGACACACTTTCCGGACCGTCGTATTTCAGGCTCGGCGCTTTGAGCTCAATGCCCGTCGGCGAGAAAATGGTGACCAGTCCGGTCGGGCTGATACGGATCCCGCCGCCCCCGCAGACAAACTGCATTCCCTTTCTGGCACTGCCGTTCATTTTCCCGGCGGTGCTCGTCAGCGTGAAATCCTGCTGCGACAGCATGTGCATTTCGCCCCGCTGCGCCTGCGTCGTAATATCCCCCGCACCGGCAATCATCTGGATGCCGAGTTTGCGGGCAAACAGCGACAGTTTTTCCCCTACGGCCAGCGAGAATTTTTTCACCACATTCACGCTGGCATTCCCGCCCGCTGTGGCAATCAGGTCTTTCCCGGCGGAAAGTTGCAGGCTGTCCGGCGTAACCAGCGCAATTCCACTTTTTCCATATGCCAAAATACCGGGCTCCGCGAGATGACTCAGCGTCTGGCTGAGCGCATTTTGCCGATCGGTTTCCACATTACTCGCGCCTGCCGTAAGCGCACTTTGCTGTAGGGTCATCGCCAGCGACAACGCCTTTTCAAGTTGTGCAATAGCCGCTGTCATATCCAGTTGCTTCCCCCCCGCGCGGGGCTGGGCTTCCGTGGTGATCATCACGCCTTTCGCAGCACGCAGCGCCATCCAGTCGTCGGTGCGAGCCTCCACACCTTCCCCGCGCTTTTTGCCTTCAGCATCAACCAGGTGACCCACACTCACTTGCCCTTTGCCGTACTCCGTAGCGATTTTGATGTGCTCCTGCCCGCGACGATCTTCAAGACGGATCTTGTTCAACGCGGCTGTGCGGATCACGTTTCGGGTATCGTTACGGTTTGTGACTAAATCCGGGTGGCTGCCGTCGTGCATGACATGCGCGATATAAGGTCTGTCCGGGTCGCCGCCTTCGAAACCAACGGCAACTTCAGTCCCCTCCAGTAGCGGAAAGTGAATACCAAAGGTGTCACCGGCGTACGGCCTGCCGAGGCGTACCAGGGCGCTTTCGAATCCGACCCGTTTTTCATCAAGGTCAAAATCGAACTTAACCCTGTAGCGCCCAACCGCATCAAGTCCGGCATAGGTTTTATCTCCCCCGATAGCCTTCACTCTGGCGGGCACCGTTCCGGCTATCACCGGCCGGGATAAGTATTCAGGACGGAAGCTATAGCCCTGGATATAGGGGATCCCAGAAAGTACGGCGCGATAGTGTTCAGCACGGCTGCCGCGGATAGTCATCGCAGTTATCACAAACCCGGACTTAAACCCGTCAGGTACAGGCCCTGAGGGATAAAACATAATGCCTGGCTGAAGCTCGGGATCGCTGGTTGTCGCCCCCAGAAGACTCTGTCCGTTCAACAGGCGTTCATAACGCAGACGAGCGTAAAATGCGGCGGTTTCCGCCTCTTCACCGTGAAAATCCCCCGCAGTCAGATAGTGATCGGCATAGTGATAGTGTTGGCCTGTCGTTACACCTTCGGGAATATCGCTCGTTTTAACGGTCTTATCCGTCTGCGGCGATTGCGGGTCACGGTAGTTATAGGTGCGAACCAACACATTTTTGGGGATCAGGCCGTGCTGCTCCTCCAGATCGGTAATGTATTCGCTATAACTGGTCATGCCTGAATGTCGGACATAAGGCATCTGTTTGTCGCTGAAGTTGTAACGACGCGCAGAATCCCCAAAAATAACGACGGTTTCCGTTTTCACTTTGTTGTGATTCTCAAATCGGAACCAGATCCCTATCTCTGCCAGCAGCCGACGGATGAACCGCAAATCGGTTTCTTTCCACTGAACGATCATTTCCCGTCGTGGATAACTGTGGCTCAGTTGGTCAAAATCAATGTTGTAGCCGTCAAAGTGACCACTGTCCTTCATCAGCTTTGTAACGAGCTCCGGGACTGTCATGTTCATGTAAACCGCAGAACGGTAATTTTGATCCAGCAGCGCCAGCTCATGCTCCAGCACGCATTCATACAGTGCTTCGTCACCTGAAGACATCAGCCGCGAAAATTGGGTGATCGTGCCATTAATCTGGCGAACCGGCAGCCAGGAGGTTTGCCCATGCCATGAGGCTTCCAGATTGGGTGCACGCAGAATAAACTCAGCCCTTTGATTAAGAACAGCATTAATGGCAATGTTTAGATCCGGACTGGTAAAGCGAATGGTATAGCGATAAGGCTCGCTTAATATCTCTTTTCCTGTAAAAGAATGAACATCTGAAATAACATTTTTGCTACGCGGGAAATACAATAAATATCTGTTTAACGTGTCCTGCCTTTGAGCTACCTCAGATTCCCCTGACATTATTAGCTATCCTTTTAACAAACATTCCGTTCATTAAAAACAATACACCCATCGCTCCCCCATTAAAATACCCAACTTCAGGTTGAATTAATTCACGGGAAGTGAATCTATTCACAGAATAAATAAAAAAGGACCAGACAATTTTATCACACATAAATTCAGAATGATTCATTCATCAAATATATAAGTGAAGGATTATTTAATAATGAAAAATAATACGCCTGGGGTTAGGGATATCAGAAATGTTGTGTAGAGAAGAAGAACTTATACATGCTGGTCACATAAAGTGACCAGCATCAGGCCAGAGGGCCTGCTTTATGCATTGGGCATTTGTTACTGTTTCGCGCCTTCTACCGCTTCGCGAGCCAGTTTAGTGATGCGATCCCAGTCGCCTGCTTCCAGCGCATCCGCCGGAACCAGCCAGGAGCCACCGATGCACAGCACGCTTTTCAGCGCCAGGTAGTCACGGTAGTTTGCCGGAGAGATACCGCCCGTTGGGCAGAAACGCACCTGGGAGAATGGGCCCGCAATCGCCTGCAACGCTTTGGTGCCGCCGTTCGCTTCAGCCGGGAAGAATTTGAATTCTTTCAGGCCGTAGTCCATGCCCAGCATCAGTTCAGAAACGGTGCTGATACCCGGGATCAGCGGAATAGAACCTTCGGTTGCGGCTTTCAGCAGGGGCTCGGTCAGCCCCGGGCTGATGGCAAACTGTGCGCCCGCTTCGGTCACTTCCGCCAGCTGCTGCGCATTCAGAACCGTACCTGCACCGATGATCGCTTCCGGCACTTCTTTGGCGATAGCGTGAATCGCATCCATCGCACAGGCCGTACGCAGGGTCACTTCCAGAACACGAACGCCACCCGCAACCAGCGCCTTCGCCATTGGGACAGCGTGCTCCAGTTTGTTTACCACAATAACCGGCACGACAGGGCCAGTAGTCAGGATTGCTTCTGCACTTGTTTTCCAGTTTTTCATCAGAGTTTTCTCTCGCCAGATCGTTAAAATCAAGTCGTCTTAAAACGTAATACAGGTTGCGCCCTGCTCCGCACCGGAGAGTTTCTCACGCAACGCACCAAACATTTCGCGTCCGGTACCCACGCGGGATGCGCTCAGGTCAGGAATATGTGGCTGACGCGCCGCCAGCTCTGCTTCGTCCACCAGCAGGGTTAACTCGCCTGTCTGACCGTTAACGCGGATCATGTCACCATCACGCACTTTCGCCAGCAGGCCGCCGTCGTAGGCTTCCGGGGTGACATGAATCGCTGAAGGCACTTTACCGGATGCCCCCGAGAGGCGTCCATCGGTCACCAGTGCAATTTTGAAACGGCGGTCCAATAATACACCAAGCGGCGGCATAAGTTTATGTAATTCTGGCATCCCGTTCGCTTTTGGTCCCTGATGACGCACCACGACCACACAGTCTTTATCAAGCAGACCCGCGTCAAAAGCAGGTAAAACGTCGTGCTGGCTTTCAAACACCACCGCCGGGGCTTCAATCACCTGATTCTCTTCCGGCACGGCAGAGGTTTTCATCACGGCACGTCCAAGGTTACCGCTCAGCACTTTGGTGCCGCCGTGAGGAGAGAATGGCTGTTCGAAGGTTGCGATAACCTGAGGATCGAGCGAGTCGCTCGCCCCTTCGCGCCAGTCCAGCTCACCGTTGTTCAGCCAGGGTTCAAGGGTATAGCGATGCAGGCCAAAGCCCGCCACCGTGTTGACATCCTCATGCAGCAGGCCGCCTTTCAGCAGCTCGCGCATCAGCACCGGCACGCCGCCCGCGGCCTGGAAGTGGTTGATGTCCGCCGGACCGTTCGGGTACAGACGCGCCATCAGCGGTACCACGGAGGAGATATCGGAGAAGTCATCCCAGTTAATCAGAATGCCCGCCGCGCGCGCCATCGCGACAAGGTGCATGGTATGGTTGGTTGAACCGCCGGTCGCCAGCAGGGCGACAATCCCGTTTACGATAACTTTTTCATCCACCATTTTGCCCATTGGCATCCACTCGTTGCCGTTACCGGTCAGGCGCGTCACCTGACGGGCTGCGGCTTCGGTCAGCGCTTTACGCAGTGGCGCATCCGGCTGGATGAACGACGAGCCCGGTAGCTGCATCCCCATAAACTCCACCACCATCTGGTTGGTGTTGGCCGTACCGTAGAATGTACAGGTGCCCGGCGCGTGATAAGACGCGGCTTCCGCTTCCAGCAGTGCCTGACGGTCCGCTTTTCCTTCGGCATACAGCTGGCGGATACGGACTTTTTCCTTGTTTGGCAGACCGCTTGCCATCGGGCCTGACGGCACAAAAATCGCTGGCAGATGGCCAAACGACAGCGCGGCCATCACCAGCCCCGGGACGATTTTGTCGCACACGCCCAGATAGAGCGCGCCATCAAACATATTATGAGACAGGCCCACTGCCGCCGACATGGCGATCACTTCGCGGCTCAGCAGGGACAGTTCCATACCGTCCTGGCCCTGGGTTACGCCATCACACATGGCCGGCACGCCGCCTGCAACCTGGCCCACCGCGTTCACGCTGTGCAGCGCATTGCGGATGATAGACGGGTAGACCTCATACGGCTGGTGGGCTGAAAGCATGTCGTTATAGGAGGTAATGATGGCGATATTGTTACGCAACATGCTTTTCAGCGCGTCTTTATCACCAGGCTGGCAGGCCGCAAAGCCGTGGGCCAGATTCCCGCAGGCCAGCTGTGAGCGATGGACCGTTTCACTCTTCGCCTGTTCGATGCGGGCAAGGTAGGCAGCACGGGTCTCTTGCGAGCGTTCAACAATGCGTTGTGTTACGCGTAACAATGTCGGATTCATAAAAGCTCCTCTAATTTATCTGTCCAGGCTCGGGAGTTTACACAGTTTCTGACGGTTGTTAACAACGCTGAAACGCCTGATATCCGGAGCACAGGGGCAAAATGTCTGAAGGGAGTGTAATAAAAAAAGCTCCGCGGGTGAATCCACGCGGAGCTTAAAAGATAAAAATTATGCCACTTGCTGTGTTAGATCATGTTACCGGTAAAATAACACCTTTGGGCTAGAGAAGGTGGTTATTCAAACTCGTTCCAGGAGCGGCCATCACGGGTGATCATCGCAACGGAGGCGACAGGTCCCCATGTTCCCGCCTGATACGGTTTTGGCGCGTCCTGATCGGCTGCCCACGCTTCGGTGATGGAGTCGACCCACTTCCACGCCTCTTCCACTTCATCGCGGCGGACGAACAGCGCCTGGATACCACGCATGGTTTCCAGCAGCAGACGCTCGTAAGCGTCGGCCAGATGCGTCTGGTTGAAGGTTTCAGAGTAGCTCAGGTCGAGCTTGGTGGTTTGCAGGTTGTGTTTGTGATCAAGACCCGGCACTTTGTTCAGGATCTGAATATCCACACCCTCGTCCGGTTGCAGACGGATGGTCAGTTTATTCTGCGGCAGTTCCTGCCAGGATTCTTTGAACAGGTTCAGTTCCGGATTTTTGAAGTAGACCACCACTTCGGAGCATTTTGCTGGCAGACGTTTCCCGGTACGCAGGTAGAACGGCACACCGGCCCAGCGCCAGTCGTCGATATCCACGCGGATCGCCACAAACGTCTCGGTGTTGCTGGACTTGTTCGCGCCCTCTTCTTCCAGATAGCCAGGAACTTTTTTCCCCTGGGCAAAACCTGCGGTGTACTGGCCGCGCACGGTTTTCTCACGCACGTTGGAGCGGTCAATACGGCGCAGTGATTTCAGCACTTTCACTTTGGCGTCACGAATGCTGTCGGCCGTCAGATCTGACGGTGGAGACATGGCAATCATGCACAGAATTTGCAGCAGGTGGTTCTGGATCATGTCACGCATCTGGCCGGCCTGGTCGAAGTAGCCCCAACGGCCTTCGATGCCCACCTCTTCCGCCACGGTAATTTCCACGTGGTCGATAGTGCGGTTGTCCCAGTTGTTCACAAACAGGGAGTTGGCAAAACGCAGCGCCAGCAGGTTCAGTACCGTCTCTTTGCCCAGATAGTGGTCAATACGGTAAACCTGACACTCCTCAAAGAACTCGCCTACCTGGTCGTTGATTTCACGCGAGGTCGCCAGCGACGTACCCAGCGGTTTCTCCATCACTACGCGCGCCGGTTTGGCGTTCAGCTTCGCCTCGCCCAGACCTTTGCAGATGGCGCCGAAGGTGCTTGGCGGCATGGCGAAATAGTTAATAGTGACACGATTTTCCTGGTCAAGCATTTCACCCAGACGGGTAAAGGCGCCTACATCGTTGACGTCCAGGTTGCAGAAATCGAGACGCCCGCTCAGCTTATCCCAAAGGCTTTCATCGATTTTCTCTTTCATGAACGTTTCGAGCGCCTCACGCACGACTTTGGTATAAGCCTCCTTATCCCAGTCTGCGCGCCCTACCCCAAGGATCCGGGTGTCGGGATGGATCTGGCCCGCTTTTTCGAGCTGATACAGGGAAGGCAGCAATTTTCGGCGTGCAAGATCGCCTTTCGCGCCGAAAATGACCAGGTCACATGCCTGGGCTGTTTGCGTTACCGCCATGTCATTCTCCTCAGTTAGATCGCCTGGTACTCTGCCAGGTATCGTTGTAATTTTATTACAATGCACTGTACTGCTTTTACGCGTTTCCTGAAACCATTAGCGCTTAACGTCACGTGCGATACGGTGATTTTTCGTCGCCTGGGCCATTACGCCCGTCTGATGACGCAACAAACGTCGATTCTTTGCGCAACGGGGTCAGAGCAAAACCCGACGTCGATCAAGTAATGAAAAAAAACAACAACATTTCTTGTCGACGATTACCCTTTCGGGAGTCCTGGGGGTAATATCGGCTAAATCGAATCAAGGTTTCATCTCTTTATGAAATCGTTTATGCCCTCATGAGCGTCTTGTTAACAATGAACATGCTGGAAAAAATCCAGTTTCAACTGGAACACCTTAGCAAATCCGAGCGCAAAGTGGCTGAAGTTATTCTCGCCGCGCCCGCTCAGGCGATTCATTCAAGCATCGCCGCTCTGGCACAGGAATCGGGCGTCAGCGAACCGACGGTCAATCGATTCTGTCGTAGTCTGGACACGCGCGGCTTTCCTGATTTTAAACTGCATCTGGCCCAAAGTCTGGCAAACGGCACCCCGTATGTTAATCGCAATGTCGATGAAGACGACAGCGTTGATGCATACACCGCAAAAATATTTGAATCGGCAATGGCCACGCTCGACCACGTTCGCCAGTCTCTGGACATGAGTTCAGTAAATCGCGCGGTCGATCTTCTCACGCAGGCCAAACGGATTGCCTTCTTTGGCCTTGGCTCGTCCGCCGCCGTGGCGCATGACGCCATGAATAAGTTCTTTCGCTTTAACGTGCCGGTGATTTACTCCGATGACATTGTGCTGCAACGCATGAGCTGTATGAATTGTAGCGAAGATGATGTCGTGGTACTCATCTCTCATACGGGCCGCACCAAGAGCCAGGTGGAGCTGGCGCAGCTCGCGCGTGACAACGATGCGATGGTCATCGCCCTGACGACGGCAGGTACGCCGCTCGCCCGGGAAGCGACGCTCGCCATTACCCTGGACGTACCGGAGGATACCGACATGTACATGCCGATGGTCTCCCGCCTGGCGCAGTTGACGGTCATCGACGTGCTGGCGACCGGTTTTACCTTACGCCGGGGCGCAAAATTCCGGGATAACTTGAAGCGGGTCAAGGAAGCCCTGAAAGAATCGCGTTTTGATAAAGAATTGCTTATAAAGAGCGATGTTCCCTAATAACGACGAAGTACGATTTACGGCATTCGGTCCCCTCGCTACTGCCTTGCGATAGATGAAGGCCGATTCTATGTTCACGCAACACCAAAGTTGTTTCAGTCAACGGAGTATTACATGTCCAGAAGGCTTCGCAGAACCAAGATCGTCACCACCTTAGGCCCGGCCACCGACCGCGATAATAACCTCGAAAAGATTATCGCCGCGGGTGCTAACGTGGTGCGTATGAACTTCTCTCACGGTACGCCAGAAGACCATAAATTACGTGCCGACAAAGTGCGTGAAATCGCAGCTAAACTGGGCCGCCATGTTGCTATCCTCGGTGACCTGCAAGGTCCAAAAATCCGCGTATCGACCTTCAAAGAAGGTAAAGTCTTCCTCAACATCGGCGATAAATTTCTGCTGGATGCCAACCTGAGCAAAGGCGAAGGCGATAAGGAAAAAGTGGGTATCGACTACAAAGGTCTGCCTGCTGACGTTGTGCCTGGCGACATCCTGCTGCTGGACGACGGACGCGTACAGCTGAAAGTGCTGGAAGTTCAGGGTATGAAGGTATTCACCGAAGTGACCGTCGGCGGCCCGCTCTCCAACAACAAAGGCATCAACAAACTCGGCGGTGGCCTGTCTGCCGAAGCGCTGACCGATAAAGACAAAGCGGATATCGTGACCGCAGCGCAGATCGGCGTGGATTATCTGGCCGTCTCCTTCCCGCGCTGCGGTGAAGATCTGAACTATGCTCGCCGCCTGGCGCGCGATGCAGGCTGCGATGCGAAAATCGTTGCAAAAGTGGAACGCGCTGAAGCGGTCTGCGATCAGGACGCGATGGACGACGTGATCCTGGCGTCTGACGTGGTGATGGTTGCCCGTGGTGACCTGGGCGTGGAAATTGGCGACCCTGAACTGGTCGGTATCCAGAAAGCGCTGATCCGTCGCGCGCGTCAGCTGAACCGCGCGGTGATCACCGCCACCCAGATGATGGAATCCATGATCACCAACCCAATGCCGACCCGTGCAGAAGTCATGGACGTGGCGAACGCCGTGCTGGATGGTACTGACGCGGTGATGCTGTCAGCGGAAACCGCGGCGGGCCAGTATCCGGCGGAAACCGTGGCCGCCATGGCGCGCGTCTGCCTGGGTGCAGAGAAGATCCCAAGCATTAACGTCTCCAAGCACCGCCTGGATATCCAGTTCGACAATGTGGAAGAAGCGATTGCGATGTCCGCGATGTACGCAGCCAACCACCTGAAAGGGGTCACGGCGATCATCACCATGACCGAATCTGGCCGTACCGCGCTAATGACGTCCCGTATCAGCTCCGGTCTGCCGATCTTCGCCATGTCCCGTCACGAGCGTACGCTGAACCTGACGGCGCTTTATCGCGGCGTGACGCCAGTATACTTCGACAGCACCAACGACGGCGTGGCCGCCGCGCACGATGCCGTGAACCTGCTGCGCGACAAAGGTTATCTGGTATCCGGTGATATCGTTATCGTGACGCAGGGTGACGTGATGAGCACCATCGGCTCAACCAATACCACCCGCGTACTGACCGTAGAGTAAGCTCTGATCCCCTCTCCCCTAAGGGGAGAGGGGTGAAGGTTTCCTATTTCTTCGGGAAAAGTTCTTTACGCTTGTACGGCTCTGTTTCGCCAGGTTTACGCGTTTTGAGCAGCTTCAGGATCCACGTATATTGCTCCTTATGCGGCCCCACCAGCACTTCCACCTCTTCATTCATGCGGCGTGCGATGGTGTGATCGTCTGCGGTCAGCAGATCGTCCATCGGCGGACGTACCTCAATGCTCAGGCGATGCGTTTTACCGTCATAAGCCGGGAACAGTGGGATCACGCGGGCGCGGCAGACTTTCATCAGGCGACCAATCGCTGGTAGCGTGGCTTTATAGGTTGCGAAGAAATCGACAAACTCGCTGTGCTCAGGACCATGGTCCTGATCGGGCAGATAGTAGCCCCAGTAACCCTGACGTACCGACTGAATGAAAGGCTTAATGCCATCGTTTCTGGCGTGCAAGCGTCCGCCAAAGCGACGGCGCACGGTATTCCAGACGAAATCGTAGATTTTGTTTCCCTGATTATGGAACATCGCCGCCATTTTCTGGCCCTGCGACGCCATTAACATCGCCGGAATGTCGACCCCCCAGCCGTGCGGCACCAGGAAAATCACCTTTTCATCATTGCGACGCATCTCGTCGATGATCTCCAGCCCTTTCCAGTCAACGCGTTCGACGATCTTCTCCGGCCCTTTCAGCGCCAGTTCCGCCATCATCGCCATCGCCTGCGGCGCAGTGGTATACATGTCATCAATGATTGCTTCGCGTTCGGCGTCGCTTTTATCCGGGAAACAGTACAACAGGTTTATTTGCGCGCGTCGGCGCGCGCTTTTACCCAAGCGCCCTGCCAGGCGCCCCACTTTACCGAGCACCGGATCGCGAAGGGAAGCAGGTAGCAACGCCATGCCAGCAAACGCGTATACGCCAATCCAGGCGCCCCAGTTACGCGGGTGGCGAAAAGATTTTTCAAACTCAGGAATGTACTCAATATTGTTTTTTTTGGTTTCCATGCGGGTTCCAGGGTCTGGTGACGCAAAAATATATGCGGATAGTGTAGCGAGGCTGCCGCCCGCGCACAAAAGAAAAAGCCGGCGCATACTGACGCCGGCTTTTTAAATCAGGAGAGCTTAGTCGAAGCGCAGCTGCGGCATCACCTCTTTCACCTGCGCCAGGTAATCTTTGCGATCTTTTCCGGTCAGCCCTTCGGTGCGCGGCAGTTTCGCCGTCAGCGGGTTAACCGCCTGCTGGTTGATCCACACTTCATAGTGCAGGTGCGGCCCCGTCGACCGGCCGGTGTTACCGGACAGCGCGATGCGATCGCCACGTTTCACCTTTTGGCCCGGTTTGACCAGCAGTTTACGCAGGTGCATGTAGCGGGTGGTGTACGTACGACCGTGACGAATAGCAACGTAATAGCCAGCAGCACCGCTGCGTTTCGCCATGACCACTTCACCATCTCCTACCGCCAGCACTGGCGTGCCCTGCGGCATAGCGAAGTCAACGCCACGGTGCGGCGCTACGCGGCCCGTTACCGGGTTCAGACGACGCGGGTTAAAGTTGGAGGAGACGCGGAACTGTTTCGCCGTTGGGAAACGCAGGAAGCCTTTTGCCAGACCCGTACCGCTGCGGTCATAGAACTTACCGTCTTCCGCGCGAATAGCGTAGTAGTCTTTGCCGTCTGAACGCAGACGAACGCCCACCAGCTGGCTCTGCTCGCGCTTACCGTCCAGCATTTCGCGGGACATCAGGACAGAGAACTGATCGCCTTTTTTCAGTTTGCGGAAATCCATCTGCCACTGCATGGCTTTGATCACCGAGCTGATTTCAGCGCTGGTCAGGCCGGCATCGCGTGCGCTGGAAACAAAGCTGCCGCCGACGGTCCCTTTCATGACGCTGTTAACCCAGTCGCCCTGCTGCAATTCACTGGTCATTTTGAAACCGTTTGCAGTGCGATCGTAGGTGCGGGTTTCGCGACGGGACATCTCCCAGGTCAAACGTTGCAGATCGCCGTCGGGCGTTAAGGTCCAGGAAAGTTGCTGACCAATTTTCAGGTTACGCAGCTCTTTATCGGATGCGGCGAGCTGGCTGATGTTGCCCATGTCGATACCGTACTGGTTCAGGACGCTGCTCAGCGTATCGCCAGTGGATACAACATATTCATGAATGCCAGCTTCATTCTGGATCTTGTCATCCAGCTCATCCTGGGGAATCGCTTCATCTTCCTGAGCGGCCTGATCGATAGGCTCGCTGGCCTCGGGCAGCAGAGAGCGGATCTCGCTCTTCTCCAGTTCGATGGTTTTGATGATTGGGGCGGAACTCGGGTGGTAAACATAGGGCCGCCAGACGGCGACCGCTAATGTGAGAACTGTAAGCGACCCCAGCATAACGCGGTGGGGTCGAGGCAGATTGTTAAATGCCAGGGCGACAGAGCGGGCTATCTGTTGCACGTATTCACTTCCTCGTTAATCTCCTTTCAGGCAGCTCGCATACTGATTCGCCAGTTGGCTGAGGAACTGCGAATAGCTCGCTTTGCTCAACTGGATGTTCGTACCTAGCGGGTCAAGGGTTCCCATGCGCACGGATGTTCCCCTGGCCACGGCTTCTACGACCGCTGGCCTGAACTGTGGCTCAGCAAAAACGCATGTCGCTTTTTGCTCAACCAACTGTGTTCTGATTTCATGTAAACGCTGCGCACCAGGCTGAATTTCAGGGTTGACGGTAAAATGCCCCAGCGGGGTCAGACCGTAATGTTTCTCGTAATACCCGTAGGCATCATGAAAAACGAAGTACCCTTTTCCTTTAAGCGGTGCGAGCTCGTTACCCACCTGTTTGTCGGTTGCGGCTAATTGAGCCTCAAAATCCTTCAGGTTGGCGTCGAGTTTGATTCGACTTTGCGGCATAAGTTCCACTAATTTGTCGTGGATTGCAACCGCTGTAAGCCGCGCTATCTCTGGGGAGAGCCAGAGATGCATGTTGTATTCACCGTGATGGTGATGGTCGTCACCTTTTTCACCATGAGCATGGTCGTGGTCATGCTCATCACCCTCGTCCTCAGCTCCTTTCATGAGTAACGGTTTCACGCCGGACAGCCCGGCAATCGTCACCTGTTTCTCAGCGGGAAGCTGTCTGGCTGACTTCTGCATGAACGCTTCCATCTCAGGACCAATCCAGACGACTAAGTCCGCGTTCTGTAAGCGTTTTACATCAGATGGACGCAGAGAATAATCATGCTCGGAAGCCCCGTCAGGCAGCAGAACCTGTGTCTCAGTGACCCCGTCCGCGATGGCAGAGGCGATAAATCCAAGCGGTTTAAGCGAAGCGACAACAGCGGCGTTAACATCTTGTGCTGTTGTACCCCAAAGAGCAGCGGATAAAGCTGCGAAAAGAAGCGTATTTTTCTGTAACATAATGCGACTAATCATCGTAATGAATGCGTGGAATGTGATATTATAACATTCGATGACTTCTGCAAGCTTAAATTGACATGACGACTTTAGTTTCTCTTGAAAATGTTTCGGTCTCATTCGGCCAGCGCCGCGTCCTTTCTGACGTGTCGCTGAATCTGAAGCCCGGCAAAATACTCACGCTGCTCGGCCCTAACGGTGCAGGCAAATCGACGCTGGTGCGCGTCGTATTAGGCCTGGTAGCCCCTGACGCAGGTGTTATCGTCCGCGAAGACAAATTGCGTATCGGCTATGTGCCGCAAAAATTACATCTTGATGCCACCCTGCCCCTGACGGTGAGCCGCTTCCTGCGCCTCCGTCCCGGTACGCGTAAAGCGGATATCCTCCCGGCGCTGAAACGCGTTCAGGCGGGACATCTTGTTGAGGCGCCCTTGCAAAAGCTGTCGGGCGGTGAAACCCAGCGCGTATTGCTTGCCCGTGCCCTGCTCAGCAGCCCTCAGCTGCTGGTCCTGGACGAGCCGACGCAGGGTGTTGACGTCAACGGTCAGGTTGCGCTGTACGATCTGATTGACCAGCTCCGTCGGGAGCTTAACTGCGCGGTGCTGATGGTCTCCCATGATCTGCATCTGGTGATGGCCAAAACCGACGAAGTACTGTGCCTGAACCATCACATTTGTTGTTCCGGCACGCCGGAAGTGGTGTCAATGCATCCCGAATTTATCTCCATGTTTGGCCATCGTGGCGCCGAACAGCTGGGCATCTATCGCCATAATCACAATCACCGCCATGATTTACAGGGACGAATTGTCCTGCGTCGGGGAAATGGACACTCATGATTGAACTGTTACTGCCCGGCTGGCTGGCCGGGATTATGCTTGCCTGCGCCGCGGGTCCACTCGGCTCGTTTGTCGTCTGGCGCAGAATGTCCTATTTCGGCGATACGCTGGCCCATGCTTCATTGCTGGGTGTCGCGTTTGGTTTATTACTGGACGTGAACCCGTTTTATGCGGTGATTGTCGTCACGCTGCTGCTGGCTGCCGGTCTGGTCTGGCTGGAAAAACGCCCTCACCTGGCAATTGATACCCTGCTCGGCATTATGGCGCACAGCGCCCTGTCGCTGGGCCTGGTGGTAGTGAGCCTGATGTCAAACATCCGCGTAGATCTGATGGCCTACCTGTTTGGCGATCTGCTGGCCGTCACGCCCGAAGATCTCATTTCCATTGCCATTGGCGTGGCGGTGGTGCTCGGGATCCTGCTGTGGCAGTGGCGGAGTTTACTGGCGATGACCGTCAGCCCGGATCTGGCCTTTGTCGACGGCGTGAAGCTTCAGCGCGTGAAGCTGCTGTTGATGCTGGTGACGGCGTTAACCATCGGCGTGGCGATGAAGTTTGTCGGCGCGCTGATCATCACGTCGCTGCTGATAATCCCTGCCGCCACGGCGCGCCGTTTTGCGCGTACGCCGGAGCAAATGGCCGGTATCGCGGTGATTATCGGAATGATTGCGGTGACGGGCGGGTTAACCTTCTCGGCGTTTTATGACACGCCAGCGGGGCCGTCGGTGGTATTGTGCGCGGCGGTGTTGTTTATTTTCAGTATGATGAAAAAGACCGCGCAGTAGTCAGCATGTCCCCGGTGGCGCTTCGCTTACCGGGGCTAGAATTTATCGCTACTTACGGCATCGCGGGCGGCGTAATGCCGAAATGATTCCACGCCCGCACCGTCGCCATACGACCGCGCGGGGTACGCTGCAAGAAGCCTTGCTGGATCAGATACGGCTCCAGCACATCTTCGATAGTCTCACGCTCTTCGCCAATTGCCGCCGCCAGGTTATCCAGCCCTACTGGCCCGCCAAAGAACTTATCCAGCACCGCCAGCAGCAGCTTACGGTCCATATAGTCAAAACCTTCAGCATCGACGTTCAGCATATCCAGCGCCTGGGCGGCGATCTCGGCCGATATAGTGCCGTCGTGCTTCACCTCGGCAAAGTCACGCACCCGGCGCAGCAGGCGGTTGGCGATACGCGGCGTACCGCGGGAGCGCTTCGCCACTTCAAACGCCCCCTCTTCGCTCATATCCAGCCCCATGTAGCGCGCGCTGCGCCCCACAATATGCTGAAGGTCGGGCACCTGATAAAACTCCAGACGCTGCACGATACCAAAACGGTCACGCAGTGGAGAGGTCAGCGAGCCGGCACGGGTCGTGGCGCCAATCAGGGTAAACGGTGGCAGATCGATTTTGATCGAGCGCGCGGCCGGACCTTCACCGATCATGATATCCAGCTGGTAATCCTCCATTGCCGGATAGAGCACTTCCTCCACCACCGGCGACAGGCGATGGATCTCGTCGATAAACAGCACGTCATGCGGTTCGAGGTTGGTCAGCATCGCCGCCAGGTCCCCTGCTTTCTCCAGTACCGGGCCGGAAGTGGTACGCAGGTTAACGCCCATTTCGTTGGCGACGATATTCGCCAGGGTGGTTTTACCTAACCCCGGCGGACCAAAAATCAGCAGGTGATCGAGCGCATCGCCGCGCAGCTTTGCCGCCTGGATGAAAATCTCCATCTGAGAACGAACCTGCGGCTGGCCGATATACTCATCCAGCAGTTTGGGACGGATCGCGCGATCCACCACGTCATCTGGCTGAATGGTGCCTGCCGATACCAGGCGGTCTGCTTCAATCATCCTTTACCTCACAATGCAGCGCGCAGCGCTTCACGAATCAGGGTTTCACTGCTGGCATCCGGTTTAGCAATTTTGCTCACCATCCGGCTGGCCTCCTGAGGTTTATAGCCCAGCGCCACCAGCGCGGCAACCGCTTCCTGCTCGGCATCATCATCCGATGCAGGCGCGCCCGGGGAAGTCAGCACCAGATCGGCTGCCGGCGTGAACAGATCGCCATGCAGACCTTTAAAGCGGTCCTTCATCTCGACAATTAAACGCTCGGCAGTTTTCTTCCCGATGCCCGGAAGTTTAATTAACGCAGCCGGATCTTCACGCTCAACGGCGTTCACAAACTGTGGCGCTGACATACCGGACAGAATCGCAAGCGCCAGCTTCGGCCCGACGCCGTTGGTTTTGATCAATTCGCGGAACAGGGTGCGTTCCTGTTTGTTATTGAATCCGTACAGCAGCTGAGCGTCTTCACGCACCACAAACTGGGTAAAGACAACCGCCTCTTTGCCCGCCTCCGGCAGCTCGTAGAAGCAGGTCATCGGCATATGGACTTCATAGCCCACGCCACCCACTTCCAGCAGCACTAACGGGGGTTGTTTTTCAATGATGATGCCTCTGAGTCTGCCTATCACGTGACGCTCCTGCGTTCTGGAAGAAATTATCTGCCGACATAATAAAAAAAGGCTGGATAAACATCCAGCCTGATTTGTCATTATCGTAACCTGCCTCGCGCCAGATTGAGCCGCGACTCGCTCATTTGCATCGCATTCTGGCTGACGTGACAGTGGGTAATCGCAATGGCCAGCGCATCCGCGGCGTCGGCCTGCGGGTTCGCAGGGAGCTTCAGCAGGGTACGCACCATGTGCTGCACCTGGCTTTTCTCCGCGCTACCAATGCCCACCACCGTCTGCTTAACCTGACGGGCCGCATACTCGAACACCGGCAGATCCTGGTTCACGGCGGCAACAATCGCCACGCCGCGCGCCTGACCGAGCTTTAACGCCGAGTCAGCGTTTTTCGCCATAAAGACCTGCTCTATGGCGAAATAGTCCGGCTGAAACTGAGTGATGATCTCCAACACGCCCGCATAGATGAGCTTCAGGCGCGACGGCAGATCGTCCACTTTGGTGCGAATACACCCACTGCCGAGGTAGGTTAACTGGCGTCCCACCTGACGGATAACGCCATACCCGGTGACGCGTGAGCCTGGGTCAATCCCGAGAATAATCGACATCACGCGTCTCCTGTAACGGATCTACACGCTCTCATCAGAGAGTCGCTGCAACCTCATCAGAGATTTCACCGTTGTGGTACACTTCCTGTACGTCGTCGCAGTCTTCGAGCATGTCGATCAGACGCAGCAGTTTCGGTGCGGTTTCCGCATCCATGTCCGCTTTGGTAGACGGGATCATGGAGACTTCAGCGTTATCCGCCTTCAGGCCAGCCGCTTCCAGCGCATCGCGCACGGCACCCATCTCTTCCCATGCGGTGTAAACATCAATAGCGCCGTCGTCGTAGGTCACCACGTCTTCCGCACCGGCTTCCAGCGCCGCTTCCATGATCGCATCTTCGTCGCCTTTCTCGAAGGAGATGACGCCTTTTTTGCTGAACAGGTACGCTACAGAACCATCAGTGCCCAGGTTGCCGCCGGTTTTGGTGAACGCGTGGCGCACTTCCGCAACGGTACGGTTACGGTTGTCGGACAGACACTCAACCATCACCGCCGTACCGCCAGGACCGTAACCTTCATAAATGATGGTTTCCATGTTCGCGTCTTCATCACCGCCCACGCCACGTGCGATTGCACGGTTCAGGGTGTCACGCGTCATGTTGTTGGACAGGGCTTTATCCACCGCTGCACGCAGACGTGGGTTAGAGGCCGGATCGCCGCCGCCCAGACGCGCCGCTGTCACCAGCTCACGAATGATTTTGGTAAAGATTTTACCGCGTTTGGCATCCTGTGCCGCTTTGCGGTGTTTGGTGTTGGCCCACTTACTATGACCTGCCATAAAAAGTTCTCCAAAAATCGCGCCTTCTCAGGCAGCGTTAATTACAAATTCTTCAATCGCCTGCCGGTTGCTCCACGACTTGGTCAGTGCGGCGGCATCCGCCGCATCCACCCAGCGGTAGGTCAGGTGTTCCGTGAACACGATCTCCCGCTCATGGGGAAGCGCAAGGCAGAACCATGATTCCGTATTGCGCTCAATTCCCGGTGCATAGCGATGACGTAAATGGCTAAAAATTTCAAACTCCACCGTGCGCTGACAGTCCTTCAGGGTCAGTTGCTCGTAAGCAACATCAATGGCGACCTCTTCCTTTACTTCACGCGCGGCGGCCTGCGGTGCGGTCTCCCCCTCTTCCAGGCTGCCGGTAACCGACTGCCAGAAATCCGGATCGTCGCGCCGCTGCAACATCAGCACCCGCTTCGTGTCTTCTGCATAAATGACCACCAGAACCGAAACGGGACGCTTATATGCCATATCAGTTTTTCTCTTCCTTCTTCACCACCTCAATGCCCAGCTCAGCCAGTGCGGCCGGGTTGGCAAAGCTTGGCGCTTCGGTCATCAGACACGCGGCGGCAGTGGTTTTCGGGAAGGCGATCACATCACGGATGTTATCGGTGCCGGTCAGCAGCATGGTCAGACGGTCAAGACCGAAAGCCAGACCCGCGTGCGGAGGCGTACCGTATTTCAGCGCGTCCAGCAGGAAGCCGAACTTCTCGCGCTGCTCCTGTTCGTTGATGCCCAGGATGCCGAACACGGTCTGCTGCATTTCACCGCTGTGAATACGCACGGAACCACCGCCCACTTCGTAGCCGTTGATGACCATATCGTAGGCGTTTGCCACCGCGTCTTCCGGTGCTGCCTTCAGCTCTGCCGCCGTCATGTCTTTTGGCGAGGTGAACGGGTGGTGCATCGCGGTCAGGCCGCCTTCACCGTCGTCTTCAAACATCGGGAAGTCGATCACCCACAGCGGCGCCCATTTACTTTCGTCGGTCAGGTTCAGGTCTTTGCCAAGCTTCAGACGCAGTGCGCCCATCGCATCCGCAACCACTTTCTTGTTGTCTGCGCCGAAGAAGATCATGTCGCCGTCCTGCGCGCCGGTGCGCTCAAGGATCGCTTCCACGATGTCCGCATTCAGGAATTTCGCCACCGGGCTGGTGATGCCTTCCAGACCTTTTGCACGCTCGGTTACTTTAATATAGGCCAGACCTTTCGCGCCGTAGATCTTGATGAAGTTGCCGTAGTCGTCGATCTGCTTACGGCTCAGAGCCGCTCCGCCCGGAACGCGCAGGGCAGCCACGCGGCCTTTCGGATCGTTAGCCGGGCCAGCAAAGACCGCGAACTCAACGGCTTTCACCAGGTCTGCCACGTCCACCAGCTCCATCGGGTTACGCAGGTCTGGTTTGTCGGAGCCGTAGCGACGCTCGGCTTCCGCGAAGGTCATGATTGGAAAATCGCCCAGCTCAACGCCTTTCACGTCATTCCACAGGCTACGCACCAGGGCTTCCATCACTTCACGCACCTGCTCAGCGGTCATGAAGGAGGTTTCCACATCGATCTGGGTAAATTCTGGCTGACGGTCAGCGCGCAGGTCTTCGTCGCGGAAGCATTTCACGATCTGATAGTAGCGATCGAAGCCAGACATCATCAGCAGCTGTTTGAACAGCTGTGGAGACTGCGGCAGCGCATAGAATTTGCCTTTATGGACGCGGGATGGCACCAGGTAATCGCGCGCGCCTTCCGGCGTGGCTTTGGTCAGCATCGGGGTTTCGATATCAAGGAAACCGTGGTCATCCATAAAACGGCGCACCAGGCTGGTGATTTTCGCACGGGTTTTCAGGCGCTGAGCCATTTCCGGACGACGCAGATCCAGGTAGCGGTATTTCAGACGCGCTTCTTCGGTGTTGACGTGGTTGGAGTCCAGCGGCAACGCTTCCGCGCGGTTGATGATCGTCAGATCGGACGCCAGCACTTCGATAGCGCCGGTCGCCATGTCGGCGTTGACGTTTTTCTCGTCACGCGCACGCACGGTGCCCGTCACCTGAATGCAGAACTCATTGCGCAGCTCAGAAGCCAGCTTCAACGCATCAGCGCGATCCGGATCGAAGAACACCTGAACGATACCTTCGCGGTCACGCATATCAATAAAGATAAGGCTACCAAGATCGCGACGACGATTGACCCAACCACACAGGGTGACCTGCTGCCCGACGTGGGACTGACGCAGCTGCCCGCAATATTCTGTACGCATGAGATATCCCTTAATTAGCCGCAGGCTGATTGTCGCCTGTCTCGCAGGCTACGATGTCGCAGCTTTCTGTATGTCACAACTGGATGAAAAAAGGCGGCTATTATACTGGAAATTCTGCCGCACGATAAGAGCGAAGCACGGCCTGACGCGCGTTTGCTGAACTCTTATTGCCTATTCTCACAAAAATTAACAAAATTATCCGACCGATAACAGGCCATCACGTCGTAAGGTGTAGAAAAGCAATCATTTGACGGGAGCGACGATGTTTACACTTGATGCCACCAAAACCGCCCTTGTGGTCATTGATTTACAGGAAGGCATTCTGCCTTTTGCCGGTGGTCCGCACACCGCTGACGATGTGGTCAGCCGCGCTGCGCGCCTGGCAGAAAAATGCCGCGCCAGCGGCTCGCCTGTTGTTATGGTGCGCGTCGGCTGGTCCGCTGATTTCGCCGAAGCGTTAAAACAGCCGGTTGATGCTCAGGCCCCGGCGCAGGCGCTGCCGGACAACTGGTGGACATATCCTGTCTCGCTCGGTAAACGCGACAGCGATATAGAAGTCACCAAACGCCAGTGGGGCGCATTCTACGGCACCGACCTGGAGCTCCAGCTGCGCCGTCGCGGGATCGACACGATTATTCTGTGCGGGATCTCCACCAATATCGGTGTGGAATCCACCGCCCGTAACGCCTGGGAGCTGGGCTTTAACCTGGTGATCGCGGAAGATGCGTGCAGCGCAGCCTCTGCGGATCAGCACCAGTGCAGCATGACCCATATCTTCCCGCGTATCAGTCGCGTGCGCAGCACGGATGAGATCCTCAGCGCGCTATGATGTACGTGGGCCTGCCCCAGTGGTCGCACCCGAAATGGGTGCGCCTGGGTATTACCAGCCTTGAAGAGTATGCCCGACACTTTAACTGCGTGGAGGGCAATACCACGCTGTACGCCCTGCCCCGCGCGGAGATCGTCGAACGCTGGCGTGAGCAAACCACCGACGACTTCCGCTTTTGCTTTAAATTCCCGGCGACCATCTCCCACAACGCCGCGCTGCGCAACTGCGATGATTTAACCCACGAGTTTTTCACCCGGATGTCGCCTCTGGCCAACCGTATTGGCCAGTACTGGCTCCAGCTTCCCGCCGCGTTTGGCCCACGCGACCTGCCCGCCCTCTGGCAGTTTCTCGAGGCCCTGCCACTTGATTTCACCTACGGCGTAGAAGTGAGGCATCCGGAATTCTTTGCCAAAGGCGACGCGGAGAAAGCGCTCAATCGCGGCCTGCATGAACGATCGGTCAACCGCGTGATCCTCGACAGCCGCCCCGTGCACAGCGCAATCCCGCACAGCGAAGCCGTTGTTGATGCCCAGCGCAAAAAACCGAAAGTGCCCGTCCATGCGATCGTAACGGCGCAGAACCCGATGGTCCGGTTTATCGGCAGCGATAACATGCAGCAAAATGAGGAGATGTTCGCCGTCTGGCTGCAAACGCTGGCGAAATGGGAGCACACCACCACGCCGTACCTTTTTTTACATACGCCGGATATCGCAAAGGCGCCTGAACTGGTCGATGCTCTCTGGCAGGCCTTGCAGCAGGCGGTTCCGTCGGTTGGCCCCGCGCCGTCCATCCCACAACAATCTTCTCTTTTCTGAAATCACCCCCTATCATAGAGACGTGCCATCTGCCAAAAACAGGGAGTTAGTATGGTCAGCGCGCTGTATGCGGTGTTAGGTGCATTACTGCTGATTAAGTTTTCATTTGATGTTGTGCGCCTGAGAATGCAGTACCGCGTCTCGTACGGTGACGGGGGCTTTTCTGAGCTGCAAAGCGCAATCCGGATCCACGGCAACGCGGTCGAGTACATTCCCGTCGCGTTAATTTTACTGCTGTTAATGGAGATGGATGGCGCTGAAACCTGGATGGTGCACGTCTGCGGGCTGCTGCTGATAGCAGGGCGTTTGATGCATTATTATGGTTTTCACCACCGCCTGATCCGCTGGCGTCGTTCCGGCATGAGCGCGACCTGGTGCTCGCTTTTGCTGATGGTGCTGGCTAACCTTTGGTATATGCCGTGGGAGTTGGTTTTCTCCTTCCATTAGCGCACAATATGCCCCTTTATTTTTCCCGGATTTTTACGTTATGTCAGATCGCGACACGCTTTTTTCCGCGCCTATCGCCAGCCTGGGCGACTGGACCTTTGATGAACGGGTAGCCGAAGTCTTCCCGGATATGATCCAGCGCTCTGTTCCCGGTTATTCCAATATTATCTCCATGATCGGCATGCTGGCGGAGCGTTTTGTTCAACCCGGCACGCAGGTCTATGACCTGGGCTGTTCGCTGGGAGCGGCAACGCTGTCCATTCGTCGTAACGTTCATCACGAAGGCTGCAAGATTGTGGCTGTCGATAACTCACCGGCCATGGTCGAACGCTGCCGTCGCCACATTGACGCGTATAAAGCCCCTACGCCTGTGGAGGTGGTAGAAGGCGATATCCGCGATATCGACATCCAGAACGCCTCGATGGTGGTTCTGAACTTTACCCTTCAGTTCCTGGTGCCGGACGATCGTCAGCGGTTGCTGGATAAAATTTATCAAGGCCTGAACCCGGGCGGCGCGCTGGTGTTGTCTGAGAAATTCAGCTTTGAAGACGCCAGCGTGGGCGAACTGCTGTTCAACATGCACCATGATTTCAAGCGTGCAAATGGCTACAGCGAGCTGGAGATCAGCCAGAAACGCAGCATGCTTGAAAACGTCATGCTGACGGATTCCGTAGAAACCCACAAAGCGCGCCTGCGCAAAGCCGGATTTGAACACAGCGAACTGTGGTTCCAGTGCTTTAACTTTGGTTCTCTGGTGGCGCTGAAAGCCGGAGACGCAGCATGATCGAGTTCGGTAATTTCTATCAGCTGATTGCCAAAAACCATCTTTCCCACTGGCTGGAAACCCTGCCTGCGCAAATTGCCACCTGGCAGCGCGATCAGCAGCATGGTCTGTTGAAGCAGTGGTCCAACGCCGTGGAGTTTCTGCCTGAACTGACGCCTCATCGTCTGGATTTACTGCACAGCGTGACGGCGGAGAGCGAAGAACCGCTCCCGGCCGGGCAGATCAACCGCATCGAAACGCTGATGCGTAACCTGATGCCGTGGCGCAAAGGGCCGTTTTCACTTTACGGCGTAAACATCAACACCGAGTGGCGCTCTGACTGGAAGTGGGATCGCGTTCTGCCGCATTTATCCGACCTGACCGGGCGCACCATTCTGGACGTGGGCTGCGGTAGCGGCTATCACATGTGGCGCATGATCGGCGCAGGCGCGCATCTGGTCGTCGGTATCGATCCGATGCAGCTGTTCCTGTGCCAGTTTGAAGCGGTGCGTAAGCTGTTGGGTAACGACCAGCGTGCGCACCTGTTGCCGCTGGGTATCGAGCAACTCCCTGCCCTGAAAGCCTTTGATACCGTTTTCTCGATGGGCGTGCTGTACCACCGTCGTTCCCCGCTGGAGCATCTCTGGCAATTGAAAGATCAGCTGGTCAGCGGCGGCGAACTGGTGCTCGAAACGTTGGTTATCGAAGGCGATGAACATGCCGTTCTGGTGCCGGGCGATCGCTATGCGCAGATGCGCAACGTTTACTTCATCCCTTCCGCGCTGGCGCTGAAGAACTGGCTGGAGAAATGTGGGTTTGTCGATGTACGCATCGCCGATGTGTGCGTGACGTCGATTGAAGAACAGCGTCGCACCGACTGGATGATCACCGAATCGCTGGAGCAATTCCTCGACCCGGACGATCACAGTAAAACCATCGAAGGCTATCCGGCCCCGATGCGTGCGGTATTGATTGCGACGAAGCCGTAGTTTGTGCCGGGTGGCGGCTGCGCCTTACCCGGCCTACGCGTCGCACGTTTTCTCCAAAATAGTTCAAGTTGCAGCAAGGCGGCAACGCAGCGAATCCCCGGGAGCTTACATCAGTAAGTGACCGGGGTGAGCGAGGCGGCCAACGCGGCTGCGGCTTGAAATATGAAGGAGAAAAAAAGGCCCCTGTGTAATTTGCAGGGGCCTGGTACAAGCAAGCATCATATTGGGCGACATGATGCGCGGTAAAAATCGGTACGTTGCTACACGTGATGACGTTCAATCAACGATTTCATTACCGCAACCGACTCTCCATCCACACCGTAGCGCGAGTACTCATCCGCTTCAGCATCCGTCGACATTGACAACCCTGTATTGCGATAACGCATGGGTGAAGGTATCCATTTACCCGCTGAGCTGTGCAGCTCTTCCACCCCTGCGTTTAAAAACAGTTCCAGATTGCTGGCGCGTACTCCTGCGCCCGCCATGATTATTGGAACACCGGAATGTGCTTTTAGTTCCGTAATTAATTTCAGTCCTTTTTCAGCCGAGGACTGCTGGCCCGACGTCAGAACGCGCGCCACGCCCAGTTCTGCCAGCGTATCAAAGGCTTGTATCGGATCTTGACACATATCGAACGCACGATGAAAAGTGACCGTCATTCCCCGGGCAACGCGCATAACCTGGCGCATGCGCGGAAGATCGATGTTGCCGTCTTCGTCCAGTACACCGATCACCAGCCCCGGAAAACCTAAATCACGGACGAGGGCGATATCCTCAAGCATGGCACTGAACTCACCCGCCGTATAACAAAAATCACCGCCGCGCGGGCGAATAATCGGGTGCACCGGAATAGTGATGGCCTGACGGGCTGATTTCAGCAAGCCAAAGGACGGGGTTAATCCTCCTTCTTTCGGTGCCGCGCAAAGCTCGATGCGATCGGCCCCGTGCCGTTGCGCAGTGACGGCACACTCCACGCTGTAACAACAAATTTCCAGCAGCGCCATGTCATCCTCCTTAAATTTCACTCAACGTATCATCGTGGCACGTTGCCCGATTGGTGTCTGGATCGACGCTCACAATGCTTACGCTTCGCTGGCGACGATCTGCTCGATAGTCCAGGGATGGAATTTCACCGTCACGTTGCCGTCCGTTACGGCAAGCGTAGGGTTCGGTAAGCGTTCGCGCTCCCCTTTTGGCGAGCTGGTTTTGACGAAAATACCCGGCTGGCTTAACCCCTCGTCGGAAAGCAGCGTCAGCGCACGGGCGTTCAGCGTCTCGGGCTCCCCAGGCAGAACAATTTCGATATGCTCCCAGCCTTCGTGCGGATAACGCTTCTCTCCTGGCCAGGGCAGTTCCACAACGGTGAATTGCCAGTGCGCCACCGTTACCGGCGCATGAAGTTTGAACAGGCAGATCGGGCGACCGTTAATGATATTCTCCGACAGCAGTTCTCCGCACTGTTCAAAGCCACGCCGCCAGCGTTCGGCGGTGGCATTCTGGTGGCAGCGCAAAGAGATGTGATCGGCCTCAAGCGGCGCGATATCCAGCCCGAGACGGGTGGCAAGTTCTGTGAACGCCTGGGTGAAGCGCGGTAAATCTGCGGAAATATCATGCAGTTCGTCAATGGTGTGCCAGTTCGCCATAGGTCAGTCTCGTTTCGTGTCGCAAAGCCGCTAATTTACTCTGTTGCCCTCTGTCGACCAACCGCAGAATCACGGTTTTTTCGACTGCATGATTATGCATACCGTCTTCGCCTGGATTCTGAGCGATCTTCGCCCCCCGCAGGGCTGACGCCCGAAGGCATTTGCAGTATACTCCCGCCCTAAATTCTTAAACTGGCGTGGGTGTTTTTTACCCGCATCAAAAACGTAAGGTATCCAGGTGAATATTCAGGCTCTTCTCTCAGAAAAAGTCAGTCAGGCACTGATTGCCGCAGGTGCGCCTGCGGATTGCGAACCACAGGTTCGTCAGTCAGCGAAAGTACAGTTTGGCGACTATCAGGCTAATGGCGTGATGGCAGTGGCTAAAAAACTGGGCATGCCGCCGCGACAGCTCGCTGAGCAGGTACTGACGCATCTGGATCTCACCGGCATCGCCAGCAAAACCGAAATCGCCGGTCCAGGCTTTATCAACATTTTCCTTGAGCCTGCATTCCTGGCAAGCCACGTTGACGCGGCGCTGAAATCTGACCGTCTGGGCGTGGCTCAGCCAGAAGCGCAGACCGTGGTGGTTGACTACTCCGCGCCAAACGTGGCGAAAGAGATGCACGTCGGTCACCTGCGCTCCACCATCATCGGTGACGCGGCAGTGCGTACCCTGGAGTTCCTTGGTCACAAGGTGATCCGCGCTAACCACGTAGGCGACTGGGGCACGCAGTTCGGCATGCTGATCGCGTATCTGGAAAAACAGCAGCAGGAAAACGCAGGCGAAATGGCGCTGGCAGACCTGGAAGGTTTCTACCGTGAAGCCAAAAAGCACTATGACGAAGACGAAGCCTTCGCCGAGCGCGCGCGCAGCTACGTGGTGAAACTTCAAGGTGGAGACCCGTACTTCCTCGAGATGTGGCGCAAGCTGGTGGACATTACCATGTCCCAGAACCAGCTTACCTATAATCGTCTGAACGTGACCCTGACCCGTGACGACGTGATGGGTGAAAGCCTGTATAACCCGATGCTGCCAGGCATTGTGGCGGACCTGAAAGCTAAAAATCTGGCGGTGGAAAGCGAAGGCGCAACGGTGGTGTTCCTTGATGAGTATAAAAACAAGGAAGGCGAACCGATGGGCGTGATCGTCCAGAAAAAGGATGGCGGCTATCTTTACACCACCACCGACATCGCCTGTGCGAAATACCGTTACGAAACCCTGCATGCGGACCGCGTGCTGTATTACATCGACTCCCGTCAGCATCAGCATCTGATGCAGGCGTGGACTATCGTGCGTAAAGCGGGTTATGTGCCGGATTCCGTGCCGCTGGAACATCACATGTTCGGCATGATGCTGGGTAAAGACGGTAAGCCGTTCAAAACCCGTGCGGGCGGCACCGTGAAGCTTTCCGATCTGCTGGATGAAGCGCTGGAACGCGCGCGTCGCCTGGTGGCCGAGAAGAACCCGGACATGCCTGCTGACGAGCTGGAGAAACTTGCTAACGCGGTGGGAATTGGCGCGGTGAAATACGCGGATCTCTCCAAGAACCGTACCACCGACTATATCTTCGACTGGGACAACATGCTGGCGTTTGAAGGCAACACGGCGCCATACATGCAGTACGCTTACACCCGCGTACTCTCCGTCTTCCGTAAAGCCAATATCGACGAAAGCGTGCTGGCGAATGCTACGGTGTCTATTACCGAAGACCGTGAAGCACAGCTGGCTGCCCGCCTGCTTCAGTTCGAAGAGACGCTCTCCGTGGTCGCGCGTGACGGTACGCCGCACGTTATGTGTGCTTACCTGTACGATCTGGCCGGTCTGTTCTCTGGCTTCTACGAACACTGCCCTATCCTCTCTGCCGAGAGCGAAGTGGTGCGCCACAGCCGCCTGAAGCTCGCGCAGCTGACGGCGAAGACCCTGAAGCTCGGTCTGGATACTCTGGGTATCGAAACCGTAGAGCGTATGTAAAAAATAAACCCGGCAAGCGCCGGGTTTTTTATTATCAGAAATACTTCCGCAAATACTCCGTCAGGCACAGTATCGCCATCGCCTGCCCGTACGGCATCGACGTGAGCGGTATCTGGCGATAAAACTCAAGATCGCTTCCCATCCCGGTCCCGAACGAGGTTTGCAGCAGCTCCCCTTCCGGCGAGATGTTTTTCACGATACCGCGAATCGCTTTCTCCGCCACCTCTGCGTACTCTGCGCCGACATAACGCTTGCGCACGGCTTTCAGAATGCCGTAGGCAAACCCTGCCGTGGCCGACGCCTCCAGATAAGAATCAGGATCGTCCAGCAGCGTATGCCACAATCCGCTCTCGTCCTGACATTTTGCCAGTGCGGCGATCTGCGCGTTCAGTACCTGCACCAGATAGCGACGAACGGCGTTGTTTTCCGGCAGATCTACCAGCTCGAGGAAATCCGGGATCACGATGGTCAGCCAGCTGTTGCCGCGCGCCCAGCGAGCCCGGGCAAAGTTGTGATTGCCGTCGTAATTCCAGCCGTGGAACCACAGCCCGGTCTCCCGATCCATCAGATTCTGTACGTGGAGCAGGAACTGATAGATCGCCTCCTCGACGTACTCCGGCTTGTTCAGCAGCTTGCCGATTTTCGCCAGCGGCAGCACCGTCATCATCAGCGTGTCATCCCACATTTGCTGATGGTTCTCTTCCGCCAGGGTGATGTGCTGCATGCCACCATGTTCGGTGCGCGGCATCTCATTCATCGCCCATTCCGCCCAGCTTTCCAGCCACGGCAGCCAGGCCGGGTTTTTGGTCTCTTCGTAGCGATACGCCAGCGTCAGGAACGGCGACATGGTATTTAC
Source organism: Enterobacter cloacae complex sp. IR5459 (assembly GCF_049238005.1). Taxonomy (NCBI): domain Bacteria; kingdom Pseudomonadati; phylum Pseudomonadota; class Gammaproteobacteria; order Enterobacterales; family Enterobacteriaceae; genus Enterobacter; species Enterobacter cloacae complex sp. IR5459. The sequence goes on from NZ_JBMKIG010000005.1 coordinate 362,014, forward strand.
GTTTTTGGTGGTTGCGCCTTCAGCGAAACGGTCAGTAAACCAGCTGTCGATAATCTCGCGCATGCCTTCGTCACCGGTCTGGCAGTAATACTGCCAGATACCGTATAAACCGACGCCGTGGGTCCATTCCCATCCGGCCCAGCCTTTGGTGTCGATCACGCGCCCGTCGTCCAGCCGCAGCAAAAACTCACCCGTTTTGTCGTGGATATTGACCAGGTTATGCGTCACCTTTTGAATCAGCGATTTCAGCTCATCCCTGGCGATAAAGCGCTCAGGCTGACGCAGTAACGGGCTATGTTTGACAGGCCAAACTTTCATCATCTTAACCTCTGTTGTATGTCGAATTCAGTACCGCGCGATCCTTCAGCGAAGGGGCCGCCGGCTTATTGCGATTCAGATAACCGATATTGTTGTTGCCCCACAGGGATTCATACGGCATACCGGCCAGCATCTCCACGGTGGCGCGGGCCTGCGGGGTCACCGCCTCTGGCATCGCATGGCCGGACTCGCGCATTTTCGCGGTCTCTTCACGCAGGGTGCTGTGGGTCTGCAAATTGAGTTTGAAGCGCAGGGAGACCAGGAAGCCGCAGAACAGTACCAGAATGGTGCCGACGCTCAGGATCATCAGAATGGTGTGGCTCACTTCCGCAGGCTGCACTTTTTGACCGCTGACAAAGCCCGACATCTGCATCACGATCCCCACCAGCATCACCGCACCGGCCTGAGACGCTTTACGGGTCAGCGTCATGATGCCCGCGAAGATCCCTTCGCGACGCTGACCGGTGATCACTTCGTCCACGTCCGCAATGTAGGTGTAGGTATTCCACGGTACGTAGTTGATCCCCCCGCGACCAAGACCGGCAACCGCAGAGATCAGCAGCAGCAGAGCGTAAACGTCGCTCAGGCCCGCGTAATAAAGCACCGCGTAAGAGAGCGAGGCCAGGCCAAACAGCACGACCACCATGCGGTAAGACGGCGCAGGTCCAAAGCGAATGCACAGCGGGATCATGCCGATCACGGCGAGGAACTGGAAGATGGCCATCGTGCCCAGCAGGTTGGACGCCATTGACGCCTCCTGCATCAGCACAAATACCACGTAATAGGTAAACACGGCATTAAAGACGTCCTGTGCGATGTAGCCGCCAAGGTACATCCCCAGATGCTGGCGGAAAATCTTGATACGCAGCGTCGAACTTAATTCAACAAAAAGGCGATTCAGGCTCTGCCCCAGGGTCAGCTTTTTCTTCTCTTCTTCGGCACGCAGGGCCGCTTCAGACCACTCTTCCCGCGGGCGCTCCCAGGTAAAGAACCAGACGAACGTAAGCATCAGTGCGCAGAGTACGGAGAAGACCAGGCTTGCATAGAAGAAGGAGATCGCGTTGTCTTTGCCGAAATGCGTGAGCAGGATCCCCGGGAGGAAGGAAGCCAGAATAGCGGACATCTGCGCCATAGAGATACGCGCCCCGGAGAATTTGGTTTTCTGTTTGAAATCGTCCGTCATCTCCGGCACCAGCGTTTCGTATGGCACCAGGATCATGGTGTAGACGATATCAAAGATCAGATAGGTCAGCAGGTAGTACCAGAAACTCATGTCCCCTACCCACATCAGCGAGTAGCTGAAAACGCAGGGAATACCGAGCAGGATGAAGAACTTACGACGGCCAAAACGCTTGCCCAGCCAGGTGGTGCCAAAGTTATCGGTTAAAAAGCCCATTAACGGGCTGACAACCGCATCCAGCACCCTTGCGGCGGCGAAGATAAAGGTTGCTTCAATCGGTGTGAGTCCACAGAAGGTGGTATAAAAATACAAAAGCCAGGCGGCCGTCAGGGCGGTGGTTCCCGCCCCGAGGAAGTCCCCTGACCCGTAAGCAAGATAATTTGCGAGTCCAATTTTACGTGTTTTCATTGCCGTCAACCCTAATCAGTTTTGGGAGACTCCCTGTAAGCAAACCTCGTCCGGGAGTTTTTACACGGCTACAGTAAAAGTATCGACCTGTTGATACCTTTTTGTTTCTGCCATCACAAAGGGGTGAATGGCAAAAATGCAAAGAGTGTCAATACGCGTGTCACTGATTTATAAAACGGCGTTTCTTTTGTATCAAAAGGGAAGGTCAATTTTGCGAGCCAGCCTTCAGAAATGCCTGAAGACTGGTGAAAAGGCAGGCAGTTAGCGGTAGTTGACGAGCACCTCGTTGCGCTGAACTTTCAGCGCCGGGATCAGACGTCCACCGCCTGGCACTTCCCAGATAAAGCGTAAAGGCTCCTGAGCAGACACCCCGTTGAAGGCCTGGGTGGTGCCACTTTGTCCCTCGATTTCCGCGCAGCGGGTCAGCGAGCACAGCCGCACCCGCAACCCGGCCGGTGTGGGTCCCGTCAGGGTGTAATTCCAGGCCACCAGCGTCATCTGCCCGGACACGGGCTCAGAGGCGGACAACGGACGGGAGGAGATCGACTCCCCGCGATGGTTGAGCGTTAAGCCTATACTGCTGGCCTGCCATGCCCCCTCGCCTGCGGCCTGCGCCGCCAGCGGGAAAAGTAAGATCCCCAGCCACTTCCGCATTATTTCCCTCCTATGGTCGCCGTCATGCGAATATTGCGGTTATCGGACAGCTCCATATTCGACAGCACCACCAGCTGGTTCAGGCTCCGGCGCAGGAAGCGCGACAGCAGCGGACGCAGCGCATGATTCACCAGCAGCACCGGCGGCGCGCCCAGCATCTCCTGACGCGCCAGCGCCTCCTGGGTTTGCGCCAGTAATCTGTCCGCCAGACCCGGCTCCAGCCCGCCACCGCCCTGCAACGCCTGAAGCAGCAGCCGTTCCAGCGGCGTATCCAGGCCAATGACCTGCACTTCGCCGGTTCCCGGGAACCATTGCTGGGTAATGGCGCGTCCGAGCGCCACGCGTACCACCGCCGTCAGTTCGTGCGGATCGCTTTGCAGCGGCGCATGTTCGGCCAGCGTCTCAAGGATGGTACGCATATCGCGAATGGGCACCTTCTCGTCGAGCAGGTTTTGCAGCACTTTATGCAGGGTGGTTAAGGTCAGCACGCCCGGCACTAAATCTTCGGTCAGTTTCGGCATCTCCTGCGTTACGCGGTCGAGCAGCTGCTGCGCCTCCTGACGACCAAACAGTTCCGCAGAGAACTGGCCAATCAGATGGTTGAGGTGCGTCGCCACCACGGTACTGGCCTCAACAACCGTGTAACCCTGGATCTGCGCCTGCTCTTTCAGAGCGCTCTCAATCCAGATTGCCGCCAGACCAAAGGCCGGGTCGGTCGTCTGCTCACCCGGCAACGTGCCTGCGGCCGTGCCCGGGTTAATTGCCAGCCAGCGGCCGGGGTACGCATCACCGCTGCCGATTTCTACCCCTTTCATCAGGATGCGATAGCGCGCGGGCGGGAGATCCATGTTGTCCCGGATGTGGACCACCGGCGGCAGGAAGCCCATATCCTGGGCGAATTTTTTACGAATGCTGCGGATACGGCCAAGCAGTTCACCATCCTGCTGGAAATCCACCATCGGGATCAGGCGGTACCCCACTTCCATCCCCAGCGAATCTTCGAGCTGAACGTCGTTCCAGGTGGCCTCCACCGCCTGGGTGTTCTCAGGCATTTTGACCGGCGCTGGCTCTGCCTTAGGCTGCGTTTCACGGCCACGCATCCACCAGGCAAGGCCCAGCAGCGCGGCAGTAAACAGCAGGAATACCAGGTTTGGCATGCCAGGCACCATACCGAGCAGGCCCAGTACCGCCGCGGAGAGCAGCATAACGCGCGGGTTGCTGAACAACTGCCCCACCATCTGCTCGCCTACATCCTGATCGGTGCTGACGCGGGTCACAATCACACCCGCCGCGGTGGAGATCACCAGCGCCGGGATCTGCGCCACCAGACCATCACCAATGGTCAGCAGCGTATAGCTTTCCGCTGCGTGGCCCATGTCCATGCCGTGTTGCAGCACGCCGACGAGCAGGCCGCCGACGACGTTAATCACCATGATCAGAATGCCCGCGATGGCGTCACCGCGCACAAACTTACTCGCACCGTCCATGGAGCCGTAGAAATCTGCCTCCTGGGTCACTTCGGCACGGCGTTTTTTTGCTTCATCTTCCGCGATCAGCCCGGCATTCAGGTCGGCGTCGATGGCCATCTGCTTACCCGGCATACCGTCGAGCACGAAGCGCGCACCCACTTCTGCGATACGCCCCGCCCCTTTAGTGATAACCATGAAGTTGATAATCACCAGAATGACGAACACCACGATACCGATGGCGAAGTTGCCGCCCACCAGGAAGTGACCGAAGGCTTCGACCACCTTGCCCGCCGCCGCCGCGCCGGTGTGCCCTTCCATCAGGATGATACGCGTGGAGGCAACGTTCAGCGCCAGACGCAGCAGCGTGGTGAACAGCAGGATTGTTGGAAACGCGGCGAACTCCAGCGTGCGCTGGGTGAACATCGCCACCAGCAACACCATGATGGACAACGCAATGTTGAAGGTGAAAAGCAGGTCGAGAATAAAAGCCGGTAACGGCAGCACCATCATCGACAGAATTAGCAGGATCAGAATCGGTCCGGCAAGGATCTGCCATTGCGTCGATTTCAGGTTGCCGGGCAGGCGCAACATTGCCACCAGATTAGCCATCAGTGTCCTTCTCGTTCAAAAAATCCAGTGCTTCAGGCACCGGAAGGTTCTCAGGTTTTACAGGTCGTTGACCGCCCGCTAAACGCCAGCGTTTCAGTTGCCACACCCAGGCCAGCACCTCTGCGACAGCGGCGTAGAGCTGGCCCGGGATCTGTTGTCCAATTTCCGCGTGGCGATACAGCGCACGGGCCAGCGGCGGTGCTTCCAGGATCGGTACGCGGTTTTCCGTCGCGATTTCACGAATGCGCAGCGCAATCAGTCCGGCCCCTTTCGCCACCACTTTCGGCGCGCTCATTTTGTTTTCGTCGTACTGAAGCGCCACGGAGTAGTGGGTCGGGTTGGTGACGATGACGTCGGCTTTCGGCACATCTTCCATCATGCGCCGACGCGCGGCGGCACGCTGCATCTGCCGGATACGGCCCTTCACGTGGGGGTCGCCTTCCATCTGTTTATATTCATCGCGGATGTCCTGACGCGACATTCGCAGCTTTTTGATATGGGAATAGATCTGGAAGATAACGTCGAACGCCACCATCGGAATAATGCTGAGTACCACCAGCAGCGAGCATAACCCGACCAGGTTCAGGGCATTTTTCATCGCCGTCATCGGGGACTCGCTGATCAAGCGCATCATCTCCGGCCAGTGGTGCCACAGAAAAAACCCGGCTGTACTGCCCATAAGAAGCGATTTCAGGATCGCTTTAAGAAGCTCAGCCCCGGTTTGCGCGGAGAACATTTTCGCAATACCGGGTAGCGGGTTGAGCTTGGAGAATTTCGGTTGCAGCGATTTACCGCTGAACACCAGGCCACCGAGCATGACCGGCGAAACAAGGGCCACGATGACCACGCCCGCGATCAGCGGCAGCAAGGCGATCATCGCGCTTTTCACAAGGTTGATGATTTGAATGAGGATCAGATTGGGGTCATTGACCATGCTGTGATCAAAACGTAAGCCAGCAGAGAGCATTCCCGCCAGTCTGCGGGCGAGCATCTCCCCGCCCCACCAGATTATGCAGACGCCCACCACCAGGATCAGCAGGGATGTCAGCTCTCGGGATCGGGGGATCTGCCCATCCTCACGGGCTTTTTCAAGTCGGTGGGGTGTGGGGGCTTCTGTTTTGTCGTCGTTCTCTTCTGCCACTGTGCCTGCTCGCAGCCCATTAATTCACGGGTATCATGCCAGCGCAGAGAAAATCCAATGGCGGGAAAAGCCCGTTTATTCGGGCTCTTTTCGCTGTTTTTGTTCTGAGCCGCCTCAGGCCGCGTTAACGACCTGAGGCAGAACGGGCAATCAGAAACCAAGGCTATCCAGCAGATCGTCCACCTGATCCTGGCTTGCCACCACGCCCGCTTTGCTGGTGTCAAGCTGTGGACCATTGAGCAGGCTTTCGTTCTCGCGTTTCGGACGGGCAGCCGGTTCCGGAATGTTCTCCAGCAGCACCATCAGCAGCTGACGTTCAATCTCCTGAATCACATCCATCATGCGCTTGATCACCTGGCCGGTAAGGTCCTGGAAATCCTGCGCCATCATGATGTCCAGCAGCTGGGCGTTAGTGAAGCTGGTGTGGCCCGGCACGTCACCCAGGTACTGACGGGTATCCGTTACCAGTTCGCGGGCATCCGCCAGCTCAATAGGGTTCTCAAACCACTCATCCCAGCGTTTGCTCAGCGCTTTCGCACCCTTTTCCATGGCATCCTGGTGCGGCTGCGAGGCTTCAACGCTGTTCAGCGCACGCTCGGCCGCCTGCGCGGTCATCTGCACGACGTAGTCCAGACGGTCGCGCGCGTCAGGGATGGCTTCCGCCGCTTCGGCGATCGCCTGGTCCAGCCCCAGCTCACGCAGGCTGTCGCGCAGCATGCGGGTCAGGCTACCAATGCGGGCAATAATGTCGCTCGGCGAATGTTCTTCAACGGGTTTCATAGCAGGTTGCAACATATCCATCACCTCACATGCCGAGTTTCTCGAAGATCTTCCCGAGCTTCTCTTCCAGAGTCGCCGCGGTGAATGGCTTCACCACGTAGCCGCTTGCGCCCGCCTGTGCAGCGGCAATAATGTTCTCTTTCTTCGCTTCTGCGGTCACCATCAGTACCGGCAGAGAGGCCATACCTGCATCCGCGCGGATGGTTTTCAGCAGTTCGAGACCGTCCATGTTCGGCATGTTCCAGTCGGAAATCACAAAACCAAACCCGCCAGCCTGGAGCTTGTTCAGCGCATCCACCCCGTCTTCTGCTTCTTCAACATTGTTGAAGCCCAGCTCTTTCAGCAGGTTGCGCACAATGCGACGCATGGTGGAAAAGTCATCCACAACCAAAAACTTAAGCTCTTTATCCGCCATAAAATAATACTCCTGAGTCAAATACGTATTGCCTGTCCGGCACTGATTTTCGCCAGCATCTGCTGGCTTACCTGGCTAAGATCGACCACTTCGCTTACGCCACCCATATTGATGGCCTCGCGCGGCATGCCGAACACCACACAACTTGCTTCATTCTGCGCAATCGTCCAGGCGCCAGCCTGGTGCATCGCAAGCATTCCGGCGGCGCCGTCGTTACCCATCCCCGTCAGGATCACCCCAACGGCGTTGCGCCCCGCATGTTTCGCCACCGAATGAAACAGCACATCCACCGACGGACGGTGCCGGTTAACCGGCGGCCCGTCATGAATTTTGATTTGATAGTTCGCCCCGCTGCGCGCCAGCTCCATGTGCTTGTCACCCGGGGCGATATAGGCGTGACCCGGCAGCACGCGCTCGCCGTCTTCCGCCTCTTTCACGCTGATCTGGCACAGCTTATTCAGGCGCTCCGCGAACGAGCGGGTAAAGCCCGGCGGCATATGTTGCGTAATCAGAATACCCGGGCTTGAGAGCGGCAATGGCTGGAGTACATGGCGAATTGCCTCTGTTCCTCCGGTTGACGCGCCAATCACCAGCAACTTTTCCGAGCTGAGTAACGGCCCCGCCTTCAGGGTTGCCGGGGCTGCCATCGGTTTATGCGCGGCAAGCTTCGCCCGGGACGCGGTGCGGATCTTCTCGGCGATCATCTCGCTGTACGCCAGCATCCCCTCGCGAATGCCGAGCTGCGGCTTGGTGACAAAATCCACCGCCCCCAGCTCCAGCGCGCGCAGGGTGATTTCTGAACCCTTACCGGTCAGAGATGACACCATCACCACCGGCATCGGGCGCAGGCGCATTAATTTTTCCAGGAAATCGATGCCATCCATGCGCGGCATTTCAACATCCAGCGTCAGCACGTCGGGGTTATATTTTTTGATTAAATCCCGCGCGACCAGCGGATCGGGCGCTGTCGCCACCATCTCCATATCGCTGTGGCTATTGATGATTTCGGTCATGATCTGACGCATCAGCGCCGAATCATCGACAGACAATACCCTGATTTTACTCATGCTTTTTCCTTACTCAGCGCATATACCGTTTGCCCACGCAGGCTAAACTCACGCACGAGGTTGCTGAAGTTTTCCGAGTGCCCGGCAAACAGTAAACCGTCAGGCTTGAGCAACGGAACAAAGCGACGCAAAATGTCCTGCTGCGTCGTTTTATCAAAATAGATCATCACGTTACGACAAAAAATGGCGTCGAATGGCCCCGGCACGTTGTACTGCTTATCCAGTAAATTAACGGGGGCAAATTCCACGCAGTTCGCCAGCTCCTGGCGTACGCGCACCAGTCCTTCATGCGGGCCGGTACCGCGCATGAAGTAACGCTGTAGCTGCTGGGGAGACAGCGTTTTCAGCTCATCCTGGCGATAAACGCCGTTACGGGCTTTTTCCAGCACTTCCGTGTCGATGTCGCTGGCGTACACTTTCCAGCGACCCGGCGCCATGCCCAGGGTGTCCGCCAGGGTGATGGCCAGCGAGTACGGCTCTTCCCCGGTAGAGGCCGCCGCGCTCCAGACGCGATACTCTCCGCCACGGCGGCGGGCGTGTTCCGCCAGCACCGGGAAGTGATGCGCCTCGCGGAAAAACGCGGTCAGGTTGGTGGTTAATGAGTTGATAAATGCCTGCCATTCGGCGCTGTTCTGGTTCGCTTCGAGCATGCTCAGATAGCGGCCAAAATCGTCCAGCCCCAGCGTGCGCAAGCGCCGCACCAGCCGGTTGTAGACCATGTCTCGCTTATGGTCCGCAAGCACGATCCCCGCACGCTGGTAGATTAACTGACATATCCGACGAAAATGCGCGTCGGACAGCGCGAGGCGCTGTGTCATCTGCAACAATAATGACGTTTGCCCTGAGGGCATGGGTGATGTCATAGCGCCTTCTCAATCACATTCAGGATACAACGGGCACGGCCTGTGACCGTCCGACTTCTGTTACTGCTTCAACGTGCTCTTTCACATTAAATACGGCGACTAACCCGGTAAGGTGATCCGCCTGGTTTGCCAGCTGATCGGTCGCAGCCGCCGCCTCTTCCACCAGTGAGGCGTTCTGCTGTGTAACCTGATCCATCTGTGTAACGGCCTGCGCCACCTGCTCAATACCACGGCGTTGTTCATCAGACGCCGAGGCAATCTCGCCCATAATGTCGTTAACCCGCGTCACGGAGGTGACTATCTCGTGCATGGTCTGCGCGGCGGTATCCACCAGCGCGGAGCCCTGCTGAACGCGGGAGACCGACTCTTCTATCAGCCCTTTGATCTCTTTCGCCGCATTGGCGCTGCGGCTGGCGAGGTTTCGGACTTCACCGGCAACCACCGCGAACCCGCGCCCCTGCTCGCCGGCACGCGCCGCTTCCACCGCCGCGTTCAGCGCCAGAATATTGGTCTGGAACGCGATACCGTCGATAACGCTGATAATGTCGCCAATTTTCTGCGAGCTGGCGGCAATCTCCTGCATCGTGCTGGCAACGTGAGAAGCCTGATCGCCCCCACGTTTCGCCGTCATCGCTGCCTGTTTTGACAAGTCGGACGCCTGACGCGCGTTATCGGCGTTCTGGCTTACCGTCGCGGTCAGCTGCTCCATGCTGGCCGCCGTCTGCGCCAGCGATGCCGCCTGCTGTTCAGTGCGGGAAGAGAGGTCGTTATTGCCTGCCGCAATCTCGGAGATCCCGGTATGCATGGCGTAACTGCCCTGGCGAACGTTGCTTACCGTTTCCCGCAGCGAACTCTGCATCGCCTTCAGGCTGGCGAAAATCGCTGATATTTCATTCCTGCCATACACGGCCACCGGACGCGCCAGGTCGCCCTTCGCAATACTGTCGAAGTGACTGCTGACGATGGCCAGCGGCTGGACGATCATTTTGCGCGACCACCACAGCGAGCCGCCGGTCAGCAGGGCCGCCAGGATTACCATAGTCAGGAATATCACCCCTGACATGCGGTAACTGGTACGGCTGTCCGCACCGGCACGCGCCACAAACTGGTTAATATCCTGCTGCCATGCGTTAAAGCTGTCGTCAAACGCCGCCTGAGACGCCTGCACCGGCGCGGTCAGGAAGTCAGAAAGCTGGTTGTTCTCCAGCCACGTCGCCTGATGGTCGAGATCGCCGTACCACACATCAAAGGTCTTTTTCATGGCGACTTTGAGCGCTTTCTCTTTCTCACTGACCGCCTCCTGCGCCGTAAAAGCCTTAAACTGCGCGTCGGCCTGCTTCAGGCTGCTGCGGGCCACAACCATCAGCGCCTTAATATCCTCCGGCGGATAGCTCAGCGCGGTTAACGTCCCTGCTTTGTTCAGCGCAGTGCTTGCCTGCAACAGCACGGCACGCGTTTGTGCCAGTGCGGAGCGCTGCTGATTACTCGTCTCAACTTCCTGCAAATTCTGATAGCCATCGCGAAACGCCCAGAAAGACAACCCGTTACTGCCAACCTGCAAAACCCCACACAGGATCAGAATCAAAAACAGTGTGGTCGAGATACGAATACGATTTAACATCCACGCTCCCATCAAGCGGCAAGCAGCCGCGGTTTAATTGTCAGTCAAAATGTTTCCCAGTTTTCATCTTGTCCGGTCACCGCTGCGCGCGTACGTGCTGTCACGGGCGCCGGGGCTGCTTCGCCGTACACCGACCGCGAGCTGACCGTATTTGTTGTTTTTGAAGTAAGACGGAACGCCGAGACGGCCATTTTCAGGCGGCTCGCCTGGTCCTCCAGCGCAGCGGCCGCGGCAGCGGACTCCTGCACCAGGGCGGCGTTTTGCTGCGTCACACGATCCATTTCCGATACCGCCAGGGCGACCTGGTCAATACCACGACTCTGCTCATCCGATGCAGAGGCGATTTCACCCATGATGTCCGTCACGCGCGTCACGGCATTCACGATGTCATTCATGGTTTCACCCGCACTTTCCACCAGCACCGAGCCGGTATCCACGCGTGAAACAGAGTCTTCAATCAGGGCTTTGATCTCTTTCGCCGCATTGGCGCTGCGGCTGGCGAGGTTACGCACTTCGCCGGCGACCACGGCAAACCCGCGCCCCTGCTCGCCCGCACGCGCCGCTTCAACGGCCGCGTTCAGCGCCAGGATATTGGTCTGGAAGGCGATACCGTCGATTACGCTGATGATGTCGGCGATTTTCTTCGAGCTGTCGGCAATGTCATGCATGGTTTTCACCACGCCGTCGACCACCCGACCGCCGCGCTGGGCGGTGTCGGACGCGCTTTCTGCAAGCTGCGACGCCTGGCGGGCATTGTCGGCATTCTGCTTCACGGTCGCGGTGAGCTGCTCCATGCTGGCCGCCGTCTCTTCCAGTGCGGATGCCTGCTGTTCGGTACGGGACGAGAGATCGTTGTTGCCCATCGCGATTTCACTCGTGCCGGTATAGATGGCATCCGCCCCCTCGCGCACGTTGGCGACGGTATCAATCAGCGAACGCTGCATATGGTCGACGCTTGTTGCCAGCTCGGTGATCTCATTGCGGCCAGAAACGGTCAGCGTTTTCGTGAGATCGCCCCGGCCAATATCACGGATATGGGCAATGACGCGGCCAAGCGGGTTAAGAAGGATATGACGAATGCCGTACCACACGGCCACCAGCACGATGACCAGCGCGAGGGCGAGAACCGCCATCTGCCATTTAGCGAAACGGTAGTCGTTCTGGCTTTGCGTGAACGCGGAGTGATAAAGCTCGCCGCTGGCTTTAGCGTACTCGCCGAGCGCCGCGCCGAGGGCGTTCTGCATTCCCTGGGTCGGCTGCGCGAAATAGGCGTCCATATTGCCCTTCTCCAGGAACTGCACCAGCTCCGTGAGGCCGGCGAAGTAGGCCTGATATTTTTCATCTATGTTCGCGCTCGCCTGCGCCATTGCCGGCTGAGGGGCGATTTTTTTGAAGGCGTCGTAATGTTTCGCCGCGTCTGCCAGCGTGGCGCGCGCATTCTTCAGCAGTTCCGTTTTTGCGCTGCTCTGCTGGTTATTTGGGTCCATCATCATGCGGGCAGACGAGCGGCTCAGGTTGATACGCGTCTGCAACATCAGATCCCAGGTCGTGGTCAGTTCGCTTTGCTGCATTCGCAAATCGTTCGAGGCCGCGAAGCTGTCCTGGTTCTGTTTTAACGACGAGAAAAAGAGGCCGCCAGAAGTAAGCTGAAGAAGTGCGAAAATGACCAGCACCATCATAAGCATTGTGACAACGCGGATACGGTTCAACATACAACACCTTCTCATAGATTTATTAACGGTGTTATCGGCACAGGCCACAGGAACTTTACATTTGCGAAAGGGAAAAGCGCGGGAGTCAGAATGCGACGTCGACAATCAGCGTGTCGGTGTAGGTTCCGGCAGGCGGCGTGGCCTGGCTGGTCAGAACTTTGGCGGTGTAGTTGTAGGTACGTAAAAGCCCGTCCGTACTGACCTGCGATGAGCTGGCGCTGGCCCAGCGCTCGCTGCCGCTGCCGCCCCAGCGGTTGCTGGTCGCCTCTTTGTAGATGTCGTAACTCATGAAGTTGCTGCCGCTGACCATACGACGCACGTTGTTCAGGGCATTTGCCCCATTATTAATGCCTATGGTGTAGGTGCTACCTTTGGTACAGGTGACGGCAACCGACTGTGAAACGGTGGGAAAATTTTGCACCAGCGGCGCGCTGTTAAAATTCACGTCCGGCGTGGTCATGGTGCTGCAATCGTTGGTGACGGTCATGTTGACGAGAATGGAGGTGGTTGCCGTGCCGGTTTGCGGGGTCAGGCACGCACCGACCGCGCCAACAGCGCACACGTTGTAGTTGATGCTGAACGTTAACAACACCTGGTACGGCCCGGCAGTGACGTTCTGCCCCATTACGGTCCGGAAATAAAGGGGAATGTTGTAGCGCCTTGAACCCAGCAGCCCGAGCAGCGTGTTTCCACTCCAGGTATAGGCTTTGCTGATTTGTACTTCACTGTTTCCGCCGCAGCCGGACGCCCCGCACAGGCGCGTAGGAATGACATCGGTAATAGCCGCGTTGTCCGTACGCTTCATGGTCGCCCGGCTATTCGCAAAGACGGATGCCGAAGTGTAAGTCAGCGTCACCGAGTCGTTGGTTAACAGGTTGAGAACGGTATCGCAGGTCACCACCAGCGTGCCCGTCGTTTCCACTTCCCCGGTGCCGCTGAGTGCGAACGAGGTGACGCTGCCAAACGAGGCATTCACCGTACTGACGGTACAGGCCGCCCAGCTGCCGCCGGAGCACAGCAGCAGAAGCGCGATTAACAGGCGTCTCACGGCGCCTCCCGACAGGTCAGCGGACCGTAGGTTTGCAGCTTATGCTCAGGGTTTGCGCCAACGGTCAGCGTTGCCGTACAGCGTTTACCCTCCGGGGTGATGACCTCAAGCGGATTCACATCGTTGAGGTTTTCCAGCCAGGCGAGGCCGTCATAGCCGACAACCGCGCTGCTGCGGGATGCGCGTCTAACCTGGCTTCCCACCGGGATCGCATTGCCCTGCGCATCGTGCAGAATGACGCTGGCAACCCGCTCCTGCTCCATCGGGAAATCCACCAGATAACCGTTATGCCGACGAATCGCCACCCGACGCTCGGTCTCTTTCAGCCGGGTATCCGCAGGTAAGTTCAGGGTATCAATGCGGTAGCTTGCCGGGTAATAGGCGGAAACGCCGCTGACCAACAGATAACCTTTGTTATTGGTTTTACCAACCGGCTGGTTTTCGTAGCTGACGGGTACGTCCGGATGTCCGTCGGTGCTGATCACCACAAACGCATCGTTGATTTTGTTCGCCGCAAACAGCTCACCGTCCATCAGCACAACAGAACCCATCGCCTCGCCCCACCAGGTCATCATGCCCTTCTCACCGTAGCCGCCGCCCTGTAGCTCCACATTGTTATTCCGCCAGCCGAGCGTAGCCTGCTGATAGTTACTCGACCGCGACTGGTTGGCCCAGGCCATGTTCCAGCTAAAGCCGCCGTCTGAAGGCATCGAGTGGTTGTAGTTAATGCGTTGAGTGCTGCCTGCGTCAGGGGTGTTTTCAAAGGTGACGGCGGCGCTGTCACGTTCGCCGAGGGGAACCTGCAACGACAGCGCAACCGTCCAGTCGCCCCGCTGCTGGTCACGGCTGGCAGCCAGATAAATACTGCTTGAGCCCCACAAATTACGGCTCCAGGAGAGGTTGAGCAGCTCAGTTTTTTTGCTGTCAAAACTTTCAACCCCGATCCACGCCGCGCCGATATTGCCGTAACCGCCGAGGTTAAAGGTTAAGGAATACTGGTCGGTATTGCGGCTCAGGCTGGCAACGGGGTTATCATTTTCATCATAAACGGTGGGCTGATCGTACAGGGCGAGGTTGCCGAAGCCACGGTCGCGCCGGGTATGCTGGGTCGCTACGCTAAACTCGCTGGTGTTGTACTGATAGCCCCAGTTTATCTGGCCGCCGCTATCGCCGCGCATGCGGCTTTGGGTCCACGAGGTATTTACCACGCCAAAACGCCCGAGCTTCAGCACCGTGCCCGCTCCGCCGAGCGCCAGCGACTCCGCCCCTTCCGCATGCCCCTCCAGCGTCAGCCAGTCGGTCACCCCGTAGCGATACGATCCGCTGCCCGCCGCCGGGCCATAGTCAAAATTCTCAATACCGTAGTTACGCCGCAGGCTGCCCAGCGTCACGGCGCCGTCGCTTAACCCCTGCTTAAGCAGATCGCTGCTGACATAAAACGGCAGCGTGGTACTCACCTGACGACCCAGCGCATCAGTGGTAACCAGCACCGCATCCCCGGCACCGTTGATATACGGCAGATTGGTGAGGGTAAACGGCCCCGGCTGAAGGCGGGTGGAGCCGGAACGGTAGCCATTAATAAAGAGATCGACCGAGGTCGGGACAGCCGCCTCGCCGGAAAACGCCGGCAGCGGCCAGGTCACCAGATCAGGACGCAGGGAGAAGTCGCGCCCGTAGCTGATCCCGCCCATGCGCACGCTGGTGCTCCAGCTCAGCGCATCGCTGATGACGTCCCCGACGGTCCAGGTGGTGGCATCTTCCTCGTTGGTGATCAGAAACGTTGAGTCGTAGCGCACGTACCCTTCCTGCTGCCCGCTGTTACCGGTGAAATTCTGCCGGGCGTAACCCGTCGATGAAAACGAATAATCCTCATTGAAATAGCGGAACTCGTGCCAGACCGACGCCTGGCCGCCCGTGTGCTCGGAATGGTTGGTATAAACGTCGTAATTGAGCAACGCGCCGCGGCCATAGTGCGGCTTGCTATGCGTGTTCTCTTCGCTGAACGGCGTGATCCGCGCGGCGACCCAGTCCCGGGGGACCGTCAGCAACAGACGCTGGGCCGTGCTGTCGTACTCTGCGCGTACCGACGTAAGCGTCGAGAGATTCACCTCTCCGGCAGGCACATGCGCGGGCGGCAGCCCGGCGCGGAGCAAATCCGCGCCCGAAATAAACCAGGCACCCTCGCGCTGCGTCACCGGCACCACCAGACCCGTGTCATAGTGGTTCAGCACCAGGGCGAGCTGGAATACTGCTTCGCCGTTCATCGTCCGTGCATCCGGCGGCGGCGGTAAACTGTCGTCACCGGTTTCGGCAAAGGCGCTGGTACTGACGCAAAGCAGGATCATCATCGCCGGTTTCAGTTGACGGGCGTCGATTGCCATTGCGTATCCCTGGCATTAATTTGCGCGCTCATCCGGTTCGGCTGATAAATCCCTGCCGGAAGCGGCCAGCTTCGGGTGCTGCCTGGCAGCACATAACCCAGCAGCCCCTCGGCAACCGTGCGTTTTTGCCCGCCCTGCTCAACCGCAACCTGGCTGAGCCGGACGTGAACATCCCCCTGATTACGGACCTGAAGCGCGGGTTTCCCCCCCTCCTGAACGACCCGCCAGCTCAGCTGTTGGGTGTTCGCCAGCGCGTGGTGTGCCCCTTCGTTGAGGGTGGGGATCCCCTGCCCATAAACAAATAAAGGAATCGAATAGCGCATTTGCAGTTTGAGGCCCATGGACGGTTCCGCTTTGGCATCCGGCAGGGGAATTTCATCCACAATAATGCGGTAGGCCTGCTCAACCCCCGACGGGATCGTCCCCTGCTTGATCAGGCGAATAAGCTGTTTACTGCCTTTAGCGATAGTCACGATCGGCGGGCTGGCGACCACATCCTGCTGGGCGGTGTAACGCTCATATCCGCCCTCCTGTTTCCAGCGCACAATGCGTATCTGCATTGTCGTGGCGCTGTTACCCTGATTCTGGATCCACAATTCAGTTGCTCTGGCCTCTGCCGAAAGCCACGGATCGATGGGCCACAAAAGAATGGTTGCCGCTGCCTGCGCCTGGCCCGCTGCCAGAGCCGTTGCCCCCAACAGACCCACCAGGCCTGATCGCCTGAAAAATGGCTTCATCGATGTTCTCCCTTTCCTACCATGACAAGGTCACGGTGAGTTGATCTGAATATGTTCCCGGCAGGCTAAACCCCGTCAGGAGCGCGACGCCAAAAAGAGGCAGCGCGATGTTATTGCTGTTGGTATAGGTAATCGGTATGGCCTGGTTAACGCCAATTTCACTGTTCGCGGCCAGTGAGCTGCTGCTGTAGAGCCGGTAACCGACCACCTCTGTCCCGCCTGAACGCGTCATCCGCCTCACAGAGCTATAATTCTGACCGCCGTTAATGCTCATACTTAGCGCCACACCCGGTGTGCAGGCGATGGACAACGCGCCGTCGGCGACAAAGCTGGTGCTGACCGGCGTGTTGTCCACGCCATTGCGGGTTCCAAAATCCAGCGTCCCAAAGCGCCCGCCCGTGCCGGTACTCACCGAGCATCCTGGTACTACCGTCGCGCTCACCCTGAAGGACTGGGATGTCACCGCCCTGGCGTCGCAGATCATCATCAGCCCGACGATCAGGGCCAAAAAAGGGTGCACGACGCCCTCTGCGCTTTCGCGCAGACATAAACACAATGCCTTCATGGCTGAATCAGTAGGTGACGCTGACGTTAATCGTGTCGGTATAGGTTCCCGGTACAACCGTTACGCTATTGCCGCCGCCTGTTATGCGCCCGTAGAGGGTATAGCTGTTCACCCCGCCCGCTGTGGAAGCTACGGGCAACGCGGCGTTGTTAGCAATCACGTTGTTGTACCCGCTGTCGCTATAGAGGCTGTATGCCACGCCCTGTGCCGCATTGGCGGTGTTCACCAGATATCGGGCGGGTGTGCCGGGGGTGCCGACAACGGTTCCGGGTGCGGTCGCGTTGGTGTTGCCGGTGATCGCCACCGTGTAACTGGCAGTGGTACATTGAATGGTAAAGGTATTTCCGCCGCTGGCCCCGGTTAACTGGGTTGTCAGGGTGGAGAATGTCGCAGGATGGGTCCCGAAATCGAGTGTCCCGAAGTTAATGCCGTTTTGCGTTGGCGAGCCGTTGATCAAACAACCGTTCGTCAACGTCAGCGTCGCCCCGATAGTACCGCTACTGGTGACTGCCAGCGCCTGACCGACAGTCGCCGCCGTCAGCAGTGTACCCGCGCAGATAAAAAGAAGTTTTCCTTTCATTTACCACCCTCCAGAAGAAATAATGGTCCGCTTGCCATATTTTATTCATACTGTTCAGTATGTTAGCCCCGCTTAAACATTCCCCGGCGCGGTTACTGAGAATTTAGTTTATGGTTCACGCTTCAACCACTTTCAACGAAGGTGAGACACCCGCCCCCAATTAACAGACTATTAACAAACATTACAAAGAGTTAGCAAAATAAAACGGGCATTATTCTTGCTTAATCTGAGGATATATCGCGTGTAATGTGATCTGCATCACAATATATCGTTATGATAAAAACAACGAATTTCATAAAAATTAAAAACAAGTTGTAACTCACGCAGCTTTACTTCAATTTATGCCTCGAATATTTTCCTGCGCTTAAATAAAAATTTTGTATGCATCGACGCAGGAAACTCTTTTAGCGCATAGAGGATTTTTTGTGGCAAGTGCAAACAAACTCACGCTCTTCATCGTGATTTTCATGCTGGCGGGTATTCTTTCAGGTGCGGCGATCCATGAGTATGCTTCGTCCGACGCGATACAGGCCTGGTCGGAGAACATTACGCTACTGACCGATATTTTCCTGCGGCTGATTAAGATGGTGATTGCCCCGCTGGTGTTCAGCACCCTGACGGTGGGCATTATGAAGCTGGGTGAAACGTCGACGATTGGGCGCGTCGGGGGTAAAGCGATGGTGTGGTTTATCAGCTCATCCGTGCTTTCCATTCTGGTGGGGCTGTTTATTGTTACCCTTGAACAACCCGGCAGCGGTCTGAACCTGAGCATACCCACAGAGACAGTTGATACCGGCCTGGCCGTTAGTGGGATGTCGCTGAAAGCCTTCCTGTCACACACCATTCCAACCAGCATTGCCGGCGCGATGGCGAACAATGAGATCCTGCAAATTGTGGTCTTCTCGATGTTCTTCGGCATTGGCGGCGCGTCACTGGGCCAAAAATTCAACGCCCCGCTGGTCGCGGCGCTGGATGTGGTCTCCCACATTATGCTGAAGGTGACGGGCTACGTGATGTACGTTGCGCCGCTGGCCATTTTTGCCGCAATTTCGTCCGTCATTGCCACCCAGGGGCTGGGCATTTTGCTGAACTATGCCTCGTTTATTGGCGGTTACTATGTGGCGATCCTTCTGACCTGTCTGGTATTGCTGGCGGTAGGTTACATGGTGCTGAAAAAAGAGATTTTTCGTCTGGTGGCGATGCTGAAAGATCCGGTGCTGGTCGCGTTTACCACCAGCAGCTCTGAAGCGGCATACCCGAAAACGCTGGAGCAGTTAGCGCGCTTCGGCTGTTCACGGAATATCGCCTCTTTCGTCCTGCCGATCGGCTACTCGTTTAACCTGGTCGGCTCCATGGTGTACTGCTCGTTCGCCTCAATGTTTATCGCCCAGGCGTACAACATTCACCTGAGTTTCACCGAGGTGACGGTGCTGATGTTAACGCTGATGCTGGCCTCAAAAGGCATTGCGGGTGTACCGCGCTCGTCGCTGGTGGTGCTGGCGGCAACCATTCCGAGCTTTAATATTCCGGTGGCCGGGATCCTGCTGCTGATGGGGATTGATCATTTCCTGGATATGGGACGGTCCGCCATTAACGTGCTGGGGAACGGGATTGCGACGGCGATGCTGTCGCAGAATGAAGGGGCGCGGGAAGCGGAGGCAGAGCTGGTGGAGCAGGAGGCGTAAGGATACAAAAGAGCCGGGTGGCGCTGACGCTTACCCGGCTTCATTTTATGCTACATGATTCGCCGCAATATCCAGCAGCGCCATCTCTTCACTGTTCAGCAGCTTCTCAATATTCACCAGAATTAGCATACGCTCGCCGAGCGCACCCAACCCCGTCAGGTATTCCGTCGACAGCGTGACCGCAAACTCCGGCGCAGGACGGATTTGATCTGCGGTCAGCGACAGTACATCAGACACGCCATCCACCACGATCCCCACCACGCGCTGCCCCAGATTCAGGACGATCACCACCGTGTTATCGTTGTACTCCACATCGCCCTGGCTGAACTTCACGCGCAGGTCCACGATAGGCACAATCACACCGCGCAGGTTGGTCACACCCTTGATAAACGCTGGCGTGTTCGCAATGCGCGTTACCTGGTCGTAACCACGAATTTCCTGCACTTTCAGGATGTCGATACCGTACTCTTCATCACCTAAAGTGAAAACCAGGAATTCCTGCCCCGATGGCTCGCCCGCCAGTTTCGTTACGTTACTCATACCGGTCATGTTATTACCTTTTACTTAATCAGGCGGCTGTGTTCGCCACACGTTGTTCACGATTTAATCCCTGAAGTGCCGATACATCGACGATCAGCGCGACGCTACCATCACCCAGGATGGTGGCAGCAGAGATCCCCGGCACTTTGCGGTAGTTACTTTCCAGGTTCTTAACCACCACCTGATGCTGACCAATCAGCTGATCAACCAGCAGCGCGTAGCGGCGTCCGGCGCTTTGCAGGATCACAACGATACCCTGCGTGGCCTCGGTTTTTGCCCCGTCCACTTCGAACACTTTCCACAGTTCCACCAGCGGCAGATACTCGCCGCGTACTTCGAGCACGCGCTCCCCGCCCGCCAGCGGATGCAGATCTTCTTCACGCGGCTGGAGGGACTCCATCACCGCGTTCAGCGGCAGAATAAAGACTTCGTCCGCCACTTTAACGGACATGCCGTCAAGAATGGCCAGCGTCAGCGGCAGCAGGATACGAATCGTGGTGCCTGCACCCTGCTTAGACTGGATCTCAACGTGACCGCCCATCTCCTGAATGTTACGTTTCACCACGTCCATGCCCACGCCACGGCCGGAAACGTCGGTGACCTGCTCTGCGGTTGAGAAGCCCGGGGCAAAAATCAGCATGCCCACTTCTTCGTCCGTCATGTTTTCGTTGACCGCCATTCCCTGCGAGATCGCCTTCGCCAGAATGCGCTCGCGGTTCAGGCCTGCGCCGTCATCGGTCACTTCGATGCAGATGTTGCCGCCCTGATGTTCCGCTGACAGGATCAGGTTGCCCACGGGCGATTTTCCGGCTGCCACGCGATTTTCCGGCAGCTCGATGCCGTGGTCGAGGCTGTTACGCACCAGGTGCGTTAACGGGTCGATAATGCGTTCGATCAGGCTCTTGTCCAGCTCGGTGGAGCTGCCCATCAGCGTGAGTTCGATCTGTTTGTTGAGCTTGCCGGCCAGGTCGCGCACCAGGCGCGGGAAGCGGCTGAAGACATATTCCATCGGCATCATGCGGATGGACATCACCGATTCCTGCAAATCGCGGGCGTTACGTTGTAACTGGCCCATGCTGGTGATGAGATCGCCGTGAGTCACCGGGTCCAGCTCGTTGGAACGCTGGGCCAGCATCGACTGGGTGATCACCAGTTCACCCACCAGGTTGATTAGCTGATCCACTTTCTCCACCGCCACGCGAATGCTCGTGGACTCGCTGGAACGCGCCGCCGGTTTTTCACCGCGGGCCGGGGCAGCCGTCTCTTTTGGCACGGCTTTCAGTGCCGGGGCAGCGGCAACTACCGCAGGGGTATTCTCTGCCGGAGCTGGCGCTTCAACGGCCGCCGCCTCGGTTTCAAACGCAATCTGATCCGCTTCAATGACGAAGCAGAGCACTGCCACGATGTCATCCTGACCGATCCCGCCGTCAAGCGTCGCGGCCAGGCTGTCTTTGCCCTTCACCACGTTGCTGAGCGTCGCCAGGTTCCCCAGCTCCTCTTCCAGCAGGTTGACCTCGTTCTCCTTCAGACGTGACAGCACCACGCGCAGTTTTCCTGCGGGCGCGTCAGGCGCCGTAGCGGGTTCGGCCACGGCGTCAACAACGCTCAGTTTTGCCGCAGGGACAGCGGGCGCAGACGCCTCACCTTTGGCTTCCAGCGCTAACTGACGCAGCGCGTTGCAGATGTATTCAAAGCTGGCGGCATCAGGCTCTGCCGAACTTTTATAGGCGTCGAGCTGTTCCTGCATAATATCTTTCGTTTCCAAAAACAGGTTGATAATGTCGGTATTGAGCTGCATCTCACCGCGTCGTGCTTCATCCAGCAGGTTTTCCATTAAATGGGTGGTTTCCTGCAAAATGGTAAATCCAAACGTTCCGGCTCCGCCTTTAATGGAATGCGCCGCACGGAAGATGGCATTGAGCTGTTCTGAGTCCGGCGCCTCGGGCACCAGATCCAGCAAATGTTGCTCCATATCGGCCAACAATTCGTCGGCTTCATCAAAAAATGTCTGGTAAAAATCGGTAATATCCATGCTCACGCTATCACCTCGGATTGGCTGGTGGCGATGTTGGAACGGCAGCCGAAGGGACGGCCCCAGGCTGTTTTAAATCGTCCAGTGACTCATTCTGACTTTCGGCGTTTTCATGCAGGATGGCCTGCTCCGCCTGCTGGTTCAGCACTAAAAGACTGATACGACGGTTGATGGCGTCATCCGGTCCGCGGTCGGTAAGGCGCATGGTTGCAGCCATGCCGACCACGCGCAGGACCTTGCCATCATCAAGCCCACCCGCCACCAGCTCGCGACGCGAGGCGTTGGCGCGATCGGCAGAAAGCTCCCAGTTGCTGTATCCTTTCTCTCCCGTGGCGTACGGGAAATCATCCGTGTGTCCGGACAGGCTAATGCGGTTAGGAATACCGTTCAGTACCGGTGCAATCGCACGCAGAATATCGCGCATGTAGGGCTCGACTTCGGCGCTGCCGGTTTTAAACATCGGCCGGTTCTGGCTGTCGATGATCTGAATACGCAGCCCTTCCTGTACCAGGTCAATTTTCAGATGCGGACGCAGCGCGCGCAGCTTGGGGTCCGCTTCAATCAGCTGATCCAGGTCACCGCGCAGTTTTTTCAGGCGCGCCTGCTCCATCCGTTTTTTCAGCTCGTCGATGTTAGGCTGTTTTTTCACTTCGCCCTGCTGCTGGGTGTAATCGTCACCGCCGCCGGGGATCGGGCTGTCGCTGTTCGAAATGCGCGGCCCGCCGGTGACCGCCGTCGCCAGCGGCGTCCTGAAATATTCCGCAATCTGGATAAGCTCTTTCGGGCTGGAGATGGAGATCAGCCACATCACCAGGAAGAACGCCATCATGGCGGTCATAAAGTCGGCGTACGCGATCTTCCAGGAGCCGTGAGAACCGTGCCCGTGCCCCTTATGCTTGCGCTTTTTTACGATGACGATCGGATGGGACTGGTTTTTCATGCGTCCTCAGTTGTCGTCTGTTGGTTGGGGTTTTTCACCGCGCGCACGTGCTCTTCCAGTTCGATAAACGACGGACGTTCGCTGGAGTAGAGCGTCTTACGACCAAATTCGACGGCGATCGGCGGGGCATAACCGTTGAGGTTTGAGAGCAGCGTAATTTTCACGCACTGCATCATTTTGGTGGTTTCGGCGCTCTTCTGGCGCAGCACGCTCGCCAGCGGGGAGATAAAGCCGTAGGCCAGTAAAATACCGAGGAACGTCCCCACCATCGCGTGGGCAATCAGCGCGCCCAGCTCAGCCGCCGGGCGATCCGCCGAGGCCAGAGCATGTACCACGCCCATTACCGCCGCCACGATGCCAAACGCCGGAAGCGAGTCGCCCACCAGCGCCAGGCTGTTGGCCGGCACTTCGGATTCGCTCTCATGGGTTTCAATCTCTTCGTCCATCAGGGCTTCAATTTCGAAGGTGTTCATGTTGCCGCTGATGATCAGGCGCAGGTAATCGACGATAAAATCGAGCATCATCGCGTCGGCCAGAATACGCGGGTAGCTGGCGAAAATTTCGCTCTCTTTCGGATTTTCGATGTCCCGCTCCAGCGAGAACATCCCCTGCTGACGTGACTTCGCCATCAGGCGATAGAGCAGCGCCAGCAGATCCATATACATGCTTTTGGTGTATTTCGAGCGACGAAACAGCAGCGGAATCGCCTTCAGCGTGCCCTTGATCGATTTACCGTTGTTACCAACGATAAAAGCCCCTACCCCTGCACCGCCGATGATGACAAGTTCAGCCGGTTGATAGAGTGCTCCAAGGTGCCCGCCGGTCATCATGTAACCGCCGAAAACTGTACCGAGAACTACCAGGTAACCTAATAAGATAAGCACGACATCATCCTTCCGCTAGTGACTATGGCAGGACGTTCATTTCGAGCGCGAGACCTGAACGCAGGGTAAAAAAAAGCAGCGGTAATCGCTTACCGCTGCTGGAATCTTGCCCACAGGTTCGGGTTAAACAGCGTGTTCGATCTGTTCATCCAGCAGTTGTGGAATAATATCGGCAGCATCCCGGGAAAGTTTACGTCTTTTTACGGCTCGGGATGGAGGCTGGCACAAACTACAGGCGAAGCTGCCCGCAGGCTGATGCGCGTGGGTAATAAAATTGCCGTCACAGCAGTTGCAGCGCGACAATTCAAGCATGCCGCTTTCAACAAAACGCACCAGCGTCCAGGCGCGGGTCAGCGCCAGCAGAGGTCCCTCTTCCTGCTGCGGGCATTGCTCAAGGTAAAGTTTGTAGGCTTTGATCACGGCATCAACGCCGCTGCATAAGCCCGTTTTAAGCAGGTACTGCCAGGCGTTACAGAACATGGAAGCATGAATGTTCTGCTCCCAGGTCATGAACCAGTCAGTGGAAAAAGGCAGCATGCCTTTTGGCGGCGGGCTACCACGCAGTTCTTTGTACAGCTTGATCAGACGACCACGGCTCAACTGCGTCTCGCTTTCCAGCATTTGTAAACGCGCGCCCAGCGTGATGAGTTCCATTGCCAGCTGGATATCACGGGCTTCCTGAACAATGCTTTTTTCGCTCATTGTTAAGCCCTTTTCTTCCGGGCTACGTCATCAGGCTGGCTGATTTCGTTGAGCAGACGGGTGGAGAGAAGAATACCGGTGTGGATTTGTTGCAGATCGTCCACGCGAGATTCCTGAGTCAGACGCGTAATGGTCTGCGGGTTATCAAAACGGAACTGGCAGACAAGTTGATTGGTTTCAGCCAGCTTGACCATTTGCGGGAGGGTTAATCCACCCAGCATGGTTGCCATCTCTTCGTTAACACCCAGACGAAACATCGCTGACGGTTTGTCCTGACTAATCAAACGCTGCGCGAGCAATAAATACGACAAATTGATGTCATAAATATGTTTTAGCAACTCGGATGTATGCATTTTTCCCATCCCGAATAACCAACTATTATTTTTATGCGGAAAGACCGCACCCCGTGATGTCGCCGGGAAATCACCCGGTATAAAAAGAAAAGGCCAAATGCATAGTTGAATTTAGGTTTGTACGTCGTAAAGCGCGTGACCGGTTAACATGGCCAAAATGTCGGTTACACATTTTATCTTTTCTTACAAATAACTAAGATTTTTCCTAATTCGACGCAAACTCTACTCGTCAGTTTTGACACATACAATGCAGCCCCCCCTGGAATTTAAAAAAATGTGATCTTCGTCACATAATTTACGCGAATGTAACCCATAAATCCATCAGCGCGACTTGTAATTTGACTATTTATTGAGCAACCGAAGCTTGGTTATATTCTTATGGAACGAATACTCATGCAGAGGGATGGGTGGATCGGGTATGAAAATTGCTATGTCGGAGAAGCGCTGCCCTTCCGCGTCTGAACGGGCGCGAACGTCAGGGAACAGCCAGAGTTAATTAAGTAAAAACAGCAGGTTAAGCTTTCAATTCGAGACAGGAGCTTCCAGGGGTCAGCATCACGCTTGCGTTGACGATCGGTTAACGCGATTTAACAGCACGGAAGGCTAAATGTGTGATTTACGTTAAGTTGTTAATTACTTTCATTTAGCGCCGCCATTTCGTTATTCTTCTTATAAGAATAATTAATGAATAATTATGATAAGGTTCACACTATTGTCGCATGTACCTCTTGCAGAAGCGGCAGATTCGCGGTAAAGCTTGAGAAACGTGTCATTCTGACATAAAAGGAGTGTGTGATGAGTTACTCCCATCTTCTTGTTTCTGTTGCGGTTTCCCCAGAAAGTCATCAACTCGTCGCCCGTGCCGTTTCCATTGCCCGCCCGAACAACGCCCGCATAAGTCTGATCACCCTGGCAGCTGAACCCGAAATGTATAACCAACTGGCAGCGCCTATGCTGGAAGATATTCGTGAGGTTCTTCAGGAAGAAACGCAGCAATTTCTGCGCGAGCTGGTTGAGCGGGCAAACTATCCTGTCCATCAGACGGTGATTGCCACCGGGGAATTAAGTGAACATATTCTCGACATTTGTCGGAAACAGAATATTGATTTGGTCATTTGCGGAAATCATAACCAGAGCTTTTTTTCCCGGGCGGCATGCTCGGCAAAATCCATCGTTTCGTCAAGCCAGGTGGATGTCCTGCTGGTGCCTCTCGGGGGCAATTAATGCCCCCGAAGGAAATCAGGCGAGTTTAGGGAAGGTCGCGATCTTTTTTTGCAGATCACCTTCCTGACTTTGCGGCTGGATCGCGCGTAAATCGTCAATAAAACGCGCCTGCCAGCGGTTGATATCATTCTTGACGATGGTCTCCATCATTTCCGAATGACGTGAAATGCGTTCCGCAAGCGGCATGGTTAACGCGCGATTCAGGGCATTTGCCACGTCATCGCGATCGTAAGGGTTCACAATCAGCGCTGAGGTTAACTCGTTTGCCGCACCGGCAAATTGGGACAGCACCAGCACGCCCGGGTCAGCAGGATCTTGTGCTGCGACATACTCTTTTGCCACCAGATTCATCCCGTCGCGCAGCGGCGTGACCAACCCGACGTCCGCATAGCGGAACACTTTCATCAGGATTTTGCGCTCAAAATGCTGATTCAGATAGAAAAGTGGAGTCCAGCCGAGCTGGCCATAGCGCCCGTTGATGCGCCCTGCTTCGGTCTCAAGCTGGTGACGAATATCCTGGTAGGCCTGAACCTCACCGCGCGAGGTCGGCGCTATCTGGGTGTAGCGGATCTTGCCATGATGCTGCGGGAATTTATCCAGCAGGGTTTCATAGGCGAGGAATCGCTCCGGCAACCCTTTGGAATAATCCAGTCGTTCAACCGAAAAGATATTCTTAACGTGCTTGAGTTCGTCCTTGAGCTGGGCAAGCTTCGGCGGCAGCGGACCGGAGGCCTGCTCGGCAATTTCGTCTGGCTCAATACCGATCGGGTAGACTTCGGTATGGAAATTTCGTCCCCACGCGGTATGAGATTTACCGCCGTGAGTGACCAGCCGGGTTTTGCCCGACACGCTGTCGAGGAAGGCCAGCCTGTCATTTTCCGTCTGGAAACCGAGCAGGTCGTAATCTGACAGCGCCTCCAGGATCTCCTCGTGCTGCGGCAGCGCCGTAAAGATCTCCGGGGTCGGGAACGGAATATGCAGGAAGAAACCGATTCGGTTATTCACACCCCGTTTCCGCAACTCCCTGGCGAAAGGCAGCAGATGATAATCGTGGATCCATAAAATATCGTCTTCTTCGATCAGCGGCAGTAGTTTATCTGCCAGCAGCGCGTTGACGCGCATGTAGCCTTCATAGGATTCACGCTGGAATTTCACCAGATCCAGACGATAGTGAAACGCTGGCCACAGCACGGCGTTTGAGAACTCGGAATAATATTCATCATAGTCCTTCTCGCTAAGGGCGAAGGAGGCCCACGTGATATTGCCCCGTGACACCTTTTTTAGCGGTTTCTCTTCATTACTGATTTCCCCGCTCCAGCCAAACCAGAGACCACCCGCGGCTTTGAGGGCACCTAATACCCCGACCGCCAGGCCACCGGCACTGGCTTTTTTATCATCCGGCGGTGCGATGCGATTAGAGACGACGACTAAGCGACCCATAATGATTTCTCCCGTTGTTTTGCGCTATTTGTTGTTGTTGCTGGTTAGCGACGTCAGATATCCACTGCCAGACGCTGGCGACATTATCCAGCCGCCATCCGGCAATGGTTTCACCAGATCCAACCTTGACAGACATGCCCTGGGCCTGGTTTACCACCCTGAACCCGGCCTCGTCGGTCAGGTCATCCCCAAAAAAGACTGGCGTACGCCCTTTGAACGGCGCTTCCGCCATAAACGCTGCAATGGCAGCGCCTTTGTTAATTCCTGCCGGTTTAATCTCGACCACACATTTACCCGGCTGTAACGCCAGCTCCGGATGGGCTTCGGCCACGCTTCTTGCTATCGAAAATATCGCCGCCTCATGATGGGGCGCCTGACGGTAGTGCAGCGCAAAAGCCATGCCTTTGGCTTCCAGTTCCGTACCGGGAAGCATTTCCAGAGCCGAAGAGAGTTGCGCATGCAGCGCCTGAATCAGCGTGTCGGGGAGTGAAACTATATGCAGTTGATCATGGATATCGCGGCGCTCCGCTCCGTGCACACCGGCCAGCGGAAAGTGATAAGGACTGGCGAGCACGTCCAGCTCGGCCATTGAGCGCCCTGAAATCAATGCCAGTGCCCCCTCGTTCTGTCGGGAGAGCTGCTGCAAATTCTCTAACACCGTGTCCGGTACAACAACGTCATCCGGATGCGGTTCAATCCCGGCGAGCGTCCCGTCGAGGTCAAAAAAGAAAGCAAATTTTCCGGGCAGTACAGGCGGTGCGGTTAACAAGTCAGCCACCCTAATCCTCCTTACAGTGAACAAAACAGCCATGTAAGTATAGACAGTGTGACGGTGCTCGCCATTTAGCAACCGGCCCGTCAACAAAACTGGCGGGCCGGTCAGGGGGTCAACTATGGTTAATAGTTGAGCAGGTTAGTGGCTAAAAATAAATCAGACGGTACGCTTCGCTTTTTGCTTGTAACGGTCGAAGATCACCGCTGCCAGCAGGATCAGGCCGCGTACGACGTACTGAGAGAACGGAGAAATATTGAGCAGGTTCATGGCGTTCTCCACGGTCCCCAGAATCAGGATCCCCGCCACCACATATGAGATTTTTCCGATGCCGCCCTTGAGGGAAACGCCCCCTAAAACGCAGGCTGAGATAACGATCAGCTCATAACCAATGGAGGTCATAGGCTGGCCGCTGGTCATGCGCGACGCCAGAATAATCCCCGCCGCCGCCGATACCAGCCCGGAAAGCACGAAGATAATGATCTTGGTCCGTACGACCGGGACACCCGCCAGACGCGCCGCCTCTTCATTGCCGCCAATCGCCAGGGTATTTCGGCCAAAGGTGGTGCGGTTGAGCAGGAAACCGAACAGGATCAAACAGCCTACCGTCAGCCAGATTGGCGCAGGCAGCCCCAGCCAGTTGGCATAGCCCAGCGTGAAGAAACGCTCGTCTTCAATCCCCACGGCTTTCCCGTCGGAGATGATATAGGCCAGACCGCGCACGATTTGCATGGTCGCCAGCGTCGTAATCAGGGCGTTAATCTTCAGGCGCGCAATGACAAACCCGTTCACCAGGCCGCTCAACACGCCGAGCAGCAGCCCGGCCAGCACGCCGATCCACAGGCTTTCGGTCATGTTGATCACCACGGCAGTGGTGACGCCTGCACAGGCAATCACCGAGGCGACCGACAGGTCAAAATCACCGGACGCCAGGCAGAACAGCATTCCGCAGGCCACCATGCCGGACATGGAGATAGCCAGCCCCAGCCCCTTCATATTGATGAACGTGGCGAAGTTCGGCACAAAAATCGCGCAGGCGACGAAGAGGGCAGCAAAGACCACCAGCATGCCGTACTGGTCCCAGATGCGGCCAAAACTGAAAGCCGACTTCGGCGCTCCGGATGTAGTAACAGAGGACATCATTGACTCCTTACTCAGGCGACAGCCTGGCTAACTTTAGGCATGGCGAGACTCAACGCCTGTTGTTCATTCGCCTGTTCATGCAGCAATTCACCGGCAATTTCGCCTTCACGCATCACTACAATGCGGTCGGCGACGCCCAGCACCTCGGGCAGATCGCTGGAGGCGAACAGGACCGCCACACCACGTTTTGCCAGTTCATAGATGACGTTATAGATTTCGTGTTTCGCCCCCACGTCAATACCGCGCGTTGGTTCATCCAGCAAAATGACCTTCATATCTTCCGATAGCCAGCGCCCCAGAATGGCTTTTTGCTGGTTACCGCCGGACAGGTTCATGATCAGCTGTTCAGCGCCGGGGGTTTTAATGTTCAGCGAACGGATATGGTGATCCGCGTTGCTCGCCTCCCAGCCGTCGTTAATCAGACATCCCGCGCGGATAAACTTGCGCCGGGCAGAGATGTTGATGTTGTCGCGCACCGAGTGCACCGGAATAATGCCCTCCGCCTTTCGATCCTCCGGGCAGAGCATAATCCCCGCGTTAATCGCCTGCGCAGGCTTCTGAATATCGACCTTTTTCCCGTCGACGAAAACCTGGCCCTGGGTTATGCGCGTCCCGCCAAACAGCCCTTTCATCAGCTCGCTGCGCCCTGCCCCCACAAGGCCAAACAGCCCGACGATTTCGCCGCTGCGCACCGAGAGTGAAATGGGCGTGCGCACGCCTGGGGCTTTGACGTTATCCAGACGCAGACGCTCCGGGCCATACTCGCGCGGTTTCCAGTGGTAAATGTCCCCCAGATCGCGTCCGACCATCGCCTGCACCAGCTGATCGTGATTAACCTGCTGCATATCGGTGAAGGTGCGCACGTAGCGTCCATCTTTAAACACGGTGATGGCATCGCTTAAGGCAAAAATCTCTTCCATACGGTGAGAAACGTACAGAATGATGCGGCCCTCTTTGCGCAGCTCGCGGATCACGCGAAAGAGATTTTCTATTTCACGCGCCGAGAGCGAGCTGGTTGGCTCATCGAAGGCGATAATTTTGGCGTTACGCGCCAGCGCTTTGGCAATTTCCACCATCTGCCACTGGCCGATGGAGAGATACTTAAGGGGCGTTTGCGGATCGACATCCAGCCCAAGGTGCTTGAGCTGCAAGCCCGCTTCATAATTGAGCAGCGAGCGGTTGACCACGCCGCTTTTATGCGGAAGCTGGCCCAGATAGATGTTCTCCGCCACGGTCATTTCAGGAATGAGATGCAGCTCCTGATAGATGATGGCGACGCCCGCATTTAACGCTGCCGTGGTGTCGGCAAAGGCCACCACTTCGCCGCGAATAGCCAGCGTGCCGGTGGTGGGCGTGTAGTTGCCGCTGAGAATTTTTAGCAGCGTGGATTTTCCCGCGCCATTCTCCCCCATCAGGGCGTGAACCTGGCCGGCATAGCAGTCGAAGCTGATATCGGTCAGCGCGTTTACACCGGGGAACGTTTTACCGATGCCGCGGAAAGAGAGATACGGATCAGACTGTTGCATAACGACTCCGTGATTCCTGTAGTGTGTACGTCTGGCCCCTCACGGTGAGGGAGGGGCGCAATCACAGCGTATTACTTACCGCCCAGTCCTTTTTTCGCCAGCTCCTCTTTGAAGTTATCGCGGGTGATCAGCACCACATCGGTCACTTCAGTGAATTTCGGCGGTTCAGCCCCTTTGGTCACCCAGTTGTAGAGCATTTCGCTGGATTTATAGCCGTGGACATCCGGGCTTGGCAGCAGTGAGCCATAGAAGCCGGTCGCCTGCGCTTTAGACAGTTCGCTCACGGCGTCAACGCCGTTAATGCCGATCCCGATCACGTCCGGTGCTTTAAAGCCCTGGCCTTCCGTTGCACGCACGCCACCCAGTACGGTGTTGTCGTTCATCCCCACCACCAGCCAGTGCTTCACTTCCGGATGCTGGACGAGCATGGAGTTCGCCGCATCAAAGGCGCCCGGAATATCGTTGGATTTGGTCGGGACTTTGTAGATCTGTTTTTCAGGGAAGCCAGCCGCTTTCAGGGCGTCCATGGACCCGGTGGTACGACGACGGGCGGTGTCCAGCTCGTCTGCGGTAATAGCCATCACGGCGGTCTCTTTGACATCCCAGCCGCGTTTTTGCATCTCTTTATAGAGCTCCTGGCCCTGACGCTCACCGATTTTAGTGGCCGCCATCATTACCAGCGGAACGGTATCCATCGGTTTGCCTTTGGCATTCACGAACTGATCGTCCACCGCAATCACTTTCATGTCGTAACCGCGCGCTTTCGCGGCAATCGCTGACCCCAGTTTTGGATCCGGCGTACAGATAACGAAACCTTTCGCACCGCTGGCCGCCAGGCTATCAATGGCGTTCAACGTTTTCTCACCGTCAGGTACAGCGATTTTAATTACCTCAAATCCCAAATCTTTTCCGGCTTTATCAGCAAATTTCCATTCGGTCTGGAACCACGGTTCTTCAGGCTGTTTAACCAGAAAACCGAGCTTTAAATTTTCAGCGATAGCGGATTGTGACATAACGGCAGCCAGGCCGATGGCCGCCAGCGCTTTAGTAAATTTGTGCATGGTAAACTCCAGCTTAAGCATTCTTATCTGTAGGGAATAATGGCGAACAACTTATTTAATCGGACTTAAAACAAGGCATTAGCGCTTACCTTGTTATAAGCGTTATTGCTGGAGATAGTTTTAGCGGGAAATTAATCATCCATAAGAGAGCGACATCACACCGCAGAATTACAGTAATTGCGTACATAAATTCAGCGAAAAATGACATAAAAAAGGACGTAATTGTCCTACAAATGGAAAGGAGTTAAGCAGGATTATCCATAAGGTCAGCTAAGAAATCCCTGTAAGCCGGACGCCTTAGCGTCCGGCAGAAAATTTACCAGCGGTAATAGATGTGTTCAGCATGATCGCGCACGGGGGCGTCGACACCCAACAAACGAGCAGAGAGCGTCAGCGCAAAGTCAAAAGCGTGCCCCAGCCCCTTGCCGCTGATGAGGTTATTATCCTCCACGACCGGCGCATCTACATATACTCCATCATCAACGCTCTGCCACAGATCGCCGGAACAGACGTAGCGGCGCCCCTTCAGTAGCCCGTTACCGCCCAGCACCCGCGCGGCCGCAGAGCAGATCGGGCAGATAAGTTTGCCGTGCTCGTCATGCGCGGAAACAAAGCGGATCACCTCCTGGTTAGCAGCAAGATTGACGCTCCCCTGCGGCCCACCGGGCAATACGACCGCGTCATACAGCTTATTAATGCGCTCCGTTAACGTACTGTCAGCCACCATGGGGATATTATGGTAACTCACTACCGCACGGGACTCCGCGCAGGCCAGCGTCTCCACCTCAATCTGTAAACGCCGCAGAATATCAATAGTGATAATCGCTTCTGCTTCTTCAAAACCAGGTGCCAGCAGCACCGCAACGTTAGCCATCATAAACCTCAAATAATGAAACAATGTAAAACATCGTTTCATTTTCTCGCTTTATCAGATCACAATCTTGCGCCGCGATCACAGAACCGTATATTGAGTGAAAATTGATTTAGCTCAAATTTGATACGACAGGATATATTTGCAAATATTATTTCTGATTTATCACTTTTACAGAATTTCCCGCCAAAGAACGTTTCCTGAAACGATAAAAATGAGCAAAATTGATTTTACACCCTTTTAAATCAACATGTTATATAATTACCAATCTCGTAACCTTCTTTCTATTCTGGGCTATATTTAAATTTGTAATCTATGGTAAACACAGCCCAATTAAGAGTTTTCTTAAGTCGAAGAGAAGCGTATGCTTATTTAAATCGAACACAGGAAGTGAATTTTCGAGTTTTTACCTTGCAGAAATCAATTTCCGCCATTCAATCGTGAATACCTGCCGGGTCAGGTTAAGTAGCGGACATCAAGTCCCACAGTCAATAAGGATATGAGAATGACTACCCAAACGATGATGCAAAAACTGAATGCCCAGATGAACCTGGAGTTTTATGCTTCAAATCTGCATCTGCATTTGAGCGCGTGGTGTTCCAGAAAAAGCCTCAACGGCACTGCCACCTTCTTTCGTACTCAGGCGCAAAGTAACGTCACGCACATGATGCGTGTCTTTAACTTTTTGAAAGCTGTCGGGGCAAACCCTACCGTCAAAGAGCTTGAAACGATTGAAGATAATTACACTTCTCTGGAAGAACTGTTTCAGAAAACGCTCGAAGAGTACGAGCAACGCTGTGCGAAGCTGAGCAAACTGGCTGATGAAGCCAAAGCGCAACAGGACATCATTACCCTCACGTTTTTACGCGATATGGACAGAGAGCAGCAGCAGGATGGCATGCTGCTGAAGACGCTCGCAGATGAAATCCGCAACGCGAAACGTGCGGGGATTTGTCTGGAGCAGACGGACCGCCATCTTCTCGACATTGCTACCGTGCAACACCACTAAGTCCTTCACCCGCTCCCGTCAGGGCTGAGAGTTCCCCACAAAATAATGCCTGCACAGACGGCCCCCTCTCCCTTGAGGGAGAGGGCTGGGGTGAGGGGGAACATACGGCTCTGGTGGTCATTCCGTTCACTTTATGTTCCTTGCTACTCTGTCACGGCATAACCGGTGAACGTGCCAGGGTGGCTCAGTCGCCACCACCCTGGCGACCCGGGCTTCCGGCGGAAAATCGCCGCTTCGCGGTACCTTCGGCTTATTCCTTCCGGCTTATCGGGGACGGGCGGAGGTAACATCCCTGTAAAGCCCGCCCTCTCGGCGCATCCCTGCGCCTCGCCCCGGCCTACAGGAAACGCCTCAGCGATTTACAGCCGGACCGAGGCATCGCTGAAAGCCTTCAGTTATTCTGAAGGCAACGTTATCGCTTTTGCTTTCAAATTACTGGGGATCCCTCAGCCCGTCAGGGAGTGGGTACCAACTCCCTGCTTTTGCTGACATTTAACAAATCAGATCTTGCTCCCAATGAATAACCATACATCGTGTAATGATTTGTTTAATTACATTCATTAACGAGGGAGCATCATGATCACCATTGAGTTTATTGTCATTATTCTCTGCCTGCTGATAGGCACCCGCTTCGGCGGGATGGGCCTGGGGCTGATAAGCGGTATCGGCCTGTTTATTTTAAGTTTTGTCTTTGGTCTGCAACCCGGTAAACCACCGGTTGACGTGATGCTCACAATCCTCGCCGTCATCGGCTGTGCGGCCACGCTACAGACGGCCGGTGGCCTGAATGTAATGATGCAATTCGCAGAGCGCCTGCTGCGTAAACATCCCCAGCACATCACCCTTCTCGCACCGTTTACCACCTGGATGTTGACCTTCCTCTGCGGGACCGGTCACGTCGTCTACACCATGTTTCCCATTATCGCGGATATCGCCCTGAAAAAAGGCATTCGCCCGGAACGGCCGATGGCGGTGGCCTCGGTGGCCTCTCAGATGGCGATCACCGCCTCCCCCGTTTCCGTGGCCGTCGTTTCGCTGGTCTCGATTCTGGGTGCGCAGCACGGCATCGGTCACGCGTGGGGGATCCTCGAAATCCTCGCCGTTTCCGTACCGGCCTCACTGTCTGGCGTTGCCATTGCGGCACTGTGGAGCCTGCGCCGGGGGAAAAACCTCGCAGACGATACTGAATTTCAGGAAAAGCTGAAAGATCCGAAACAGCGGGAGTTTATCTATGGAGGAACGGAGACGTTGATGGATCAGCGTTTCCCGAAACAGGCCTACTGGTCAACGTGGATCTTCTTCGCCGGGATTGCCGTTGTGGTCCTGCTGGGTGCGCTGCCCGAGCTGCGTCCGGCGTTTGAGATCAAAGGCAAAATGACAGCCCTGTCGATGAACCTTGTCATTCAAATGATGATGCTGATCGCCGGGGCCATCATGCTGATGACCTGCAAGGTAAATGCGTCGGCCATTTCAAACGGGGCGGTATTTAAGGCGGGGATGGTCGCGATTTTCTCGGTGTTTGGAGTGGCGTGGATGAGCGATACCTTTTTTCAGGCGCATCTCGACGAGCTGAAAATGGCGCTGGAGGGGGTGGTGAAGAGTCATCCCTGGACGTATGCCATCGTGCTGTTCCTGGTATCAAAACTGGTCAACAGCCAGGCTGCGGCCTTGACCGCGGTCGCCCCGATGGGGTTGATGCTGGGCATCGAGCCGAAAATGCTGGTGGCCTTCTTCCCGGCATCCTACGGCTACTTTGTGCTGCCGACCTATCCGAGCGATCTGGCCTGTATCGGATTCGATCGCTCCGGTACCACCCGCATCGGTAAATTCATCATCAACCACAGCTTTATTCTGCCGGGGCTGATTGGCGTCAGCTGTGCCTGCGTGGTGAGCTATCTGCTGGTGCAGACGTTCTTCTGATCCTTCTGCGGGCGACAGGCTTTGTCGCCCTTCGACGTAAAAGCAGAAAAGGGTTTCTAATTTTAAAACATCGGTTTATTTTAGTGTGACTCACCCTGCGGTGTGAAGCGGAGTTCAATCAGCGCAATCGCTTTCTGGATCGCGCGGAGCGTAACCGGGTCCGCCGCAGCAGGATGGTTGGTGAAATCGATGTTTTTCAGTTGGGTCGACATCTTTTCGCGTACCTCAACCGGCGCGATAACGTCAATCACATCAAGGATTTGTTTGATAACCAGCTGGCAGGCGACGACGTCAGATACCAGTTCCTGATCGGCGCTCAGGTTTTGTGACATGGGGTTCTCCTTATTCAAAGGCCGCCATAGTAGCAAAACAGACGCCCTTCCATCTCCCTCTCGTCGTCCGCAGACATAAAAAAACCTGCCGAAGCAGGTTTTTTTATCAGAACATCGCACCCGGTGGGACGTCTTTAAACGTTGTGCAGTAGTTTGCCCACATGCTTTTCAGGATTTTGCGCAGTTTCATTATGTTGCTCCAGTAACGTGTTATGCAGGTGTTATTGTCAATACGCTTATAATATGACCACCATCACAAAAATCAACCATTTTGTGACCTGCATCACGGTTATTAAACCCTCAGTGCTGCTGGTTTGTTAAAAAAAGCCATGATAAATCTGCACGTTACAGTCTTATAAATTCCAGTAAATGTTTATAAAATTTTTTGAGCGGGCAGGAAGAGAATGAGTGAAAACGTATCCGGCAAAGAGAGCCGTGGATTATCGCCTGCGGCGCTGCTGGTGGCCGGTGCTTTCTTTATGGAGTTTCTGGACGGGACGGTGATTGCCACCGCGCTGCCGGACATGGCAAAAAGCTTCGGTGTACAGGCCGTGGATCTGAATATCGGCATCAGCGCCTACCTGATCACCCTGGCCGTGCTGATCCCCGCCAGCGGCTGGATCGCCGACCGCTTCGGCGCGCGAAAAGTGTTTGCCCTCGCGCTGGCAATCTTCACGCTGGCCTCGGTATTTTGCGGCCTGTCCACCACGCTCGATCAGTTCGTCGCGATGCGCGTCCTTCAGGGCATGGGTGGCGCGCTGATGGTGCCCGTGGGTCGCCTGGCCGTGCTACGCACCACGCCAAAACATCAGCTCATCACGGCAATCGCCACCCTGACGTGGCCTGCGCTGGTCGCGCCGATCATCGGCCCGCCGCTGGGTGGGTTCATTACCAGCTATGCCGACTGGCGCTGGATCTTCTTTATTAACGTGCCGCTGGGGATAATCGCCATTTTGCTGGCACTGCGCATCATTCCAGACCTGCATGAAGATACGCGCCGACCGTTTGATTTACCGGGTTTTGTTGTCACCACCCTTGCCATGGTGAGCCTGGTTTATGCGATGGAGTTGATGGGCGCAGAGCCTCTGCGAACAGGATTAACCGCCACGCTGTTTATCGTCGGTATCGTCGCGTTAAGTCTGGCACTGCGTCACTTTAAGCGGACAACCTGGCCGATGATCAGACTCGATGCGATGCAGGTGCCGACGTTTCGCGTCACCCTGTATGGCGGATCGCTGTTTCGCGCCTCCATCAGCGCGGTTCCGTTCCTGTTACCGCTGATGTTCCAGGTCGGCTTTGGCATGGACGCGTTCCATTCGGGCCTGCTGGTGCTGGCGGTTTTCGTTGGCAATCTCACCATTAAACCGGCGACGACGCCGCTTATCCGCAGCCTGGGGTTTAAGCGGCTGTTGCTGATTAACGGTGCGTTGAATGTCCTGGCGTTGCTGGCCTGCGCGTTTCTGACGCCGCAGACGCCCGCGTGGCTCGTCATGCTGATCCTCTATCTGGGCGGCGTTTTCCGTTCGATTCAGTTTACAGCCATCAGTACGCTGGCTTTTGCGGATGTGCCATCGGTGCAGATGAGCTATGCCAATACTCTGTTTTCAACCGCAACGCAGCTTGCCGTGGGGCTTGGGATCACGCTCGGGGCGATTGGTATTCGTATCGGGGAAAAAGTCAGTGAGGCGATGGGGATTGCCGGCATGCCGGGAATGAGCTTCCGGCTGGCATTTGTGGCGATCGCACTAATCTGCCTGGTGGGAATGGTTGACACGCTGCGTCTGACCAAAGATGCAGGCAGCGCGGTCTCATCGAAAAAGTAACGCTATCTGCCGGGCAGGCAACGCACCGCCCGGCAAAACGGAATCAGCCAACAATACCGCGCACGAAGGCTTCGATCTCTTTGTCCTGGCAGTTCTCGAAGAAGCACTGCTGGAAGCGCTGGCCTGAGACGGCGGTTTTAACCAGCTCAGGATCGATTGCTCGCAGGGTATCCAGATAGTTTTCTTTCACCACCGCCGCTTTCACCTGGTTCAGGATCCCGGCGTTACGCACCTGCGGCTCTTTACGCTCTGGTGGATAACCTTCGCCATTGCGTCCGGTAAACGCTTTCTCAAAGATAAAGCGTACGTTCAGTTCTGCCCCCCAGCCGAAGCCCTTCGCAAAAGGCAGAGAAAGCGCGTTACCGTTGTTGATTTGCGCAAACAGGAAGGCATCCGCAGGATCGATGCAGTAACCGCAAATCACACCCGGATGGATGTTCAGGGACATCAACGCGCCCTGCCCGGTACCGCAGCCGGTGACAACAAAATCGACAGCTTTAGCGTTAAGCAGAATGCTCGCCATGATGCCCAGGTGAATATAGGTGAGATGATGATCGTTCTCATCACTCATACCGACGTTATAGACCGGGAAACCTTTCTCATCAGCAACGGCTTTCAGCTCATTAAGGATGATGGGATTTTTAGCGGCCTGGCTGTTTTCCATCATCAGTGCAATTTTCATCTTGTCTCTCCTGAATGCATGGCGGGCGATCCCGCTGTGGATACTTTTTCCACTTAACCTTACTATCAAACAAACACACTTTCAAATTAAGTGAAAACTTGTTTTAAAAAACAAAGATGCGCTCACAATTTCGCGCGGTGGCCCGGCTCGTTGCACAGTGAGAGGGCAGATCCTCCGGCTATTCCGGCCATTGCGTCACATCGCGTTGGTTACAATGGCGTATTTCCCGTCACGCAGAGTGAACCATGAAACGTGTAATCATAGCCGGAACGATCCTGTTGCTCGCCGGGTGCAGTATCAACCGTCAGGCAGAAATCAGCAGTACGGATGCCCCAAACGGAATTGTGCGCCTCGACTATGGCCAGGCCATGCTGCAAAACGCCTGGTCTGATGAGTATGTTAATAACGGTACGGCAACCAAAGCCTGTCAACATATGGGCTACGCCACCGCGTCAGCCTACGGGCAGCCAATTAAAACCTGCACCCTGATCAGCGGTTCACTCTGTCTGAACGAAAGTGTGACCATTCAGTATAAATGTCAGGGATATGCTGTTACCTCTTCCAGCCAGAATCCGTGGTATTAACCGCTACTGCCAGTCACGCTGGCAGTTTATTTAATAAGAACTAAAACAATTCTCATTAATAAATATAAATAGCGGCAATGCGTTTTATTCCCATTCGTATTTTTAATAAAGAAATATTTATTTTACTTTTTGCAAATAATTAAATAACAAATTATAGTGTCGCTCATCGTGAACCAGAATTAATAAACCGGAGCTGCACCATGTTAAAAACTGAAATGATCGACAAGCTCAATGCGCAAATGAATCTTGAGCTTTTTTCTTCCCTGCTTTATCAGCAGATGAGCGCCTGGTGCAGCTATCACAGCTTTGAAGGAGCGGCCGCCTTCCTGCGTCGTCATGCCCAGGAAGAGATGACGCACATGCAGCGTCTGTTTGATTACCTGACGGACACCGGCAGCCTGCCGCGTATTGATAACGTGGCATCCCCTTTTGCCGAATACGGCTCTCTTGATGAACTGTTCCGCGCCACCTATGAGCACGAACAGCTGATCACCCAGAAAATTAATGAACTGGCTCATGCCGCCATGACCAGCCAGGATTATCCAACCTTTAATTTCCTTCAGTGGTATGTGGCTGAACAGCACGAAGAAGAGAAGCTATTTAAATCCGTACTGGATAAATTATCTCTGGCAGGTAAATCCGGGGAAGGTCTGTACTTCATTGATAAAGAGCTGTCGACGCTCGACACGCAGAATTAACAGAAAAGCGGTGCTGAGTTTTCAGCACCGCTTTATTTAATGACGGCAAATTTTACTTTCGTGAGTGGAAAATCCGTCTGCTGCCGGAATGAATTTTCCGCGCGCCGCCAGAAACGCCACCAGCTCCGCGGCCGTCATCTCTGAAGCTGAACAGGTATGGAAACGCGCCGCTTCGCCAAAGCGGGCATGTATCGCCTCAACCAGACTCTCCTCAGTATACCGCTCACCTGACTCAATCATCATATTCAGCACGTCGTGTCCGTGAATTGACATGGTTACCTCTCGTAAATAAAAAGCAGACTAAACGCTCCCTCCACGGCACGCTTTGCGCTGGCTCAGGTTACCCTTTTCTTTTTGTAAATTAATCATTACACACTATGTAACGGTGATTTGACGAGACGGGGCTTTTCCCTTACTCTGCGCCGCAGAATGAGTCGCGGTATGGAAGCGTTGTAGAGGAAAGCGTGAAGAACAGAACTCTGGGAAGTATTTTTATCGTCGCCGGAACGACAATTGGCGCAGGAATGTTGGCCATGCCGTTGGCTGCCGCTGGCGTCGGGTTTGGGATTACCGTAGTGCTGCTGGGCGGTCTGTGGGCCCTGATGTGTTACACCGCGCTATTATTGCTGGAGGTTTATCAGCATGTCCCTGCCGATACTGGCTTAGGCTCCCTGGCTGCACGCTATCTTGGACGCTACGGGCAGTGGATCGCCGGTTTCAGCATGATGTTCCTGATGTACGCCCTGACTGCCGCTTACATCAGCGGCGCCGGGGAGCTGATTGCGTCAAGTATCAATGACGGCTTCGGTGCGTCGCTTTCACCGGAAACAGGCGCCATTGTCTTTACGCTGATTGGTGGCGGCGTGGTTTGCGCGGGCACATCGCTGGTCGATCTGTTTAACCGTTTTTTGTTCAGCGCCAAAATTCTTTTCCTTGTTGTGATGCTGGTGCTGCTGGCACCGCATGTTCACAAGATTAACCTGCTCTCCCTCCCGCTGGAGAAAGGTCTGGCGCTTTCGGCCATCCCGGTTATTTTCACCTCCTTCGGTTTTCACGGCAGCGTACCGAGCATCGTGAGCTATATGAACGGTGATATTCGCAAGCTACGCCGCGTCTTTGTTATCGGCAGCGCCATTCCGTTGATTGCTTACCTGTTCTGGCAGCTGGTGACGCTGGGCAGTATTGATTCCAATACCTTTATCGGCCTGATGGCAGAGCATTCTGGTCTGAATGGATTCCTGGTTGCCCTGCGTAACGTGGTGGCCTCTTCACACGTGGAGCTGGCGGTACATCTGTTTGCTGACCTGGCCCTGGCAACTTCCTTCCTCGGCGTGGCGCTTGGCCTGTTTGACTATATGGCGGATCTGTTCCAGCGGCGCAATACCGTTGCGGGACGCTTACAGACGGGGGCGATGACCTTCCTGCCGCCGCTGGCCTTCGCGCTCTTTTACCCGCGCGGGTTTGTGATGGCGCTGGGGTATGCTGGCGTGGCGTTATCGGTACTGGCCCTGCTGCTGCCTTCCCTGCTGGCGTGGAAGAGCCGCCAGCAACATCCGCAGCAGGGGTATCGCGTGGCGGGCGGTACGCCAATGCTGTGCGTGGTGTTTGGGTGCGGCGTGGCGATTATTCTGGTGCAGATTTTGATTGCAGCGGGGATGCTGCCGGAAGTGGGATAACTTATTTATACAGGTCCAGAGGTACTGTTCCGTTCACCTTAAGATCAACAGAATATAATTTTTTCACAGCATGTGAACGGGATAAGGGGGCCGCCGCGGCCCCCTTATCAATCCCCGCGGCCCCGCGGAAAATCGGTGCTTCGCACTGCGCTCACCTCCCGACCATCTGCCTGCGGTCGGCTCAACTCGACATCCTGTCTCGATTCGCCTCTGGCCGCCATCCATGGCGTCCAGCCCTTGTCATCTGGTCTCCGGTTCGCCGATTTTAGCGGGGACTCAACACCCGTGCCCCATTCAGGCCACAGTAATTAATGATTTAATGCAGGCAGCAGCTTTTAAACTTCTTCCCACTCCCGCACGGGCACGGGTCGTTACGCCCCACCTTCGACCCGTTCACGATCGGCTTTTTCGCTTCCGGCTGCTGCGGGTTAGCCACCCAGTAGTTATACAAGCGCAGCGCCGCAGGCTGAATGCTCTCGATGCTGGCCATATACTCCTCTTCGGTCAGCGCATCCAGCTTCTCGCTGTTCTCTTCCGTCCCGTGCAGGGCAATCACCGCCAGGTCCGCTTCCAGCGCTTCCGGCAGGGATGACCAGTCCGTCAGCGCCACGCCGCGCATGTAGCCATAGCACCACTCTTCCACCACTGTATAGCTCTGACCGTCAACGTCGTTATAGCCAAACAGCGGTTCAAACTGATCCGGGTATTCGCTCAAACGCTCGGCAATATCGTTCATGTGCTTAAAGCAGAGATCGATAAAACGGTTCATCTCACGATCGTTTTTCCAGCGAGGAATATATTTCTCACCACCCCAGACCGCCACCAGCCAGGTGTCGGGCTCCACCACAACGGGACCGGAAAGTACTGCGGTAAGCATGCCGTCCAGTTCGGACACGTCAATCACGGATGCAT
Organism: Enterobacter cloacae complex sp. IR5459; assembly: GCF_049238005.1. Lineage (NCBI taxonomy): Bacteria > Pseudomonadati > Pseudomonadota > Gammaproteobacteria > Enterobacterales > Enterobacteriaceae > Enterobacter > Enterobacter cloacae complex sp. IR5459. Next base: position 404,371 of record NZ_JBMKIG010000005.1, read on the forward strand.
CGTCGTGACCGTAAGAGATTAATGTCTCTTCCAGCCACGCCATCTCGCTTTCATTTAATGGGCCTTCAGCCATTGCTGATACTCCTGATAAAAAAAACGATCCTGACATATATCGCCGCGCGTGCCTATCTGAAGTTTAGGTCTTTATTGCTGCAAAAACGTGCAAATCGTGACCGTTGCACAACTTATGGGCTTTGTTGTTAAGGAGATGTGATCTCCGCTGTAAATTCATATCATCCCGCAAAGGCGCATAAAACGGCGCTCTATACTCAACGTGTTGTGACCCGGTCAAGGGATTAACCATTCTGGCAACCTTTTTGCTTAATGTTCTGCGCGCTTCGCGGTGCGTGGGATCCTCGCCGTATTAAGCATGAGATTGCTTCTAAAGTGCATTTTGTTCTCGCTCTTGTTTTTGGATTTACGATGCCATCAGGCGTTCGGGTTTATACCTGGTGCAAAAACCTCTTTGCTAAGGAACATAATAATGTCGCTGAAATTTACCAAAACTCCCCTCTCCCTGGTGCTGGCCGGTTGTCTGGTGACGGCCTTTTCCGCGCAGGCCGATATCGTCATCGGCGTGGCCGGGCCGTTCACAGGCCCGAACGCAACCTACGGCGATCAATACTGGCATGGCGCTACGCAGGCGGCGGAAGACATTAACGCCGCCGGCGGGATCAACGGTGAGAAAATCAAACTGGTTCAGGGCGACGACGCCTGCGAGCCCAAACAGGCCGTCGCCGTTGCCAACCGCTTAGTCGATCAGGATAAGGTGAAAGCGGTCGTCGGCCACTTCTGCTCTTCGTCGACCATGCCCGCCTCCGAGGTCTATAGCGATGCCGGGATCCTCTCCATCACTCCCGGCTCAACGAACCCACTGATTACCGAACGTGGCATGAGCGACATATTTCGCATGTGCGGACGTGACGACCAGCAGGGCCAGGTCGCCAGCGATTTTATTCTTGATAAGCTGAAAGCCAAACGGGTGGTCATCATCCACGATAAAGACACCTACGGTCAGGGGCTGGCGGATGCCACTAAAGCGGCGCTTGCGAAACGCGGCGTTAAGGAGGTGATGTACGAAGGGTTGTCCCGCGGGGAGAAAGACTTTAACGCGCTGGTGACCAAAATCGGCGCACAAAAACCGGACGTGGTGTTCTTCGGGGGCTGTCACCCGGAAGCGGGCCCGCTGGTTCGCCAGATGCGTGAACAGGGCGTGCAGGCGAAGTTCTTCTCGGGAGACTGTATCGTCAATGAAGAGATGGTCACCGCCGCCGGTGGGGCACAGTACACCAACGGTATTTACATGACCTTCGGTAAAGATCCGCGCCTGATCCCGGACGGAAAAGCCGTCATCGAGAAATTCCGCACCGGTAAATTTGAACCTGAAGGGTACACCCTCTACGCCTACGCGTCTGTGCAGGCTATCGCGGCGGCATTCAAGGCCACGAAAGGGACGGATTCCGCAAAAGCCAGCGAGTGGCTGAAGGCCAACCCTGTCGACACGGTGATGGGTAAAAAAGCCTGGGACAGCAAAGGTGACCTCAAAGTCTCTGACTACGTGGTCTACCAGTGGGATGACAAAGGCAAATATAAAGAAGTGCCATAACGGGACGGAATCTGCTCAGCGCCGGCAGGTCTGACTGTCGGCGTAACCCTTTATTCAGGTGCGCGACCATGAGTACATTCTTTCTGCAACAATTAATTAATGGCTTAACGCTGGGGTCGGTCTACGGTCTTATCGCCATCGGCTACACCATGGTGTACGGCATCATCGGTATGATCAATTTCGCTCACGGCGAAGTGTATATGATCTCCGCCTATCTCTCGGCCATTGGCCTGGCCCTGCTGGCGTTTTTTGGACTCCACTCCTTTCCGCTGCTGATCCTGGGAACGCTGGTTTTCACCATCGTGGTCACTGGCGTTTATGGCTGGACGATTGAGCGCATCGCCTATAAGCCGCTACGCAACTCGACGCGTCTGGCGCCGCTGATTTCGGCCATCGGGATGTCGTTGATACTGCAAAACTACGTCCAGCTCAGCCAGGGCCCGCGCCAGCAGGGCGTGCCCACCATGCTTGATGGCGTGCTGCGTTTTCACCTTGGCGAAGGGTTTGTCCAGATAACCTATACCAAAGTCTTTATCCTCATCGCCTCGTTCGCGGGCATGCTGGTGCTGACCTGGATTATCAACCGTACCCGCTTAGGACGCATGTGCCGTGCGGTACAGCAGGATCGTAAGATGGCCTCCATCCTGGGTATCAACACCGACAGAATAATTTCGCTGGTGTTTGTTATCGGCGCAGCCATGGCCGGGCTGGCGGGCGTGCTGATCACCATGAATTACGGCACCTTTGATTTTTACGTCGGGTTTGTTATCGGCATCAAGGCCTTTACGGCGGCGGTGCTGGGCGGCATCGGCTCTTTGCCCGGTGCGATGCTTGGCGGGCTGATTCTGGGCGTTGCAGAAGCGCAATTCTCCGGGATGGTGAACTCGGATTATAAAGACGTGTTCTCGTTTGGATTGCTGGTCTTAATTCTGATCTTCCGTCCTCAGGGGCTGCTGGGCCGCCCTGTCGTGGCTAAAGTGTAAGGAACAACGCGATGACCTCTGACGGTTTTTCCCTGAAGCGCTGCATTCTGGACGCAATTTTTTCCGGAATGATCGCCCTGATTATTTTCGGCCCGATTGCGGGTGTGATACTGGATGGTTACAGCTTTACCTTTGACGGCCAGCGGCTGGCGTGGATTGTTGGCACGGTGATGGTGGGACGTTTTTTGCTGAGCGCCTTTTCAGCTACGGCGGCCGGAAGACGTTTACAGACGCGGTTTGAATCCGACAATGCGGGCGTGTATGTCCGGCCGCCGGCGTATAAAAGCCGCATGCGCTGGATCATTCCGCTGATTGTCACGCTGGCGATCTGCTTCCCGTTTGTAGCAACGAAATACCTTCTGACGGTTGCCATTCTCGGACTGATCTACGTCCTGCTCGGTCTTGGGCTGAACATTGTTGTTGGCCTGGCAGGGCTGCTGGATCTGGGTTATGTCGCCTTCTATGCCATCGGCGCTTACGGGCTGGCGCTCGGGTATCAGTATCTGGGGCTTGGGTTCTGGAGCATGCTGCCGCTGGCGGCGCTAATGGCCGCGGGCGCAGGCGCCCTGCTTGGCTTTCCGGTGTTGCGCATGCACGGGGATTATCTCGCCATCGTCACGCTCGGGTTTGGCGAGATCATCCGCCTGGTGCTGAACAACTGGCTTAACTTCACCGGAGGGCCTAACGGCGTTTCAGCCCCTGCCCCAACCTTTTTTGGCCTTGAGTTTGGCCGACGCGCCAAAGAAGGCGGCGTCCCCTTCCACGAGTTCTTCGGCCTGACCTATAACCCCAACATGAAGTTTATTTTCATCTATGCGGTACTTTTCCTGGTAGTCATGCTGGTGCTCTACATTAAACACCGGCTGACCCGAATGCCCATTGGACGGGCGTGGGAAGCGCTCCGTGAGGATGAGATTGCCTGCCGTTCCATGGGGCTGAATCACGTTCTGGTCAAACTCTCGGCCTTCACCCTGGGCGCATCGACGGCAGGTATCGCCGGGGTGTTTTTTGCCACCTACCAGGGGTTTGTTAACCCGACCTCTTTCACCTTTTTTGAATCGGCCCTGATCCTCGCCATTGTGGTCCTGGGCGGGATGGGCTCCACCGTCGGCGTCGTACTGGCCGCCTTTGTGCTGACCGTCACGCCGGAACTGCTGCGCAGCTTTGCGGAATACCGGGTGCTGCTGTTTGGCATGCTGATGGTGGTGATGATGATCTGGCGTCCTCGCGGTCTGATCCGCATCAACCGCAGCGGATTTACCGTGCGTAAAGGAGTGGCGCCATGAACGCAACGATTTTACGTGTAGAACATCTGATGATGCACTTCGGCGGGATCAAGGCCTTAAACGACGTCAATCTTGAGGTGCTGCGCGGCTCCATTACCGCACTCATTGGGCCTAACGGCGCAGGAAAAACGACCGTCTTTAACTGCCTGACCGGTTTCTACCGGGCCTCCGGCGGCAACATTCTGTTCAATGCACGAAATAAAACCACCAATGTCATTCAGGTGCTCGGCCAGAAATTCCAGCCGGGCGACTGGCTCAACCCGGCGCAGCTTGGTCAACGCCTGTTCTATAAAATGTTTGGCGGCACGCATCTGGTGAACCGCGCGGGTCTTGCGCGCACGTTTCAGAACATCCGCCTGTTCCGCGAGATGTCGGTGGTGGAAAACCTGCTGGTGGCACAGCACATGCGCGTCAACCGCAATCTGCTGGCGGGTGTGCTGAATACCCCTGCGTATCGTCGGGCAGAAAACGATGCGCTGGACCGGGCGTTTTACTGGCTGGAGGTGGTGGATCTGGTGGATTGCGCGAACCGTCTGGCCGGGGAAATGTCCTATGGTCAGCAACAACGCCTCGAAATCGCCCGCGCCATGTGTACCGGCCCGGAGATGATTTGTCTCGATGAACCTGCTGCCGGCCTGAACCCGGTGGAGACGCACAAGCTGAGTGAGATCATCCGGTTCCTGCGCGACCACCATGACATCACGGTTTTGCTGATCGAGCATGATATGGGGATGGTGATGGGCATTTCAGATGACATCATTGTGCTCGATCATGGCGATGTGATTGCCAGAGGTAAACCGGCTGAGATCCAGCACAATGAAAAAGTTATTGCCGCGTATCTGGGCACCGACGAAAGCGAGGTAAATCTGTGAGCGAACCGATGCTTCAGTTTCAGGATGTGGATGTTTTCTACGGGGTGATCCAGGCGTTGAAGCAGGTTTCGCTTGAGGTTAACAAAGGGGAAACCGTGGCCCTGATTGGCGCTAACGGCGCGGGGAAGTCAACATTACTGATGTCTGTCTTTGGTCAGCCCCGGATCCGCAACGGGCAGATCCTCTTCTGCGGCGAGGATATCAGCCACAAATCTACCCACTATGTTGCCACCGGCGGCATCGCGCAGGCACCTGAGGGACGACGCATTTTCCCGGATATGTCTGTAGAAGAGAACCTGCTGATGGGGACAATCCCCGTCGGCAATCAGCATGCAGCGGAAGATATGCAAAGCATGTTCGACCTCTTCCCTCGCCTCAAAGAGCGACGTAACCAGCGGGCGATGACGCTTTCAGGCGGTGAACAGCAAATGCTGGCTATCGCCCGCGCGCTGATGAGCCGTCCTAAACTTCTGCTGCTGGATGAACCCAGCCTCGGCCTCGCGCCAATTGTGGTTAAACAGATCTTCCAGACGCTGCGCGAACTGGCCCGTAACGGAATGACGATTTTTCTGGTCGAGCAGAATGCGCACCACGCGCTGAAGTTGTCCGACCGCGGCTATGTGATGGTTAACGGCCAGATTCGGTTAAGCGGCAGCGGCGAGGCGTTGCTGAAGGATCCGGAGGTGAGGAAGGCGTACCTGGGTGGAGTGTGAAACGAAAAGGCTATAGTGAGAAAAACTCACAGTGATTGCCATTATTAATCGTTTTTCTGATGCGACCGCATTCAAATATCATCTTCACGACCCGCCTTTGCGCGGGTCGATAAAACGTTCAGCCGCAAACTGAATAATAATGATAAGAGGATCCGGGGCAAATATGACACTTGATGCGTTATATCAGTTATTGAAAACTGTATTACCACCTGACACCGATTCAGCCGATGATTTACAGGATTTTATGGCCATGCTTATGGCGACGAAACATCACTCTGAGGCTCTGTCACCGTTTGCGCAGCGCGTATACATGCTATCCGTTGCCCATCGCGACCCTAAGCAAGCGGCTGCGCTGATTTCAGCCTGTCATCCTGAAGCAGGAAAGCCCCTTCCGCTGCTCGACTTCTCCGGCTGGCCGGACGTGCGTTACGCCACGTCGGGTGAATTACAGACGCCCGAGACTGAAGAATATTTTCACAGAATTTCGTCTGCCGCCACGCTATTACGCGCGGCAATCATTGACGCTGAGCAACAGAAAAACACGCCAGCATTTTATATTCTGGATAAGGTACTCAGCCTGAACAGCGCTTTGCCAGAACGTTATAAAAAGATGGCAAACATATCTTATTCATAACGGTATTAATAAACCCGACTGTCATCGTATTCCAGATAATCGATATCCAGCGCCGGAACGACCGGGGTATGGTTTTGCAGCCAGGCCAGAAGATGCTGAATGCTCTCTCTTTTGAGTGAATTTTTTGGCCAGACGAGGTAGTAGCCATCCCCTGTCGCAATAGCTTCCCTGAACGGCAGGCCCAGCAGGCCGCTTTTCAGGGCATCAAGCGTGAGATGCAGGTCGGCGATAGCGATGCCGTGCCCGTTCATCGCGGCAATACTTCCCTGTTCAAGGGTATCGAACACCATACCGCTGCTCATATCGAGCCCCGGGAACAATCCTGTTCTTCGCAGCCAGCGCCGCCAGTCACGTCTGTCCGGTGAAGGATGGATCAAATCGCATTGCGGAAGCCGTTGCCGGGCCGGTTCGATAAGTGATGGGGTACAAACCGGGATAAGCCATTCATGAAAAAGCAGCTGACTCTCCGTTGTGTCACCAAAACGGCCATTACCAAGAAGGATGGCGCAGTCGTAGGGCTCAAGATTGAAATCAACGGTATCAATGTCCATCCAGACGCTGGCAATCTCAACCTGTGGTTTTGCATGGTTGTTGCGAAAAGATCGCAGCACGTCGAGAAGCCATCTCATGGTCAGGGTGCTGGGTGCTTTTAACCGCAGCAGATGGTTTTCACTGCGAAATGCCCGGCAGGCCCATTCAATGCTCGTGAAGCTCTCGTTCAGCTGTCCGGCAAGCACTCGCCCGGCTTCAGTGACCTCCACGCGAGGACCTTGCCTTTTGAAAAGCTCGCAGTCGAACCACAGTTCAAGGGTACGAACATGTCTGCTGACCGCACCCGGCGTAATATTGAGCGTTTCAGCGGCTTTACTGAAGGAGTTCAACCGCGCAGCAACTTCAAACGCACGCAGTGCATACAATGGCGGTAAAGACATAACGTCCCTTAAATGAAAATTTCATTATGCTAAAACTTGTTCCGGGGCAACGCCAGCAAGTAAATCATGGAGAAAAACAATGATCCCCAATATACCGAGTCATATCGATATGGGTCAAAATCGATATGCAAAAAGCTGCGGACAAACTCGTAGCCATTAGCAAAGATGTTTATCTGAACGGCTGCAACAGCGATTACAAACACCATATATGCGATAAATAGCGGGTATTTATGCAGCCTGTTAACTTTTAGTTTCCCGAGATAAAGCAAGAAAAAAATTGCAACAGATACAACAAAATAGACGATGGCAGGCCAAACGGGTGGATGAAGCGAAAATTCTAATTCTTGTGACATAATCAGTTCTCTTTAGCTATCTGGTACATCTGCCATCCCGTAATGCTCCCAGTGGTCAAATCCAGCGCCATTGCGGTTTTAGATGCCTCTTGCCAACCGTAGTTCATATCCTGTACGTTCGAGAGCTTGTCGCCGGAGAACAATGTTTTGATCATTTGTTGATACCCTTGCCCAGCCCATTTGCAAGCTCTTCCACTTTTTCTAAGGAAAATCCAAATGAAGTTATCTGCGAAGCTGCCGCAGGGCAATCGATGAAACGGAGATATAAGAATTTACGCGATAAGGAAACGCCCTCAACGCATAATGATCGAAAAATTATGGTTGTGCATGGGTCAGGCACGAAAAATAAGATTTGTTGTCAGGAAGGGGGAATTGCAGGCACAAAAAAACCACCTTTCGGTGGTTTCACGACACTGCTTATTGCTTTGATTATTCTGCTTTTCCCATGGTAGCCGGAGTGGGACTTGAACCCACACAGCGCGAACGCCGAGGGATTTTAAATCACGCGTGTTATCTATAATTATCAGATACATACGTTAATTTTTCGCCATTAATTCATAATTTTAAGATTCAGTGAATCAAAAGCTTACGGTTAACTAAAAATCATAATGGCGAAACTTTTTTGATCCGTTCACTGACAAAGGAGTGTTGTGGAACGGAGGTTAAAATTCTATCGTACCGACCAAAACCACTCAAAAAACCGGCCGCTTATGGCTGGTTATTTGCCTTCAAAGATGTAGGGTAGAAAATCTACCTATATTGTAGGGCAATCATCATCTAATGCTCGATTGATGAAGAACGTCACCCTACCCAGCACTTCCACTTCTTCAAGCGCTGTTCCCTCAATCGCTTCACCATCATCCGTAATGAGCGCCTTGCCCATGAGTTTTGCAAATTGTGTGTGGCCGTCGCACAAAATTAACAACACATCTCCAGGCGTCTTTTTCGTTGCTGGCTCTATGACCGCAAACCCCATATCAGTTTCGAGCAACCTACTATCCGCCCCGATGTTGCACAGGATTGCTGGGGAAAGTTGACGCTCAACATAATCAGCAGCTGGTGATGCGAATCCCATCAGTGCACCCTCCCCATGTTACGCAGGATCCAGTAACGGTTGTCGCTACCGTCTGTCGTTTTATCAGCGAAACCCGGTTGATTGCGCTCTATCCACTTGTTTGCATCGTCACGGGTAAAGTGCCAGTTAAAACCACGCAACTTTTGTATGAAGCGGTCTGTTCTCAGGTAGCGGTAGCCTTTTGGATTAAGCTCTATGGCCGCAATAAAGGCGGCTTGAATATCTGAATTTCGGGGCATAATCTGCACTCCCTTTATTACTGTGTTTATATACAGTAGTTTTAAATGAAATGCAGATCAATTTGGGTTCGCCTATTAATTTTTAAGGCTGAATGACTGCTGGCTGCTCTGTCAGTTCCAGAGAAGCTTCAGAAGATCTTGTATTCCAAATGCTATCATCAGGCATGTCGAGGCGTACGTCGATCCAGCTGTTGGCCGGAACATCCATAGGAGCCCCTTTTGTTTTGACGATCTCCCCTTCATCGCTCAGCATGTATTTCCGCTTAAAAAGCCGAATCGTCAGCCCACCGCTTTCTGTCTGCTCTGCTTCAACAACACCCAGTTCACCCATTCCACCCGGGTCCATTGGCGGCAACAATTGCCAGCCTTCTGATGCCAGGCCTGCCGAGCCGATAAGAACATACACCCCAACATCCAGCCGCGAGATTTTGATCCCTTCAGCCTCGGCGTTCGCCGTACCGCAGCCGCACCATGTGAATCCATCATTTTCAACATCCGTACGCCGGTTCTCTCCCTGAGACTTAACGATTCTGGCAATGGGAGAGGCCTGCTTAATGGTTCCGTCAGAGGTTACTGTCGTATTTGAGGTTGTCCAGAATGTGAAATAACCGTCCTTAAAAGTGGGCAGATAGGTCACGCAAGTGTTATTTCCACCTTCCCATTGCCGTGCAGCAATGAAGGTTTTGTTACCCTCACTACCGAATGTAACTACCCGGCCATAAGTGCCGTTTGGCTGGGCAGTCGCCCATAAAGTAATTTGTGGATAGGCTGCGGTAATTTTCAAAGGGCCAGTGAAGTTTTTCTCTCCTGAAATGGACTGGTTTCCTTCGATATTTACTGTTTTGTCTAAACCGAGGTTTGT